>CAIYOH010000194.1 GCA_903927745.1 uncultured Mycobacteriaceae bacterium
AGTCTCCGGGGGGGCCTCTTCGATGATCACGTGGGCGTTGGTGCCGCTGATCCCGAACGACGACACCCCCGCGCGCCGCGGCGCACCGCCGTCCGGCCACGCCCGCGCCTCGGTCAGCAGGCGCACCTCGCCCGCGGACCAATCCACCTGCGGCGTCGGCGAATCCACGTGCAGCGTCCTCGGTAGTCGGCGGTGCCGGATCGCCTGAATCATCTTGATCACCCCGGCCACCCCGGCGCCGGCGGAGGTGTGCCCGATGTTGGATTTGATCGATCCCAACCACAGTGGCCGGTCCGCGGGCCGGCCCTGCCCGTAGGTGGCCAGCAGGGCCTGGGCCTCGATCGGGTCTCCCAGGACGGTTCCGGTGCCGTGCCCCTCGACCACGTCGACGTCGGCCGGGGACAGCCCGGCGCTGGCCAGCGCGGCCCGGATCACCCGTTGCTGCGATGGGCCGTTGGGCGCGGTCAGCCCGTTGGAGGCACCGTCCTGATTGACCGCCGATCCCCGCAGCACCGCCAACACCGGGTGCCCGAGGCGGCGCGCGTCGGCGAGCCACTCCAACACGAGCACCCCGGCGCCCTCCGACCAGGAGGTGCCGTCCGCCGCGGCGGCGTACACCTTGCACCGGCCGTCGGGGGCCAGCGCCCGCTGGCGGCTGAACTCGACGAACGCCGCGGGACTCGCCATCACGGTCACGCCGCCGGCCAGCGCCAGCTGCGACTCCCCCGACCGCAGCGACTGCGCCGCCAGGTGCATCGCGACCAACGACGACGAGCATGCTGTGTCCACCGACACCGCGGGGCCCTCCAACCCCAGCACGTACGCCACCCGGCCCGAGGTGACGCTGAGCGTCGAGCCCGTCAGGCCGTAGCCCTCCAGCTCGCCCTTGACCTGGCCGCCGTACCCGGCGTGGATGACGCCTGCGAACACGCCCGTGGCCGAACCCCGCAGCCGCGTCGGGTCAATCCCGGCCCGCTCCAGCGCTTCCCAGGAGAGCTCCAGCATCAGTCGTTGCTGGGGGTCCATCGCCTGCGCCTCGCTGGGCCCGATGCCGAAGAACGCGGCGTCGAAGTCTGCGGCATCGTGGACGAAGCTGCCCCTGCGCGTGTAGGTCTTGCCCGGGGCGTCGGGGTCCGGGTCGTAAATAGAATCGGCGTCCCAGCCGCGGTCGGCGGGAAACTCCGACACCGCGTCACGTTCGTCGATCACCATGTCCCACAGCGCATCCGGTGAATCCACGCCGCCCGCGTAACGGCACGCCATGCCCACCACCGCGATCGGCTCGGACCGTTCGCCTTCCAGCTCCTCGACTCGCCGCCGCGCCCGCCGCAAATCGGCCGTCAGCCGTTTGAGGTAATCGACGTACTTGTCGGTGTCTGCCACGTCAGTGGCCGAGTTCGTCGTCGAGGATCGCGAAGAGTTCGCTCTCGGTGGCGGCACGCAGGTCCTCATCAATGTCGTCGTCGACTTCGTGGGCGGGTCCGTGGACGGGTCCGTGGGCGGGTCCGTGGGCACCGGGATCACTCACGCCCCCGGTCAGTTGCGTATCGAGGTGTCCCGCCAGCACAGACGGCGTCGGGTAGTCGAAGATCAATGTCGGCGGCAGCATGAGGCCGGTCGCGTTCTTGAGCCGGTTGCGGAGTTCGACGGCGGTCAGCGAGTCGAAGCCCAAATCCTGGAACTTCCGGCCGGACTCGATGTCGGCGGGAGTGAGCAGCCCCAGCACGGTGGCCGCGCTGCCGCGAACCACGTCGAGAAGTTCCCGCTGCCGCGCCTCGGGACTCAATCCGGCCAGCCGGGCCGCCAGACCGGTCGCCAACGGCCCGGAGGTTGTGTCGGCGACGACGCGCCGGGCGGGGCGTCCCGCCAGACCGCGCAGCAGTGGCGGCAGCACGGCGCTGTTGTCGGCGAGCGCGCGCCTGTCCAGGCTCGCGGCCACCAGCACGGGATGCTCCGCCAGCATGGCGCTGTCGAAGGCATTCAGTGCCTGCTCGGTGGACAGCGGTGCGAGGCCGGTCCGCCGCATCCGCGCCTTGTCGCGGTCGCCGAGGTGCGCCGTCATCGCCGACGCCTGCTCCCACAATCCCCACGCCAGCGACAATCCCGGGAGCCCGTGGGCGCGCCGGTGGGTCATCAGGCCGTCGAGGAAGCTGTTCGCGGCCGCGTAGTTGGCCTGCCCGGGTGTGCCGACGATGCCCGCCATCGACGAGAACACCACGAACGCGGACACATCCAGACCCCGGGTCAGCTCGTGCAGGTTCCAGGCGCCGTCGACTTTCGCCCGCAGCACCGCATCGCACCGCTGGGGTGTCAGCGAGGAGATGAGCCCGTCGTCGAGGATCCCCGCGGCGTGGATCACCGCCCGCAGGGGGTAGCGCGCCGGGATCCGGTCCAGCATCGCCGCGACCGCGTCGCGATCGGCGACGTCGCAGGCCACGACCGTCACCCGCGCACCGGCCTCGGTCAGCTGGTCGACCAGCGGCGCAGTCCCCTCGGCCTGCGCGCCGGAGCGACTGGCCAGCACCACATGGCCCACCCCGTAGCGGTCGACGAGATGACGCGCCAGCGCCGAACCCGCCATCCCGGTGCCGCCGGTGATCAGCACGCTGCCGCCGGCGAGCCCGCCGTCGCGGCCGCTGAGCGTCCTGCCGGGGCCGTCCGGGACGGTGAGCACGATCTTCCCGGTGTGGCGCGCCGAACCGATGTAGCGGTACGCCGCGGAGGCGCAGCGAACGTCGAACGTCCTCTGCCGCAACGGCGTCAGCGCGCCGGCGCCGATCAGCCGCACGATCTCGGCCAGCATGGTTGCGGTGCGTTCCGGCCCGACCTCGATCAGGTCGAAGGCCCGATACCCCACGCCCGGGTAGTGCTCGGCGATGACCTGCGCGTCGCGCACGTCGGTCTTGCCCATCTCGATGAAACGACCGCCCCGGGTCAACAGCCGCAGCGACGCGTCGGTGAAGTCACCGGCCAGGGAGTTGAGCACGACGTCGACACCGGCGCCGGAGGTGGTCGCCAGGAATTTCTCCTCGAACTCCAGGGTCCTCGAGTCACCGATGTGCGCGTCGTCGAAGCCCATGGCGCGCAGGGTTTCCCACTTGCCACGGCTCGCCGTGGCGAACACCTCGGCGCCCCGGTACCGGGCCAGTTGCACCGCGGCCATGCCGACGCCGCCGGTCGCGGCGTGCACCAGCACCCGCTGCCCGGCCCGCACGTCGGCCAACACCGACAACCCGTACAGCGCGGTGAGGAACACCGCGGGCACGCCGGCGGCCCGCGCCAGCGAGCACCCGCCGGGTACTGCCACGATCAGCCGCTCGTCGACCACCGCCTCGGACGTAACCGCCCCCAGCATCCCCATCACCGCGTCACCGACCGCGACCCCGGTGACGCCCGGGCCGATCTCGACGACCACCCCGGAACCTTCGGCACCTAATCGGCCGCCGCCGGGGTACATGCCCAGGGCCACCAGGACGTCGCGGAAATTGACGCCGACGGCGGCCACGGCCACCCGCACCTGCCCGGCCTCTAGGCGCATCGGGACGCAGGGCGCCACCACCAAGTCCTCGTAGGTGCCGCTGCCGCCGGCATCCAGCCGCCATCCCTGCGGGGGCGGCGGAAGCCGCAGCACCGGCCCCATCGTCGCCGGCGCCAGCCGGGCCGCGTATACCGTGCCGGCGCGGACGACCAGCTGCGGTTCGCCGCAGCCGACCACCCGAGCGGCATCGACGGAACCGTCGGAGTCCACGAGGACCACCCGGCCCGGATGCTCGGCCTGCGCCGAGCGCACCAGGCCCCACACCGCGGCCCCGGCCAGATCCACCACGTCCTCACCGGCCAGCGCGAGGGCCGCGCGCGTCAACACCACCAGCACCCCGGGCTCGTCACCGCCGAGCCACGACTGCAGGGCCCGCAACGCCTCGGCGGTTGCCTCGTGCACCGACTCCACGACATCCGGCCCACCAGGCGGGCACTCCCAGACATGCACGGCGTCGCCGGAGGTGTCGGCTGCCGGCGCGATCGGGGTCCAGGTCACCTCCAGCAAGCCCTCCAGGCTCCCGGAGACATCCGGGTGACCGGCCGCGGCCGCCAGCTGTCCCGGCGATACGGGGCGCATCACCAGCGACCGGACCGACAAGACCGGCAGCCCCGCCGTATCGGCCATGTCCACCGACACCGCCCCCGCTCCGGCCGGCGCGATGCGGACCCGCGCCCGCTGCGCACCCGCCGCGTACAGCGATACCCCCTGCCACGAAAACGGCAGCACCGTCTGGGCGCGCTCGCCGTCCAGCCCCAGCGGGTGCAGGGCGACGTCCAGCAGCACCGGATGGATGCCGAAGCTGCCCGCCGGCGCGCCGCACTCCGCTGGCACGTCCACGTCGGCGAAGATCTCCTCACCGCGCCGCCACACCGCACGCAGACCCCGGAAGGCCGGGCCGTACTCGTAGCAGCGCCCCGCGAGTTCCCCGTAGGCATCGGCGACATCCACCGCCGAGGCACCGACAGGCGGCCATGCCGACAGGTCTGCGGATGATGCGGCCGGTCCCACGCTCAACAGTCCCTGGGCATGCACCACCCAGCCCGCATCGGTGGGCGCCGAGTACACGGCGACGTCGCGATTCCCAGAGCCGTCTGCGGCGCCGACCACCACCTGCACCCGCACCGCACCAGACGTCGGCAGCACCAACGGCGCGGACAACGTCAACTCCTCGATCACCGCACACCCGACCTCGTCGCCGGCCCGCAGCGCCAACTCGACGAACGCCGCGCCCGGAAACACCACCGTCCCGGCCACGGCGTGATCGGCCAGCCAGGGGTGGGTGGCCATCGAGATCCGGCCCGTGAACACCACACCGCCGGAGTCCGGCCGCGTCAGCACGGCACCCAGCAACCCGTGTTCGGCCGCGACCAGCCCCATACCCGCGGCGTCCCCGGATCCGGAATACCCGCCGGACAGCCAGAACCGTTGTCGGACAAAGCCGTACGTCGGCAGCTCCACCCGGTGGCCGCCGGTGGCGGCCAGGGCGGACCGCCACGCGACACCGACGCCGGCCACGTGGGCCGACGCGACGGACAGCCAGAACCGCTGCGGCCCGCCGTCGTCGCGGCCCAGGGACGGGATGACGATCGCTCCATCACCGGAGCCCGCTGAGACCTCCGCTGAGACCTCCTCGATGCCGGCGGCCAGGATCGGATGTGGGCTGGATTCGATGAACACCCCGTACCCGGCCGCACAGGCGCCGCGCACCGCACGCTCGAAGTGCACCGTCTCCCGAATGTTGCGGAACCAGTAGTCCGGCGTCAGGCCGGCGGTGTCGGTGAGCTCGCCGGTCACCGTGGAGAAGAACGCGACCGGCGACGATCTCGGGGCAATGCCGGCCAGCGCGTCGACCAGCGGTGCGCGGATCGGGTCGACCTGCGCGGAGTGCGACGCGTAGTCGACATCGATCACCCGGGCACGCACCCCGTCGGCCTCGCAACGCCGCCCCAGTTCCGCCAGTGCCTCCACCTCGCCGGACACCACAACGGACGAGACACCGTTGACCGCGGCGATGTCGAGTCGATCACCCCACGGGGCCAGCAACTCACTGGCCTGCGGCACCCCGCAGGCCAGTGAGACCATGCCGCCCGCGGCCGACAGCTCCCGCAGCAGCCTGCTCCGCTCCGCCACCACCAGGGCGGCGTCGTCGATCGACAGCGCTCCGGCGATATACGCGGCGGCGATCTCGCCTTGCGAATGACCGATCACCGCGTCGGGGACGACGCCCGCCGCACGCCACAGTTCGGCCAGCGACACCATGACCGCCCACAGCACGGGCTGCACCACGTCCACCCTGTCCAGCCCCGGCGCGCCGGGCGCCTGGCGCAGCACGTCGATCAGCGACCACTGGACGTGCTCGGCGAGCGCCTTCTCGCAGCGCCGCAGGTGGTCGGCGAACACCGGTGCGCTGTCGAGTAATTCGGCACCCATCCCCGCCCACTGGGAGCCCTGGCCGGGAAACACGAACACCGTCTTGCCCACCGGCCGCGCCCGGCCGACGGCGACACCCGCCCCGGGGTCACCGGCTGCCAGACCTGCCAGGCCGGCCAGCAACTGGTCGCGGTCGGCGCCCACGACCACCGCCCGATGCTCGAACAGCGACCGCGTCGACACCAGCGACCATCCCACGTCCACCATGCGCAGCCCCGGATCGGCGCTCACATGCGCGAGCAGCCGCGCGGCCTGGCGGGCCAGCGCGTCCCCGGAGCGCGCCGAGAGCGCCCACGGCACCGCAACGTCGCCGCCAGGCGCGGATGAGTGCTCAGGGGACGTCTCGGGTGGACCCTGTTCGACGATCACGTGGGCGTTCGTCCCGCTGATCCCGAACGACGACACCCCCGCGCGGCGCGGGCGGCCGGACGCGGGCCATGATCGCGCCTCGGTCAGCAGCGACACCGCCCCGGCCGCCCAGTCGACCTGCGGCGTGGGCACGTCGACGTGCAGCGTCTTGGGCATTACGCCGTGGCGCATCGCCTGCACCACCTTGATCACCCCGCCGACGCCGGCCGCGGCCGAGCTGTGGCCCATGTTCGACTTGAGCGAGCCCAGCCACAGCGGCCGGTCCGGTGGCCGTTCCTGGCCGTACGTGGCGAGCAGGGCCTGTGCCTCGATGGGATCCCCCAGGGTGGTTCCGGTCCCGTGTCCCTCGACCAGATCCACGTCCGCCGGGGCCAGCCGGGCGTTGGCCAGAGCCGCGCGGATCACCCGCTGCTGCGACGGCCCGTTCGGCGTCGCCAAGCCACTGGAGGCGCCGTCCTGGTTCACCGCCGACCCGCGCAGCAGCGCCAGCACCGGGTGCCCCAGCCGCTGCGCGTCGGACAGCCGCTCCAGCACCAGCACCCCGGCGCCCTCCGAAAAACCTGTCCCGTCGGCGGCGGCCGCGTAGGCCTTGCAGCGCCCGTCGGCGGACAGCGCGCGCTGTCGACTGAATTCGACGAACATCGACGGGGTGGCCATCACGGTCACACCCGCGGCCAGGGCGAGGTCGCACTCCTGCGCGCGCAGCGACTGGGCGGCCAGGTGCATGGCGACCAGCGACGACGAACAGGCCGTGTCCACCGACACCGCCGGGCCCTCCAGCCCGAGCACGTAGGCCACCCGGCCCGACGCCACACTCAACGTCGACCCGCGCATCCCATACCGCTCCAGGTCGCCCGGCACCCGGCCCTGGCCGCCGTAGGAGCCGTGGAAGATGCCGGCGAACACCCCCGTCGGCGAGCCGCGCAAGGTCAGCGGGTCAATCCCGGCCCGCTCCAACGCCTCCCACGACACCTCCAGCAGCAGCCGCTGCTGGGGATCCATCGCCAGCGCCTCACTCGGCGCGAGGGTGAAGAACGCGGCGTCGAAATCGGCCACGTCGGCCAGGAAGCCTCCGCCGCGCGAGTACGACTTACCGATCGCGTCGGGGTCGGGGTCGAACAGCGTCGCTAGCTCCCAGCCACGGTCGGTCGGGAAGTCGGTCACCACGTCACGACCCTCGAGCACCATCTGCCACAGCGATTCTGGGGAATCCACCCCACCGGGATACCGGCAGCCCATCCCCACCACCGCCACCGGCTCGGTCGCCCGGTCGACGAATCGGCGGTTCTCCCGCTTGAGCCGCTCGTTGTCCTTCAGCGCCGCGCGGAGCGCCGAGACGAGCCCGTCGTCGGACTCACCTCCGCGGTCGTTCATGGCGACGCCCGCATCAGCGCCAGCGCAGCAGCACGAGTTCGGAGCAGAAGCCGGGGCCCAGCGCCAGCATCAGCCCGAGGCTGTCCTTCGGCGGCGGTTTGGCCATCGTGTCCCGCAACACGTGCAGCACCGACGCCGACGACAGGTTGCCGATCTCACCGAGTGAGCGCCACGTCAGCTCCAGGGCATCCGGCGGCAGGTTCAGGCTGGAGACGATCGCCTCGATCACCTTCGGGCCTCCGGGATGGCTCACCCACGCGCCGATGTCCGTGGTGGCCAGTCCGTGCTCGCCCAGGAACCCGGTGACGTCGTCGTAGAGGTACTGCTCCACGACATCGGCCACGTCCTTCGCCAGCACCAGTTCGAACCCGGTGGCCCCGACGTCGAAGCCCATGGTGCGCAGCGTGTCCGGATACATGCGGCTGCGCGAGTCGAGGATGTCCGGCCCGCCGGCGCCCACCTGGTCGGCTCGGCGGTCGCCGACGGCCACCACCGCACCGGCGCCGTCGGCGAACAGGGCGCTGCCGACCAGACCCGCCAGCGACGGCTGGTAACCGGGGTAGGTGAGCGAACAGAGCTCCACCGACACCAGGGCGGCCACGTCGTCCGGGTGACCGCGCAGGTAGTCGTGGACGCGGGCCACGCCCGCCGCCCCCGCCACGCAGCCCAGCCCGAACAGCGGCACCCGGCGCACGTCGTCGCGCAACCCGAGCCGCCCGGCGATCCGCGCATCCAGCGTCGGGGAGGCCAGACCGGTGACGGTCGTGGTGATCAGCACGTCGAGGTCCGCGGGCGCCAAGCCCGCCTCCTCCAGCGCGCCCGACAGCGCCTGGCACCCCAGGTCGACCGCGTTGTCGATGAAGATCCGGTTGGCCTGCCCGAAGTCGGACAGCGCGGGGTAGCGCTCCAGCGGCATCACCAGGTGACGGTTGTTGACCTTGGCGCTGGCGTGCAGCTGGCGGACGATGTCCTCGAAGCCCTCGAATTTGGGGACGCTGAGGAAGAAGTCGGTGAGCTCCTCCTGGGTATACCGATAGGGCGGCAGCGCCCCGCACACGCCGGCGATGACGCTCACTGGCCCCACCCTTTCCCCACCCCCTGATGACGAGCCTGCGGGCCTAGGGGTTCGCTCGCACGCCGCACCTGGGAGTTTAGTCCGCTCCGCGGCGCCCGGCACGGAGATCAGCGTCACCTGGACTCCTACCGGGGCCGTTACCCCAGCCGCGCCCTGAGCCCGTCGCAGGCCGCTGACTCCGGCGATATGACGGTGTGCGAACGTCTCATCGGCCGGCCGCGTCTTGGCCCACAACCACGGATTTCCCGTCCTTGTTTCGACGGGTTTTGATCCAGGCTCCGAACCTGGAGCGCAGGTAGATGACTCCAAGTAGCATCGTGACATAGGCGCCCGACATCACGACCCAGGCGTACGGCAGCAGGAGTGGCTGGCCCAACAGGGTCAGCCCGCCGAACGATCCAGGGCCCAGGCTGAAGCCCACCCCCATGATCAGTCCGCCGACAGAGCATCGGATGACCC
>CAIYOH010000195.1 GCA_903927745.1 uncultured Mycobacteriaceae bacterium
GATCCATGGCGGTGCCGGCTACATGCGCGGGGTGGTCGTCGAACGCATCTACCGCGACGTGCGCCTGTTGCGGCTCTACGAGGGCACCAGCGAGATCCAGCGGCTCATCATCGGCTCGAACCTGGTGAAGGCCGCACAGCGCGGCCCGCGCGGCGCCGGCGGCCCTTAGCTGATCAGGTCCACGGTGCCGAGGTCGCGCACGGCGTGGCTGCCGCGGCGCAGCATGGTGAGCATCATGTCGTCTCCGCGGTCGGTGGAGGCGGAGAACGCGAACCCCAGCGCCGAGATCAGTAGGGCCTGCAGCACGCCCAGACGGTAGTCGCGCCAACAGGTTTCGCGGTCATACCCGGTCACCCCGTAGCCCAGCAGGGCGCGGTGGTAGTCGTCGACGAGGATGTCGTCGAGGGCGGCCCGCCGCGCCGGCTCGAGGCTGGTGGCCGCGAAGTAGGCGAGGTCGCGCGCGGGCAGGCCGACGCCCAGGGTCTGCCAGTCGACCACGCTGACGCCCGAGCCGTCGGGGGCGAACAGCAGGTTGTCCAGGCGGTAGTCGCCGTGCAGCAGGGCGAAGCGGTCGTGCTCGGCCATCAGCCAGGGCGCCACCAGCGCCATGGCGGCGGCGAAGGTGTCGCGGTCCTCGGCGGTCATGCGGGCGCCGAGCTTGTCCAGGGTGATGTCGGTGCTGAGCTTGGCCACCTCGCCCATGCCGTGGGCGGAGGCCTCGTCAGGGCGGGCGAACACCAGGTTCGGGAACTCCAGCCACGCCGGGTCGCACCAGGTGGGGCCGTGCAGCCCGGCCAGCGCCGTCACCGCCATCCGCGCCTCCCGTTCCCCACAACCCGCGATCTGATCCCCCTGCACTGCGGGTGCCTGGTCGGCCAGCAGCAGCGCGTAGTCGCGCGCGTCGTCGGTGATCTGGCAGTAGAAGCAGCGCGGCGTAGGCACCCGCACCTTGGCGGCCACGTTTGTGTAGAAGGCGCATTCGCTGCGGTAGCTCAGGGCGACCCGATCGCGCACCGCGTCATCCTGGGCCGGCAGCTTGATGACGAACGTGCGCGGCAGGTCGCCGGGGTCGCCGGCGTAGGTGGGCATCACGCGGTAGGTCGCGCCCGTCTGCCCGGTGCCGATGGCCGCTACGTCGACGTCGGACACCTCGACGGGCGCGCGGTGTTCACTCAGGGCGGCCGACAGCCACTCCGCGGTCACGTCAGACGGGTACCGGGGAATGGACATCTCAGCACTGTAGGGCAGACCCCCGGCGCACCACGCCGCGTAGCCTTGGGGGGATGAGTGCTGAGGTGCGGGGTGCGGCGCCACCGGTGTTGCTCTACGACGGCGTGTGCGGCGTCTGCCACGCGGCGGTTCGGGCTGTGTTGCGGTTCGATCCGCGTGGCAGCATGCGCTTCGCGCCGCTCGACGGCGACTTCGCGCGGGCGATCATCGAACGCCATCCGGCGATTCGCGACATCGATTCCGTCGTGTTCGTCGACGAACCCGGACAGCCGGGCGAACGAGTCGCCGTGCGGTCCGAGGCCGCGCTGCGCGTGGTGGACTATCTCGGCGGGCCGTGGAAGCTTCTCAACATCGTCCGCGTCGTCCCCGCCGTCCTGCGGGATCGGCTCTACGACGGGTTCGCCCGTATCCGCTATCGCGTCTTCGGGAAGTACGACAGCTGTCCGATACCACCGCCGGACGTGCGGCTCCGCTTCGTGGACGGCTGAGTAGATGCTCGGCGAGCTGACCGCACCACAGATCGTCGCGCCGACCTAGCGGAGGACGTCAAGCAGGTCTGCCGCCAGAGCGGCGACCGAGGCGGCAACAATCTCGGGCTCTCCCACACCTTCCTCGGCGCGGCCTGCCATCTCAGACCCGATTGCGGAAGGCCCGTCGGCGAACAACTCCGGCAGCCATTCGACCGCTCGCTGCGTTACGTCGCGGGAGACCTCGTTGGCCAGCAGTCGCTGGAAGTTCGCACCAAGTCCGGGCATGTCGTCAACTGACTGCAACAACCGATAGATGTCGTGAGCGTCTTTGTCTTGTTTACGGCTGGGCTTCTTGTCACCGAGCCGCTCATGGATCTTGTGGATCTTGGCAACCAGTAGCGCTGCGGTGCCGGCGACCCGCGCCGAGATGTCCCTATCGTCTTCGGGGTCGAGCGCCTTAATCGACATAAGGTCGTTGTCGACAACGCTTGCTTCGAGTCCGACGGTCCGGCGTGTCGCGTCCCTGGAGTGCGGGTCAATCCATGCGCTACGGTGCGATGAAGCACCCTCGGAGAGCGCGGCCGGGACCATTAAGTCGACAGGCAGGCCTTCCCGGCTCAGCCACGCTCCAGGATGATTTTTACCCTCCGTCAGATTCCGATAGAAGCCAGCCGCTTTCATCGCTTCCTCGAGGAGGGGGTTCCTGGGCAATTCTCTTGGGTCGACGGCTAAATCTGCGTCCTTCGTCGCTTCCGCAATGGCGGCAATCACTCCACCGCTGCGCAGATACACCGCTTGGGCGCCAACGACCACGATGGCGGGGTGCTGGTCAGCTAGGGCTTGCAGGGCGTCGAGTAATACCGAACGCGCCTTGACCAGAAGGTCATCCATTTCGCCATGCCTCCTCGTGCGTTTCCATCCAGGATATGAGTTCCTCGCCCTCTGAGGGGTTGCGGCCGGGACCCGTCAGGAGGTCGATCGCCGCCTGCGACGGAGCCACGATGACATTGCCCTGATCGTTGACGACCGTTCCACGGAACACCACGTCGTATTTAGGCTCGGCGAGGATCACGTTCGTGCCCTTATCCGTTTCCTTGAGTTCCTTGAGGCCCCACTCGGTGGAAGCCTTGGCGGCGTCGTCGACGTAGATCATGGCCGCGCGGGCCGGGGCATACGGCGGCGCCCACTGGGCTGCCGCGAACGAACTGGTCACCGCATACTGCGCGTATTGGGAATCGGCGGCTTTTCGCAGCAACGCTTCGACGCCACGGGTTGCGAGATAGGTGAATGTCCTGTTGTCGCTGAGGAATCCGTAGTCCTGGCTCCAGCGGCGCAGGAGGCTCGGCCAGTCTTTGACGACGTAACCCTGGGAGGTTTTTTCGACGAGATCTTCCTCCTGGAGGAACTCCAGCACGCGGTAGGTCACCCCGGTGGAGGCGCCGGAGGTTTCGACAAGTTTGCGCGCCGACCACGGTCCGCGGACATCGACGAGCGTCCGCACGAGGCGCGCCGCGGGCTCACCTTTGAGGTTTGCGCGAGGCCGGCCCCGGGCGCGCCCCGGATCCTTGTCCTCGCCACGGTCGCGGACGAAGAGGGCGGGTTGCGGCGAGCGGACCAGGATGTTGCCGGTGACGTCGATGAAGGAGACGTCCTTGTCGGCCAAGGCCTTGCGGATCGAGGGCGTGAGGTAGCGCGATATGACCGCCTTCTGGACGCAGCCGGACCGGCTGTCGGCGGCCTTCTGCAGTCGCTCGGCCACTGCGGGCACGTCTCGAGGAACCAGCAGGGACTTGACCTCGACGACGTACTCAACTTTCTGCTCGAAAGGCGGGGTCACAGTGAGCACGGCCGTGGATTCGCTGTCCACCTGCGGCGCAACGTTGACAAGCCAGGCGTCGGGCAGTCGCTCCTGAAGCAGCTTCTTGCAGGTCTGCAGGATCTCGGTGTCCGTGGGTGCTTGTGTCGGTGTCATGGCAAGGTCTCCTGTTCGGTAAATATACCTTGTTCCGCCGACAACCGAACAAGCCTATTACGCGAACAGTCCGATTTCATTTTGAAATCGGCACGCTGAAATCACCAGGTACAACGGACGTCGATCCAGTCCCGCCGACGAAAATATTCCATTTGGAATAATCCTCACCAGGCACAACGCACCCCAGGCGCAGCTAGGCCGGTTATACAAATTGTATAAAGGGTTGGTTCGGCCTGCTGCCTTCCAGCAGCAGGCTCGGCGGCCTCATCTGACCCCCTCCACACCACCCCCCCACCCGGTTTATGCACATGCATAAATTCGTGGAGTGGGAGCGGAAGTTGCTGGATTCGGTGTCCTGACGACGGACCGTGCTGCCCGTTGCATCATGCAATTTGAATAATCCCAAGGCCCCACCGTTGCATCTTGCAACGGTGGTCCTGTCTAACGCCCGTGGTGAATACCGCATATTCCCTGTTCAGGAGGTTGAGATCCCCCGCGGGCGGCAACCATGACGGTTGACGTGGCGCGGCGGCGATGCGGACAGTCGTCGGATCTGCAGCGCGCTCGATGTTCGGGATATCCGCCCATTCGGTCGACAGCGGAACAGTCGCTTAAGCCGAACGAAGCCGCGGTCCCAAGCGGTCGGCAGGTAGGCAGTCGATTTAAGGTTTTCCTTAAATCGACTGCCTAGTCATCGACCAGTGAGCGCCGTCGGCCGGGTCGGGGTCGAGGAGTTGTACCCCGACCCCGACCAGCAGGGCACCTGCGCCGCCTTCGTCGCCGCCGCCCTGAAGGTGCTGCCCCGCCGGTTTAAACAAAATGTTTAAACCGGCGGGGCAGGGTTGATGGGGTTAGACCAGCTTGGCGACCTTGGCCTGCAGCCGCTTGACCTGGGCGGCGGTCAAGCTGCCCTTCGCCAGCTTGTCCAGCAGTGCCACCGCCGCGTCGAAGTCTGACTTGCGGCCCGTTGCAGCGCGGCCGCGCGCCTTCACGTCGGACAGCCCTGACGGCCATGCC
>CAIYOH010000196.1 GCA_903927745.1 uncultured Mycobacteriaceae bacterium
CGATCAGCAAGGCCGCGGCGAGCAGTATCGCTACGGTGTTCATGGGGCGTTCATGGGGCGTTCATGACGCGAGGTTCGTGACGCGATCGGTGATGCGGTCGGACCACAGCAGGCCGGCGCACGCCAGCGCCGATCCGACGACCAGCAGCCAGCCGCCCACCTGCCCGCCCACCAGGAAGCCCAGCGGCCGGGCGCCGATCAGCTGGCCCTGCACGACACCCACTACGGGGAGGGCCGCCAGGATCGTCGCGGTGGCGCGCGCACCGGACAGGCTCGCGGCCACACGCGCCGAGTACCGTTGCCGCTCGGCGATATCGCTCTTTGCGGCCCGCATCAGGGTGGCGATCGCCAGGCCGTGTTCGGCCGCGAGTTGCCAGCACACGGCAAGTCGCCCCCAGTGCGCGGGTAGGGCCGACGAGCACGCCGCGTCCCGCAGACCGGTGGTGACGTCGGCGCCCAACCCGGCTCGCGCCGCCACCGCCCGCAACGACACGGCGACCGCCCCGCAGGTCTCGTCGGCGGCGACGGAAAATGCGCGCACCGGGTGGGAGCCCACTCCCAGTTCGCCGACGAGGACGTCCAGGGCGCTTTCCAACGTCCGGCCCTCGTCGAATGCGCGGCGCCGCAGACGGTCGCGGCGGAGGCGCAGGCCCACTGTGCCGGCCACCGTCCCCGCCGCGATCATGGTCGTCACCGGCAGCAGCAGGCTGAACGCACCAGCTAGACATACTGCGATGCAGGCGATGACGGCGGGCGGCATGATCCGCCGCGGCCGCGGCGGGGGGAGCCGGCGCCCCGGCGAGGACGGATAGGTCACCAGCGCGGCGGCCAACAGCGTTGCGGCCACGGGGATTCCGGTCACGCTGACCGCCGTCCGTCCAGCAGCCGGTGCAGGTCGCCGACCTCTCCGGTCGGCCCGGAGTCGGCGTGCCAGACCGTGACGGCCCGCACGAGGCCCCGGTCGGTGCGCAGCACGGCGATCTCACTAAGCCCACGCCGGCCGGTGCGGTCCCGCGCGACGTGCAGCAGCACGTGCACGGCGGCGGCCAGTTGGCTGTGCAGCGCCGCCCTGTCCATACCGCCGAGCGCACCCAACGCCTCCAAGCGGGCGGGGACCTCACCGGGATTGTTGGCGTGCACCGTGCCCGCGCCGCCGTCGTGGCCGGTGTTCAGCGCCGCCAATAGGTCAACCACCTCGGCACCCCGAACCTCGCCGACCACGATGCGGTCGGGTCGCATCCGTAGCGCCTGCCGGACCAGTTGGCGCACCGGGACTTCGCCGATGCCCTCGACGTTGGCGCACCGCGCGACCAGCTTCACCAGGTGCGGGTGCCGGGGCGCCAGCTCGGCGGCGTCCTCGACGCAGACGATGCGTTCGCTGGGTGACACCGCCCCCAACATCGCCGCCAGCAGCGTCGTTTTCCCGGCTCCCGTTCCGCCGCACACCAGGAAGGCCAACCGGGCGGCGATGATGTCGGCGATCAGCGCGGCGGCCCCCGGCGCGATCGCGCCGGCCGCGACCAGGGCTGGGAGGTCCTGCGTGGCCGGGCGGAGAACACGCAGCGACAGGCAGGTACCGGCGGCCGCGACCGGCGGCAGCACGGCATGCAGGCGCACCGCGAACCCCCCGGCACCGATGCCGGTCAGGTGGCCGTCGACCCACGGCTGCGCGTCGTCGAGCCGCCGACCCGCGGCCAGCGCCAGGCGCGATGCCAACCGGCGCACCGCGGCTTCGTCGGCGAAGCGAATGGGACTGCGCCGCAGACCGTTTCCGTCGTCGACCCACACCGCGTCGGGGGCGGTGACCAGGACGTCCGTGGTGCCGTCCGCACACAGCAGCGGTTCGAGGATGCCGGCGCCGGTGAGTTCGGTCTGCAACACCCGCAGGTTGGCGAGCACCTCGGTGTCGCCTAGCATTCCGCCGGACTCGGCCCGGATCGCCGCCGCCACCTGGCTGGCCCGCAACGGGGATCCCAGCGGCGCGGATTCGGCGGCAAGGCGCTCGCGGACCCGCTCGATCAGTGAGCCGCTCACGCCGCATCGCCCCTGTGCGCCGGGCGGGCCTGCGGCAGCACCGCGAGCACCCGGTGCGCCGCGGCGGCCAGCGCAGACCGGCGACCCGGCCGCAGACCGTGGCGTTCCAACTGTTCGGCGAGTTGAGGCTCGGCCCGGACCGACGCCAGCAGCGGCAGGCCGGTGACTTCGGCGACCTCGGTGGCGCGCAGTCCGCCCGGTGACGGGCCGCGAACCACCAACCCCAGGTTGGGGTTGACGGCGGCCAATTCCGGCGCCATCGCCGCGGTGGCCGCGCATGCGCG
>CAIYOH010000197.1 GCA_903927745.1 uncultured Mycobacteriaceae bacterium
CGCCGACACCTCATCACCGGCCGCAGCCACCACCGTCGTGGTCACCGGCGCCGCCGCTGCATGCGCCTGTTCCAGCGCCGCACCGATACGACCCACCGCGGCCGCCCCTGAATCCACACCGCTGACATCCACCAACAACGCCATCGTGGAGCCCTCCTCACCCAACGCAAGGCCCCTCAACCTAGACCGGCTTTCGGCAACTAGGAGATGAGACCTCGAGATAACAGTGGTATCGGCGAGATCACTGGTGGGGCTCTTCGCACGTTAGCAGGAACCGCAGTCGCGCCCACAACGTTCAGGCCGATCAGATTGGACGGCCAACACCGCTTGATACCTCTGCTCGGCCACGCTGATCTCCCTCATGAAGGGAGTGTCAAGGATCAGCCGACACAACTGTCACGCATCAGCCGAAACACTGTCAGGCATCACCCGAAACAGATATGTCACGCATCAGCCGAGGTAATACATTCGCGTTGTGCCCCCGACAGGATTCGAACCTGTGACACCGGCTTTAGGAGAGCCGTGCTCTATCCCCTGAGCTACGGGGGCGTGGACGTCCGTACACACCTGGGTAAAACCTAGCCGTTCGAGCGGTATCGGTTCCGGTCCGGGGTCCTGGTCGGGTTGATGGTCGGTGCGGCGGATACCAGTCTAGCGGGCGGTGTGGTCGCCCTGTGGCGGAGTAGACTCGCCGACGGGGCGGACGAGGAGCGAACCATGAGCGGTCATGTCTCCTATTGCCGGGTATACGAGGAGGTTTCGCCCTCCAGCGGCGCACGGGTGTTGGTGGATCGTGTCTGGCCGCGCGGTATCCGCAAAGACCAGTTGGACTTCAGCGAATGGTTGCGCGATGTCGCACCGTCGACCGAACTGCGAAAGTGGTACGCCCACGACCCCGAGAAGTTTGCCGAGTTTCGGCGCCGCTATCTGGCGGAGTTGACGTTGCCGGAGCGCCGCGCGGCCGTCGAGCACCTCCAGGAACTCGCCCGTTCAGGTGACCTGGTGCTCCTGACCGCGACCCGCGACGTCGACCACAGCCAGGCCGCCGTTCTCGCGCAGTGGCTCGGGGGTCGCTGATTCGCCGGGCCCGGGCGACGCCGAACACGACCGGCTCAGCGCAGCGCGGTAATCACCTGCGCGAAACCGTCGAGGTGGTTGTCCTGCACGGTGAACGACGTCACGCCGTACGTGGCGCGGTACTCCAGCAGGGTGTCGGCCATCTCGCGGGGGGAGCCGGTGAGCACCGAGTGCATGGCCAGGACCTCCTCGTCGGACAGCCCCGGTGCGTAGTGACGCGCCATCGTCAGGTTGGGCATGCTCTCGCCCACCGCCGGCACGGCCGTGATCACGAGGTTCAACTCCAGCGCATCAAACCGATCACCCGCCGCCTGGCGGACGAAATCAATACGCTCGGTCAACGGGTCGTCGGCCTCGCGGACTTTGGCGCCGGTCAGCCCGATGATGTGGGCCTGCCGGGCCGCCAGCGTCAACACCCGGTCGCCGTTGCCGGCAATCAGGATCGGGGATGTGGGGTGGTGTTTCTTTAAGTACGTCGTCATGTGTTCGAGGTAGTCCACCCGCGCCCGCGCGCTGGGGTACGGCAACTCGGCGGCCTCGAACTCCTCCCGGACGTACCCGGTGCCCAGCCCGATTTCCAGGCGCCCGTCACTGATCCGGTCCAATGCTTCCAGGTCCCGGCTCAGCAGGGCCGGCTTGTAGAAGGCGGCATTGAGTACGTACATGCTCAGCTTCACCCTGGTGGTCGCCAGCGCCGCCACGGTGAGCGCCGGAAACGGGGCGGCTGCACCCAGATGGTCGGGCACGCAGAGAATGTCGAACCCGAGATCCTCGGCTCGCTTCGACAACTCCTGCAGCGCCGTGCGCGACTTGATGAACCGTACGCTCAGCCCGAATCGAAAATCCTTGGTCACCAACCACTCCGTTCAGTTCATCAGGACAGTTGCCAACAACGAGCCGCGTCCGCCAACCCCTGCACCAGTGCGCTGGTGACCGGCGACAAGCCGTCATCGCCAGGGAGTGGACTGCGCGGGCTGAGGCCCCTGACCCGAGCCGGCAGTTCCAGTTGCGCCCCGCCGTCGCGCACCCGGTTGACGGGGTTCCGCGGATGCATACCGCGCAGTTCGGGCGGGATGTCGTCGAGGTCGGTGACGATCCGGTAGCCGCTCACTCGGACGTGCCGGGCCAGGTGGGTGGCCAGGGCGCGGTTGCGACCCCCGGCCAGAAGGTCTACTCCGCGGCCGATCCGGCCGTAGCCGTGCAGCGACACCGCAACGTCGACGTGGTCGAGGAACTCGGCCAGCCGAGGCGACTCGTCCGGATCGAACATGACCGATGGCAGGTGATGCGGGTAGCGGTCGGGGTGGCGCACCACGTACACCGAGGCATCGGCCGCATCGGCGGCCCGTTCGGCGATCACGTCGGTCATCTCCTCCAACCCGCCGCCGTGGATGGCGAGGAATCCGAAACGCGACCGCAGCCGGATCGTCTCCGTCACGCCGGGCTCGCCGAGCAATGCCGACAGCGATTGTGGCCCGGCGCCGGACGCCCGAACGGTGGTCGGGCGAGGCCAGCGGGCTGGATCCCAGCGGCGCAGGAAGTCGATCCAGCGTTGCGGCAACCCGTGCTGCACGGCGGCATCGATAACGCCCGGGAGGTAGCCCGGCCGGGGCGGACCCGGCGTCGCCCGGTGGTCGATGTAGACCCAGGCCGGCGACGGACCGTCACCGGTCGTGACGACGAGACGGTCGCGCCGGTATCGCAACGGAACTCCCTCGGCGAGGTCCAGCGCCGCCAAGTCGTCGTCGGACACCCTCCAGAGCACACCGTGCACCTGGGTGCCGGCTGACGGTTCAACGGTGGCGACGCCGCGTTCGTTGATCAGCCAGTCATGATCGGGCAGCACCGCCGGCCGTGGATCGTCGGCATCGGGGCAGCGCCGCGCCATCTGTTTTACGCACAGGTTCGACCCGTAGGCGAAATACAGGTGCCGGTCGGTCGTCCCCCGCGGCCTCATCCGGGAACGTAGAGGCCCTTGCCGGTCACCAGCGGAAGGTCGAGCGTGGTCACGATGCCCGGCTTGGCGTCGACGACCGCCGGGATCGCATTCACGAGGCGCATCGCGGTGGCGACAAGTCCGGCGTGGTTGTGGTCGCCGTTGGGACTGCTCTGCTGAAGGTCCATCGCGTAGGTCGGTTCGCCGGTGACCTCGATGCGGTAGGAGCCACCGTGCTGGGCGGGTTGCGGCCAGTCGGGGCAGAGGTCTTCGCGCAACCGGGTGACGTGCTCGAGGACGACGACGGGGACGCCGTTGACCAAGCCGGACACCGTGAACCGCAGCGCCGCGGTGGTGCCTTTGGCGATGTGGCCCGACGCGATGTCGAAGTCGTCCGGTGCGGGTTTGCGCTCGTACCATTCGGCGAGCGGCTCGTCGAGCGTGACGCCGAGGCCTGCAGCGATTTGCCGCACCACCGATCCCCACCCCATGCTCAGCACGGTGGGAACCAGCAGCATGGGGATCTCATCGAGTGGTTTGCCGAAGCCCATGACGTCGAACATGACGGTGGGGTTGTCGTAGGTGGCGTAGTCGACGATCTCCATACAGCGGATCTGCTGAATGTTCTGACAGGTCCCGGCTAGCGCGAGCGGCAGCAGGTCGTTGGCGAAGCCCGGGTCGATGCCGTTGACGAAGACACTCGAATGTCCTTGACGCGCGGCGTCTTCGATCGGCGTGATGAGTTCGTCGGGGATCACTCCCCAGGGATACTGCAGGAAGACCGGTCCGCTGCCTACGACGTTGATACCGGCGGACAGAATCCGCCGATAGTCTTCCAGCGCCTCAGGCAGGCGATTGTCGGCCATCGCGGTGTAGACCGCGCACTGGGGGCCGGTGGCCAGCACTGCATCCAGGTCGGTGCTGGCGCGGACGCCGGTGGAATCCGCCAGCCCGACAAGCTCCGCGGCGTCCTTGCCGGCTTTGGCCTCCGAAGACACCCAGACGCCGGCGAGTTCGAACGCCGGATTGGTGATGAGCGCTCGGAGGGCATGAATGCCGACGTTGCCGGTGCCGAGGTGGACTACTGGTATCGCCATGGCGGTCTCCTTACAGGTCCGGGACGGGGATATCGAGATTGGGGTGGGTGAGGCCGCCGTCGACCTCCAGCGTCGTGCCTGTCAGGAAACAGCCGGCGGGCGAGGCCAGGTACACCGCCGCGGCAGCGATATCGACGGGATCGCCGAGGCGTCTCATCGGAGTCGACTTTTCCATCGGTGCCCGCAGCTCATCGTTGGAGGCAACCACGTCGAGGGCGGAGGTGAGAATCGAGCCGGGTGCGATCGCGTTGACCCGGATGCGGGGGCAGAGGTCGAGCGCCGCCAACCTCGTATAGTGCGCGAGCGCGGCCTTGGCGGTGCCGTAGGCGGCGAATCCCCGCCCCGCCATCCGGCCCATCGTCGACGTGATGTTGATGACGCTGCCGCCGCCGGAGTGCTCGAGCATCAACGGCACCGCCGCGACCGTCAGCGCATGGGCGGTGGCGACATTGAAGGTGAATGCGTCTTTGAAATCCTTGGTCGACGTGGTCAGCAGCGTGTTCGGCATAGTCCCGCCGACGTTGTTGACCACGATGTCCAGCCTCCCGAAGGCCTCGACGGCCGCACCGGCAAGCTCCGCCGTGGCCTCCGGCTGCGACAGGTCGGCGGTGACGACATGGGCCCGGCGGCCGGTCGCGCGGATCTGCTCGGCGACGGCTTCTAGTTGCGACGTCGTCCGCGACGCGATGAGTACGTCCGCCCCTGCCTCGGCGAAGGCCAGCGCGATGGCCGCCCCCAAGCCGCGGCCGCCACCTGTGATGACGGCGACTTTGTCGTCCAAACGGAACCTGTCAAGGATCATCGCGGCCTCTCCTCGCCTACGTTGTCAGCCGCCACGGTAGCAAGTCCCCCGTGCGGGCCGTCCGCCGCTTCTGGAACAGGTTCTAGTTCGCGCCCCGGGGCCGGTGACGGGTTCGGGACTCGATCGAAATCATGTTCGAATCAGCGCCGTGAATCTGCGGGATTCGCGGGCATTAATTCGCCCGGCGTTCACTTTCTTGCTGTTAACTTCCCTCGGGCGAGAAGCGTCCAGTTGGCGCGCCGCAGCCACCTGCGGCGGCACTGGTCACCCCCCTGTGAGGAATCGAAATGAAGCTCACCCGAGACGCCGCGCTGAGTGTCCTGACTGCCGGAGCGCTCGTGTTGTCAGGATGTGGAAACGACAACATGACCGGAGCAAATGCACCGACGGGCGCCTCATCGGGGACGGCAGGTTGTGGGGGGAAGACGACGCTCAAGGCCAGTGGCTCGACGGCCCAGGCCAATGCGATGACCCGCTTCGTTAAGGCGTTCGAACAGGCATGTCCCAGTCAGACGCTGAACTACACCGCCAACGGTTCGGGTGCCGGGATCAGTGAATTCACAGGTGGCCAAACGGATTTTGGTGGTTCAGACTCGCCCCTGTCCAGTAGTGAGTATACCGCTGCCCAGACGCGCTGCGGATCGCCGGCGTGGAACCTTCCCGTGGTGTTCGGACCGATCGCGATCACCTACAACGTCGCCGGACTGAGTTCGCTGAGCCTGGACGGCGCCACGGCGGCCAAGATCTTCAACGGTGCGATCACCACGTGGAACGATCCGGCGATCCAGGGGCTCAACGCGGGAACGGCCCTGCCGGCTGAGCCGATTCGCGTCGTGTTCCGCAACGACCAGTCCGGGACCACCGACAACTTTCAGCGTTATCTCGACGCCGCGTCCGACGGCGCGTGGGGCAAGGGCGCCGGGAAGGCTTTCAACGGCGGTGTCGGTGAGGGCGCCAAAGGCAATGACGGCACGTCGGCCGCCATCAAAGCGACCGAGGGCTCGATCACCTACAACGAATGGTCGTTCGCCAAAGCCCAGAACCTGAGCATGGCCAAGGTCATCACCGTCGCGGGCCCCGATCCGGTGGCGATCAGCGCGGACTCGGTCGGCAAGACGATCTCCGGCGCCGCTGTCCGCGGGCAGGGCAACGATCTGGTGCTCGACACCAACTCGTTCTACAAGCCGTCGCAGCCGGGTTCCTATCCGATAGTGCTCGCCACCTATGAGGTCGTCTGCTCGAAGTATCCGGAGTCGCAGGTGGGCACGGCGGTCAAGGCGTTCCTGAAGAGCACGATCGGCGCGGGTCAGGATGGTCTGGCCGACAACGGGTATGTCCCCATCCCGGACTCGTTCAAGTCGCGACTGTCGAGTTCGGTCAACGCGATCGCGTGATCTGAGGTGGCAGTGGCCCGAGGCACGGTAGCCAATCCGTCACCCGTGAAACGGTCTGCGTTGAGATCGGTCGGTGGGTCGGCATCGGCCCGCGGAGACCGACTCTTCAGGGTGTTCGCCGCGGCCGCCGGTACGACGATCATCATGGCGATCCTGTTGATCGCCGCGTTCTTGCTCATCCGGGCGGTCCCGTCCTTGCGGGCGAACCACGCCAACTTCTTCACCAGCGCCGAGTTTCGCACCACCGACCCGAACAACCTGGCGTTCGGTATCCGTGACCTCTTCATGGTCACGGTCCTGAGTTCAGTCAGTTCCTTGCTGCTGGCCGTACCGGTGGCGGTCGGAATCGCCGTCTTCCTCACGCACTACGCGCCGAAGCGGCTCAGTCGCCCCGTCGCCGCCATGGTCGACCTCTTGGCCGCTGTGCCGTCGATCATCTTCGGCCTGTGGGGCATCTTCGTGCTCGCACCGAAACTCGAGCCGTTCGCGGAAATTCTCAACCGGAATCTGGGCTGGCTGTTCCTGTTCAAGGACGGCAATGTGTCACTGGTGGGCGGCGGCACCATCTTCACCGCGGCCGTCGTTCTGTCGGTCATGATTCTGCCGATCGTCACCTCGGTGTCGCGCGAAGTATTCCGGCAGACCCCTCACAGCCAGATGGAGGCGGCGCAGGCACTGGGCGCGACGAAATGGGAGGTGGTGCGAATGACCGTGCTGCCGTTCGGCCGCAGTGGCGTGATTGCGGCGTCAATGCTGGGGTTGGGCCGCGCGCTCGGCGAGACCGTGGCGGTGTTGATCATCTTGAGATCAGCGGTGCGGGCAGGCCATTGGTCGCTGTTCGACGGGGGCTACACCTTCGCGTCAAAGATCGCCTCCGCCGCTGCGGAATTCAGCGAACCGTTACCCGCGGGGGCCTACATCGCGGCTGGCTTCGCGCTCTTCGTTCTCACGTTCATCGTCAACGCCCTCGCTCGGGCGATCGCGGGCGGGAAGGTCAACGGATGACGGTTGACACCCTCGACCGGCCGGTCAAAGCAGTGGCGTTCGCCCCCGTCGGCCTTGCGCGTCGGATCAAGAACAACGCCGCGACGGTGTTTTTCCTCGTGTCTTTCCTTGCGGCGCTCGTGCCGCTGGTGTGGGTGCTATCGGTGGTGATCGCGCGCGGGTGGTTCGCCGTCACCCGCTCGGGTTGGTGGACGCATTCTCTGCGGGGTGTGCTGCCTGAGCAGTTCGCCGGCGGCGTGTATCACGCGCTGTACGGCACGCTGCTCCAAGCCGGGGTCGCTGCCGTGCTCTCGGTGCCGCTGGGATTGATGACGGCGGTATTCCTGGTGGAGTACGGTTCCGGTCGGCTGGTGCGCTTCACGACGTTCATGGTGGACGTGCTCGCCGGGGTGCCCTCGATTGTCGCGGCGCTGTTCGTGTTCAGCCTGTGGATCTCCACCCTGGGATTCCAGCAGAGTTCCTTCGCCGTGTCGTTGGCGTTGGTCCTGCTGATGCTGCCGGTGGTGGTGCGCTCCACCGAGGAGATGCTGAGGCTGGTCCCCGACGACCTCCGGGAGGCCAGCTACGCGCTTGGTGTTTCCACCTGGAAGACCATCGTGCGGATCGTTTTCCCCATCGCGATGCCCGGAATCGTCTCCGGGGTCTTACTTTCGGTCGCGCGCGTCATCGGTGAGACCGCACCGGTGCTGGTGCTGGTCGGGTACAGCCGGTCGATCAACCTCGACATCGTTCATGGCAACATGGCTTCGCTGCCGCTGCTGATCTACACCGAACTGAGCAATCCGGAGCACGCCGGTTACCTGCGAATCTGGGGTGCGGCACTGACGCTGATCATCCTGGTTGCCGTGATCAACGTCGCCGCCGGGATATTCCGCGTCCTGTCACACCGGCGGCGCTGAGCGCTTGGTCGCCCGGCTGGCCCCGTGGGCTGGCGCTTTCTTCGCTGGCGCTTTCTTTGAGGGTATCTTCTTCGCGGGTTGGGCGGCGCTGGTCGATCGCGCCTTCACGCTGGCCTCCAATTTGGCCAGCAGGTCGGAGACGTCCTCGGTTGCGTCGAGTTCGCTGGGTTGCTGGGCGTCGCTGAATGCCTCGCCACCGTCGATCTTCGCCTCGATCAGCTCCAGCAGTTGCTCCTGATAGGTGTCGTGGTAGCGATCCGGGCTGAAGTCGTCGGCCATCGACTCCACCACCTGTCCGGCCATCTTCAGCTCGGCGGGCTTGATGTCGACCTCCTTGTCCAGCGCGGCGAAGTCGGGATCGCGGATTTCGTCGGGCCACAACAAGGTGTGCACCACCATCACCTCACGCTTACCGAAATCTTTGACACGCAGCGCCGCCAACCGCGTTTTGTTACGCAACGTGAAGTGGACGATCGCGACGCGATCCGTCGCTGCAAGGGTCTTGGCGAGCAGTACATAAGATTTCGCGGACGGGGAATCCGGCTCCACAAAGTAACTGCGGTCGAACAACATCGGGTCCACATCGCCGGCGGGGACGAACTCCAGCACCTCGATCTCGTGGCTTCCTTCAACGGGCAGGGTGGCGATGTCGTCGTCGGTGATCACCACGATCTGGCCGTCCTTGGACTCGAAGGCGCGGGCGATGTTGCCGTAGTCGACGACCTCGCCGTCGAGTTCACACACCCGTTGGTATCGGATGCGCCCGTGGTCCTTGGCATGCACCTGGTGCAACTCGATGTCGTGGTCCTCGGTGGCGCTGTACACCTTGACCGGCACGTTGACCAGCCCGAACGCGATCGAACCCTTCCAGATGGAACGCATGCAGCCAGTATGCCCGCATGGTCCGCTCGTCACCGCCCGTCGTCAGCACGTCCGACGACGTAGGTTGGGACTGTGGGTTCGGTGCCGAGGACGCGGGTCGGGCTAACCAACCCTGACAAGGTGCTCTACCCCGCCACCGGAACCACAAAAGGCGACGTCTTCGACTACTACACCCGGATCGCCGAGGCGATGATCCCGCACATCGCTGGTCGCCCGGCAACCCGCAAGCGCTGGCCCAACGGCGTCGGGCAGGCATCGTTCTTCGAGAAGCACCTGGCCTCGTCGGCGCCCGACTGGCTGCCCCGGGCCAGCGTCACGCATCGGTCGCGCACCACGACCTACCCGATCATCGACAGCGTGGACGGGTTGGCCTGGATCGCCCAGCAGGGCGCGCTGGAGGTTCATGTGCCGCAGTGGCGATTCGTCGCAGGGCGAGCCCGCGGCACCACCACCGAACTCGCGCCTGGCCCGGCGACCCGGCTGGTGTTCGACCTGGACCCGGGCGAGGGCGTGACCATGGCGCAACTCTGCGAAGTGGCCCACGCCGTGCGGGACCTGATCGCCGAGATCGGACTGGTCGCCTACCCCCTCACCAGCGGCAGCAAGGGCCTGCACCTGTATGCGCCGCTGGACCGGCCGGCGAGCAGCGATGGCACCGCCCTGCTGGCCAAACGGATTGCACAACAACTGGAGACGGCGATGCCCACCCTGGTGACGGCGACAATGACCAAAAGCCTGCGGGCAGGCAGGGTCTTCCTCGACTGGAGCCAGAACAGCGGCGCAAAAACCACCATCGCGCCGTACTCGATGCGTGGACGTGAGCAGCCGACGGTCGCGGCGCCACGCACCTGGGAGGAACTTGGGGTCCCCGGGTTGCGTCAGCTGCGTTACGACGAGGTGCTCGCCCGGTTCGCGCGGGATGGCGATCTGATTGCCCCGGTGGACGTGTCGGACACGGGAACGCCCGGTGATCGGCTGGGCGCGTATCGCAGTAAGCGCGACGCGTCGAAGACCCCGGAGCCGGTACACACCGCGGAACCCGCGACAGGGCAGGGCAACACGTTCGTCATTCAGGAGCACCACGCCCGCCGGCTGCACTACGACGTCCGGTTGGAGCACGACGGCGTGCTGGTGTCGTGGGCAGTGCCGAAAAACCTGCCGGAAACCACATCGGTGAACCACCTGGCCGTGCGCACCGAAGATCATCCCCTGGAATACGCCGACTTCGAAGGCGTCATACCCGAGGGCGAGTACGGCGCGGGCACGGTGATCATCTGGGATTCCGGCACCTACGACACTGAGAAGTTCACGACCTCCGCCGCCTCTGCCGAAGACTCCGCCGACTCCACCCACAAGGGCGAGGTGATCGTCACCCTGCACGGCAGCCGGATCTCCGGGCGCTACGCGCTGATCCAGACGGACGGCGACCAGTGGCTCGTACACCGGATGCAGGACCGCCCCGTCGTCGGCGTCGAAGCGATCACACCCATGCTCGCCACACAGGGCTCGGTGTCCGGGCTCAAAGCCCGCCAGTGGTCCTTCGAAGGAAAGTGGGACGGCAACCGACTCCTGGCCGAAATCGACCACGGCTCGATGCGGTTGCGGTCCCGTGGCGGACTCGACGTCACCGACGAATATCCCCAATTAGCCTGGTTGGCGGCTGATTTTGCCGACCACCACGTCGTGCTCGACGGCGAGGCTGTCGCCCCAGACGCCTCGGGGGCGCTCAGCTTCCATGCCCTGCAGAACCGGGGCCGCGGCGGCCACGTCGAGTTCTGGGCTTTCGACGTGCTGTATCTGGATGGCCGCTCGCTGCTCCGGGCCCGATACGCCGACCGCCGGAAGGTCCTGGAAACGTTGGCCACCGGCAGCAACCTCACCGTTCCCGGGCTGCTATCCGGCGACGGGCAGCAGGCCCTGGAATACTCCCGCACGCACGGCTGGGAGGGCGTCGTGGCCAAAAGGCGCGATTCCACCTATCAGCCGGGCCGACGCTCAGCGTCGTGGATCAAGGCTAAGAACTGGAACACCCAGGACGTGGTCATTGGTGGCTGGAAGACGGGCGAGCGCGGACGCGCGGGCGGTATCGGCTCGCTGCTGATGGGTATCCCCGCCGACGGCGGCCTGCGGTTCGTCGGGAGGGTCGGCACCGGCTTCACCGACCGCGAGTTAGTGAACCTGACGAAGGCATTGGCGCCGCTGCGCATCGCCGGATCCCCGTTTCAACCCCCGCTGCCACGCCGCGAGGCCGCTGGCGTGACCTTCGTCGAACCGGTCCTGGTGGGTGAGGTGCGCTACGGCGAGTGGACCCCGGATGGTCATCTGCGCCATTCAAGTTGGCGTGGGCTGCGGCCGGGGAAGGAACCGGCCGAGGTGGTGCGTGAATGAGACTCAGACCGTCACGGTCAACGGCCAGACCTTCCAGATGTCCTCGCAGTACTCGGCGATGGAGCGATCCGACGAGAACTTGCCGCTGCGCGCGGTGTTCAGGATGGACATCCTCGTCCAGGAGTCCCTGTCCTGCCACGCGGCGCTGACTTGGTCCTGGCAGGCGACGTAGGCCGCGTAGTCGGCGCAGACGAGGAAGTTGTCGTCGTAGCGCAGATTGTCCACCAGGGGCCGAAACACCTCGGTGTCGCCGTGCGAGAACGTCCCATCGGCGATCAGATCGAGCACAGCGCGCAACTCGTCGTCTCCATCGATGTAGTCGGCCGGGCGGTACCCGGTGGCCTTGATGGTCGCGACCTCGTCCTCGGTCAGCCCGAACAAGAAGAAGTTCTCCGGCCCTGCCTCCTCGCGCATCTCGACGTTCGCACCGTCGAGGGTGCCGATGGTGAGGGCGCCGTTCATCATGAACTTCATGTTCCCGGTGCCCGACGCTTCCTTGCCGGCAGTGGAGATCTGCTCGGACAAATCGGCGGCAGCGTAGATCAGCTGCGCGTTTTTCACGTTGAAGTTCGGCACGAATGCCACCTTCAGGAAGCGGTTGACGTCGGGATCGGCGTTGACAGTCTCTCCAACGGCGGTGATCAGTTTGATGATCCGTTTGGCCAGGAAGTAACCGGGAGCGGCCTTGCCACCGAAGATGAACGCCCGTGGTGGGATCGACAGTCCGGGGTCCCGCTTGAGCCGGTGATACAGCGCCACGATGTGCAGGACGTTGAGATGCTGACGCTTGTACTCGTGAATCCGCTTGACCTGGACGTCGAACATCCAGTCCGGGTTCAGCTCGACGCCCGTCGCCGAGCGGATGTAGGAGGCGAGCCGCGCTTTGTTGCCCCGCTTGATGTCGTGCCACTGCTCGCGGAAGGTGGTGTCGTCGGCGAACGGCTCGAGCTCGCGCAGACGCGTCAGGTCGGTCAGCCAACCCTCTCCGATGGTGCGGTCCACCAACTCGCGTAGCCCCGGGTTGGCCAGCGCAAGGAAACGGCGCGGCGTCACTCCGTTGGTCTTGTTGCTGAAACGCTCGGGCCACATCTCGTAGAAGTCCTTGAGCACACTGCTTTTCAGTAGCTCCGAGTGCAGCGCGGCGACACCGTTGACGGCGTGGCTGCCGACGACCGCCAGGTGGGCCATCCGGACGTTCTTGCCTTTGTCCTCACCGATCAGCGACATGCGGCGTAGCCGATCCGGGTCGCCGGGGAACCGGTCGCTCACCTCGTCCAGGAAGCGGCGGTTGATCTCGTAGATGATTTCGATGTGGCGGGGCAGCGATTCGGCGAACATCTCCAGTGGCCAGGTCTCCAGCGCCTCGGGCAGCAGGGTGTGGTTGGTGTAGGCGAACGTCGCGACCGTGATGTCCCACGCGTCGTCCCAAGCCAGCTCGCGCTCGTCGACCAGTAACCGCATCAGTTCGGCCACACCGACGGAGGGGTGGGTGTCGTTGAGCTGCAGGGCGAATCGCTGGGGGAGCTCCGTGATCGACACGTCGGCGAGATCGTCCATGATGTGCAGCACATGCTGCAGTGAGCAGGACACGAAGAAGTACTGCTGGAGCAGGCGCAGCCGCTTGCCCGCATCCGGCTCGTCATTGGGGTAGAGCACCTTGGTGACCGTCTCCGAGTTGACCTCGTCCTCGACAGCTTTGTAATAGTCGCCGGTGTTGAAGGCCTCCAGAGCGAACGACTCGACGGCCCGCGCGCTCCACAGCGTCAGCACGTTGCAGGTGTTGACGCCGTACCCCTGGATGGGCGTGTCGTAGGCGACACCTTTGAGCAGCCGCCCGGGCACCCACCGGACGCGCTTGCGGTCCCCGTCGGCGCCCGGCTCGGTGTAGTGCTCCGCGTAGCCACCCCACTTGACCAGATAGTTGACATCGGGTTTGGCGATCTCCCAGGGGTTTCCATTGGCCAGCCAGTTATCGGTCTTCTCCACCTGCCAGCCGTCGCGGATCTCCTGTTGGAAGATGCCGAATTCATACCGGATGCCGTAGCCGATCGCCGGACGCTCGAGGGTGGCCAGCGAATCCAGGTAGCACGCCGCGAGCCGGCCGAGGCCGCCGTTGCCCAGTCCCGGTTCCACCTCGCACGCCAGGACCTCGTCAAAATCCTGGCCCATCTCCGCCAGCGCCGTCTTCGCCGCCTGCTCGATACCCAGGCTGAGCAGATTGTTGCCGAGCTGGGGACCCATCAGGAATTCGGCCGACAGGTAGCAGGTCACCTTCCGGTCCAGATCCAGCGAGGTCTGCGTCGACGCCCCCCGACGGTCCTGCATGCGGTCACGCACGGCCAGTGCGAGCGCCCGGCAGTAGTGCTCGGGCTGTAGGGCCGCGGCCGGGCGTCCGATCGAGTAACGCAGGTGGTCGGCGATCGCGCGCTGCAGTGCGGCCGCTCCCATCCCGGTGCGGGAGTGCTCGACAAGGTCGGCGGGGACGGGCTGGGTGGACTTTTCGGGGGACTTCTCGGAGGAAGTGGTCTGATCGACGTCGGTCATCTCGAGCTCTGCTCCCTGGGGGTTGAGGCGGCGGGCAGTTGGTCAGTCTGGCAGTGATGGTTGCACACCAGGCGCGCAATTGACGACCGGTAGGTGAACGCCAATCAACGTCATCGCGACGGAACGGTAAGGTCAGCCGCTGTGGATGCTGGGGATGTTCGGGATGCTGTGGAACTCACAGCCCTCGACAACGACATCGCGTGTGTCACCCTGAACCGGCCGGAGCGCCTGAATGCGATCGACGGAGCGCTGATCGACGGTGTGGATGCCGCGCTGGATGTGCTGGGCTCCGGTGCGTACCGGGTCGCCATCCTGACCGGCGCCGGACGCGGATTCTGCGCCGGCGCCGACCTGAGCGGCACCGGGCGGCCGTGGGTGAACCCCACCCCGGCCACGCCGGCGTTCAAGGTCACCTACGACTCCCAGGTCCGCCTCGCCGACCTGTTCACGCGGCTCTACGAGCTGCCGATCCCGGTGATCGCTGCGGTCAACGGCGTCGCCGTCGGCGGCGGCCTGGCGTTTGCCCTGGTCTGCGACATCCGGGTGGCCTCCGAGCACGCGCGGTTCGGGTCGGCCTTCATCAAGGCCGGTTTCTCGTCGATGGATATGGGCACCAGCTACCTGCTGCCGAAAATCGTCGGCGCGGGGGCGGCGCGCGAACTGATGCTGACCGGCCGCATCATCGACGCCGACGAGGCCTACCGCATCAAGCTCGTGCACGAGGTCGTGGCCCCGGATGACCTGATGCCAACCGCGCTGGAGTTGGCCCGCTCGATCGCCGCGAACAACGCCTACGGCGTGTGGCAGACCAAGATCGGGCTCAACGCGGCCTTGGACGCGCCCAGCCTGCGGCACGCCATCGAGTTGGAGAACCGCACCCAGGTCTTGAGCAGCTTCACCAACAACCCGGCCGAGGCGGCCCGGGCGCACCGGGAGAAGCGGGCCCCGACGTGGGATGAGCTGTAAACCGCTCACCGAGATCGACGTGAGGGACAAATTTTCGACAAACTCGCATTGCCGTCGATCTCGAGTAATTCGATCAGGCGCGGCGGCCCGCTGCGCCCGCTAGATCTTCGCGATCACGTGCTCGGCGAACATCTCCAGGTTGCGGATCTTGGCCTCGAGCGCCTCAGTGTCCTTGCCCATGATGTAGGGAATGCGGAAGCCCACGATGACGTCGGTGACGCCCTTGTCCTCGAGCCGCTTGATCCCGTCGGCGGTGTAGGCGTCGACGGAGATGACGTGGATCTCGAACGGTCCGGTCTTGCCCGCCTCCTCGCGGTAGCGGGTGAGCTTGGCGAGGAGCCCATCGAGCTCCTCCGGGTCGCCGCCGCCGTGCATCCACCCGTCCAGGCGCGCCGCGCGCCGCAGGGCCGCATCGGCGTGCCCGCCGATCAGGATCGGGACCGGCCGCGTCGGGGCGGGGGTCATCTTGGTCTTGGGGAAGTCGTAGAACTCGCCGTGGAATTCGAAATAGTCCCCGGAGGTGAGGCCGCGGATGATCTCGATGCATTCGTCCATCCGCTTGCCCCGCCGGGCGTACGGCACCCCCATCACCTCGTAGTCCTCCGGCCACGGGCTGGTACCCATCCCGAAGTTCACCCGGTTGTCGGTCATGGCGGCCAGCGAGCCGATCTGCTTGGCCACCAGGGCGGGCGGCCGGATGGGCAGTTTGAGCACGAAGAAGTTGAAGCGCAGGGTCGACGTCACCGCGCCTAGCGCCGAGGTCAGTACGAACGGCTCGATGAACTCCTTGCCGTCCAGGAACTCGCGGTTGCCGTCTGGCGTGTAGGGGTAGGTCGAGTCGGATTCGAGGGGGTACGCGACGCTGTCGGCGATGGTCATCGCGTGGTACCCGGCGGCCTCGGCCGCCTTGGCCAGGGGGACGTAGAACCTGTGGTCGGTCATCGCCTCCGCAAAGGTGAACCGCATGTCATCCGCCTTCCTGCCGGTACCGTCACTCGACATTAGTACGACCGGTCCCGGCTCAGCCGGCGAGATGATGATTCGGCACCCTGGTGGGTGCACACCGCGCGTCAGGAGGGTGGATTGGCCCGGCACATTCACGTCATCGGCATCGGCGTGGGCGACCCTGAACACATGACCGTCCAGGCGATCGAGGCCCTCAACGACACCCAGGTGTTCTTCGCAATGGACAAGGGCGAGAAGAAAAGCGACCTGGTGGCGCTGCGACGCGAGATCTGCTCCCGCTTCATCCGCGAGCCCGGGTACCGCTTCGTCGAGTTACCCGACCCCAAGCGATCGGCCGCCTCGCAGGACGGGGCGGACCACTACAGGTACGTCGTGTCGGAGTGGCACGCGGCGCGGGCGCGGCTGTGGGCGACGGCGATCCGCGAGGAACTGGGTGCAGACGGGGTGGGCGCCTTCCTGACATGGGGCGATCCGTCGCTGTACGACAGCACGTTGCGCATCATCGACGCGGTCGCCGCCGAGGTGGACTTCGGCGTGGATGTCATCCCGGGAATCACCGCGGTGCAGGCGCTGACAGCTCGCCACCGCATCCCGCTCAACGAGGTCGGCGAACCGGTCCTGATCACGACGGGCCGGCAGTTGCGCGAGCACGGGCTCGCCGGATCGGGATCCGCGACGGTCGTCGTGATGCTCGACGCCGACTGCTCGTTCCTGACCTGCCCCGCGGCCACCCGCATCTGGTGGGGCGCCTACCTCGGCACCGCCAACGAACTGCTGGTTGCCGGCACTGTCGGGGACGTCGGCGCGCGCATCGCTGCGCTGCGCGCCGCAGCGCGGGCGCGACACGGCTGGATCATGGACACCTATCTCCTGCGAGCGGCGGACTGAGCGGATGCCCGAACTCCCCGAGGTCGAGGCCCTGGTCGACCATCTTCGGCGCCGCGCTGTCGGATTGACGGTCGGCCGCGTCGACGTCGCCGCGCTGTCGGCACTGAAAACCTTCGCACCGCCAGTCGCCGCCCTGCACGGCCAGGCCGTCACCGGGGCCGGGCGGTGGGGCAAGTACCTCGGGCTGCATGCCGGGAACCTCTGGCTGATCGCGCATCTGTCACGGGCGGGCTGGCTGCGCTGGTCCGACTCGCTGGCCGCGCCGCCGCTGCGGCCTGGCAGGGGGCCGATCGCGCTGCGGGTTCATCTGGGGGTGCCGGGCAACGCGCCGGGCTTCGATCTCACCGAGGCGGGAACCCAGAAGCGGCTGGCGGTGTGGCTGGTCGACGACCCGCGCCACGTGCCGGGGATCGCCGCTCTGGGTCCGGACGCGTTGGAGCTCACCGCCGACGGTCTGGCGGGTGCGCTGGCCGGCAATACCGGGCGGATCAAGACCGTCATCACTGACCAGAGGGTGATCGCGGGCATCGGCAACGCCTACAGCGACGAGATGCTGCACGTCGCCAAGATCTCGCCGTTCGCCACGGCCGCGAAGCTGACTGGCAAACAGCTTGCCGCCCTGCACGACGCCATGGTGTGCGTCCTCACGGATGCGGTGAGCCGTTCCGTCGGACAGGGGGCCGCCACGCTCAAAGCTGAGAAGCGTTCCGGACTGCGGGTGCATTCTCGCACCGGGCTGCCGTGCCCCGTGTGCGGGGACACCGTGCGCGAGATCGCGTTCGCGGACAAGTCGTTTCAGTACTGCCCGACGTGTCAGACCGGCGGCAAGGTGCTCGCCGACCGGCGGATGTCCCGGCTGCTCAAGTAACCGGTGGCCGTGGCGGATATGCTGCCCGGGTGACGCGGCAGACGATCCTCATCACCGGCGCGAGTTCCGGACTAGGCGCCGGGATGGCGCGTGCGTTCGCCGCTCGGGGTCGCGATCTTGCGCTGTGCGCCCGTCGCACCGATCGGCTCGACGAGCTCAAAGCCGATCTTTCCCAACGGTATCCGGATATCAGGATCGCGGTTGCAGCCCTGGACGTCAATGACCACGAGGCCGTCCCTAAGGTGTTCGCCGAGCTCGGCGATGAGCTGGGCGGCATCGACCGGGTCATCGTCAACGCCGGCATCGGCAAGGGCGCGACGCTCGGCTCGGGCAAGCTGTGGGCGAACAAGGCGACCATCGAGACCAACCTGGTCGCCGCTCTGGTGCAGATCGAGGCCGCGCTGGAGATGTTTCATACGAATGGCTCGGGGCATCTGGTGCTGATCTCGTCGGTGCTCGGCAACACAGGGGTGCCGGGGGTCAAGGCCGCGTACGCGGCGAGCAAGGCGGGGGTGAGCTCGCTGGGCGAATCGCTGCGTGCCGAGTACCGCAGCGGCCCGATCGCGGTTTCGGTGATCGAGCCGGGTTACATCGAGTCGGAGATGACGGCCAAGTCGGACAGCACACTGTTCATGGTGGACAACGAAACCGGCGTCAAGGCCATGGTCGATGCGATTGAACGGGAGCGGGGCCGCGCAGCGGTGCCGTGGTGGCCGTGGGCGCCGATGGTGCACCTGATGCGGGTGCTGCCGGCCCGGTTCGGCAGGTTTTTCGCCTGACCCCACCCGCCTGACCCCACCCGCCTGACCCCACCCGCCTAACCCCACCCGCCTAACCCCACCCGCCGCGAGCGTGCGTGTCTGTTCGCGGCACGCCGTCGGGCAGCGTACAACTACGCACGGTCAAGGCCGGGAGCCTCAGTGCGGGACCGGCGTGTAATGTGCCGCGTCCGTGGTGAATTCCGGCTTGCCGTAGGTCGCCAACCGGAGTTTGAGAAGCCCGATGACGTAGGCGTCGGTGATATCCCGAAGTACGGGGATGCGGCTGGCCTGAGTCACGACGTTAAAACGCCCGAGGATGAATGGTGCGGTGAGGGCGATGCGTACCAGATCCGTCGGCCCCAGCGACACTCCCATGGCCTGCGCGATATCGCTATCACCATTGCAGAAGGTGCGGACGAACGTGAACTTGCTGAAACTCTTCTCGACCGCCTCGGCGCACCGGTCGAACCACGTGGTGTCGGGGCGCAGGTAGGCCGCCATCGTGCCGCGGACGAGTTCTTGGCAGATGGTGTCGAATCCGTCGCGCAGCAGTGCCGAGCGGGCGTGCATGACGTGCATGATGTCGGCGGGTTCCGCGGGCAAAAGCTCCTCAGGTAGTCCGAGCAGAAAACAGCGGTAGCGGGCGAATTCGACAGCGGCGCGTTCTTCGGCGGTGAACTCGGTGCGACCCTGCTGGCGGGCCTGGCGGGCCAACAGGTACTGGCCGATCATGCCGGCAGGCATCTGGTCCACCTGCGGTACCGGCAGGCCATAGACAGAGACGTCCCACTTGTCGGATCTCTTCAGGGCGTTGTAGCGGACCATTGAGTGCATCAACCGGACCATGGCGGCCGCTTCGAATCCGGGGCCGTGACGGTCCAGTGCACCGGGCAGGGTGGTGACGGTGAAGAAACTAGCCGTCTCGTTGACCCGCCGGGCCGCCCGCTTGCCCGAGAGCGCACCGGTCAGCGCCATCGGAAGTGCGGCGTAGGTGTTGGTGAAGGTCGCGACGAAAGCGCCCCGCGTGATGAAGGGGGCCAGCAGCGCCGCGGGGACGCGTTCCTGGCGGGCCCCTTCGCGGACCAGGTCGACGTCGATCCACTCCGGGGCGGCCTCCATGGCGGCGATGAACGACGCGAGCTCGGGCGGTGCGTCGGGCACCGCCTCGATCCCGTCTCGGCAGGCCGTCTTGAGCATGTCGATCAGGTGCGCGACGCTGGTCGTGCTGATCAGCGCGGCATAGGGATCGGCGACGACGTCGCCGAGCATGGTGGCCGTGCGGATCAACTCCGTGACCCGGCGGTCCTTGAGGATCGGCGCGCGGTCTGCGACCCAGGCGGGCAGGGCGGAGTCGACATCGGGCTCAGTCGCCAAGCGATCCGGCTGCTGGTCGAAATCGAAGTCCCCATAGAGCCCAGGTTGCAAATCGCGCTGGCTGCGGACTCGCCGCGCGAGTTCGGGGTAGTAGGTGACCATGGCAACCTCCCATTTGCTCACACCTGATGGGTAATACTCACACGTTTCTGGTCAACCATCGCGCGGATCCTCCGAACTGGTGGGCCCTCAGACCGCGAGACGTCAGCTGGTGCGTCCCCGTTCGGCGCGGTACCGACGGACCAGGGCGTCGGTGGAGCTGTCCGATTGGGGCGGCGGCGCGGTGTCGGCGGTGATCACCGGAAGCAGTGCTTTGGCCTGGGTCTTGCCCAGCTCGACACCCCACTGGTCGAACGAGTCGATGCCCCAGATTACCCCCTCGACGAAAACCTGGTGTTCGTAGAGCGCGATCAACTGGCCGACGGTCGACGGGGTGAGCCGGTCGGCCAGAATCGAGGTGGACGGCCGGTTCCCGGGCATCACCTTGTGCGGCACGATGTCCGCTCGCGTTCCTTCGGCGGCGATTTCCTCGGCTGTCTTGCCGAACGCCAGCACCTGGGTCTGGGCGAAAAAGTTGCTCATGAGCAGGTCGTGCATGGAGCCCGTGCCTTCGACGGTGGGCAGGTCGTCCAGGGGTTGGCTGAATCCGATGAAATCGGCCGGGATCAGCCGGGTGCCCTGGTGCAGCATTTGGTAGAAGGCGTGCTGGCCGTTGGTTCCCGGCTCACCCCAGAAGACTTCACCGGTGTCGGTGGTGACCGGTGTGCCGTCGGCGCGCACCGACTTGCCGTTGGATTCCATGGTCAGCTGTTGCAGATAGGCGGCGAAACGCGCCAGGTCGTTGGAGTACGGCAGTACCGCGCGCGATTGCGCGCCCATGAAAGTGGAGTACCACAGGCCGATGAGGCCCAGCAGGACCGGCGCATTGGACTCCAGCGGGGCTGTCCTGAAATGGGTGTCGACGATGTGGAATCCGGATAGGAAATCCGCAAAGGCGTTGCGGCCGATGGCCGCCATCACCGACAGGCCGATCGCCGAATCGACCGAATAACGCCCCCCCACCCAGTCCCAGAAGCCGAACATGTTGTCGGTGTTGATGCCGAATTCGTCGACGAGCCGCTTGTTGGTGGAAACGGCCACGAAATGTCTGGGAACCGCCGAGTCGCCGAGGGCGGCGGTCAGCCAGCGCCGCGCGGCGGTCGCGTTGGTCAACGTCTCCAGCGTGGAGAAGGTTTTCGATGCGATGACGAAGAGCGTGGTGGCTGGGTCCAAGCCGACGAGGGTGCCGGTGAGGTCGGCAGGATCGACGTTGGAGACGAAGCGCGCCGAGATCCCTGCGTCGGCGTAGTGGCGCAGCGCCTGGTAGACCATCACCGGGCCCAAGTCGGATCCGCCGATTCCGATGTTGACGACGGTGGTGATCCGTTTGCCGGTGGCCCCTGTCCACTCCCCGCTGCGTAACCGGTCGGTGAAGTCGCCCATCTTGTCCAGCACCGCGTGCACGTCGTCGACGACGTTCTGGCCATCGACGGTCAAGGTGGCGCCACGGGGCAGGCGCAGCGCTGTGTGCAGCACCGCTCGATCCTCGGAGGTGTTGATGTGCACGCCGGCGAACATCTGATCGCGGCGCCCCTCGAGGTCGGCCGCGCGCGCAAGATCGATCAGCAGGCGCAGCGTCTCGCGGTTCACGCGGTGCTTGCTGTAGTCGATGTAGAGGTCGCCGACCGTGCACGCCAGCTCGCGGCCGCGGTCGGGATCGTCGGCGAAGAATTGGCGCAGGTGCTTCTCGCCGATGTCTGCATGATGCCGACGCAGGGCGTCCCAGGCCGGGCTGGTGGTGATGTCGCGGATCATCCTTCGACCCTAGTGCGGCCTGACGCTACGGAACCAGGTCTGGCGGGTGAACTCAGTGGCCGAGCCGGCCCCGGCCCAACCGGAGGAGCAGCATCGCCAGGTCTTTACCTTCGGGCCCGAGCTCGCTGTATCGCTCGATGACCTGCATCTCGCGGCTGTGCACCAACCGGGTGCCGCCGGACGCCATCCGTACCCTGCCGATCGCCTGGGACACCTCGGCCCGCCGCTTGACCGCGGCCAGGATCTGCGCATCCAACCGGTCGATCTCCTGGCGCAGCTCCCCGATGTCGGCGGCTTCGGTGTTCATCTCGGATAACCCCGCGTTCTGCGCGTTGAGCACCCGTCGAGTGTGCCACCAAGAACCTGGCGCGTGCAAAAACCACTCGTCGGCGGGCGGCGGTAGGTTTGAAACGACATGAGTGTGCACGCAACCGAGACCGAGGGCGATTCCGCGGCAGACGAGCTGCTCGACGGCCTCAACCCCCAGCAGCGGCAGGCGGTGGTGCACCGGGGTTCGCCGCTGCTGATCGTGGCGGGCGCCGGATCGGGCAAGACCGCGGTGCTGACCCGCCGGATCGCCTACCTGATCGCGGCGCGGGGCGTCGGAGTCGGCCAGATCCTGGCCATCACTTTCACCAACAGGGCCGCCGCGGAGATGCGCGAGCGAGTGGTGCGCCTCGTCGGCAACCGGGCCCGTGCGATGTGGGTGTCGACGTTCCACTCGGCCTGCGTGCGCATCCTGCGCGAGCATGCCTCGCTGATCACGGGCCTCAACTCGAACTTCTCGATCTACGACGCCGACGACTCGCGGCGGCTGCTGCAGATGATCGGGCGCGACATGGGGCTCGACGTCAAGCGGTACACGCCACGCCGGCTGGCGAACGCCATCTCCAACCTGAAGAACGAATTGATCGACCCCGACGAGGCGGTTTCCGCCCTCACCGACGAGTCCGATGACCTGATGCGCACTGTCGCGTCGGTGTACGGCGAGTACCAGCGGCGGCTGAGGGCGGCCAACGCGATGGACTTCGACGACCTCATCGGCGAGACCGTCGCGGTGCTGCAGACGTTCCCGCAGATCGCCCAGTATTACCGGCGACGGTTCCGGCACGTCCTGGTCGACGAGTACCAGGACACCAACCATGCGCAGTACATGCTGGTGCGCGAACTGGTCGGCCAGCCGGGCGTGGCGGATCCGGCTGCGCCCGATGACATCCCGCCCGCAGAGTTGTGCGTGGTCGGCGACGCCGACCAGTCGATCTATGCCTTCCGCGGCGCCACCATCCGCAATATCGAGGACTTCGAACGCGACTATCCCTCTGCCACAACCATTCTGCTGGAACAGAACTACCGCTCGACGCAGAACATCCTCTCCGCGGCCAACGCCGTCATCGCTCGTAACACCGGGCGCCGCGATAAGCGGCTGTGGACCGACGCCGGCACCGGCGAGTTGATCGCAGGTTATGTCGCCGATAACGAGCACGACGAGGCGCGGTTCGTCGCCCAGCAGATCGACGAGCTCGTCGACGGGGGCGGGATCACCTACAACGACGTGGCGGTGTTCTACCGCACCAACAACTCGTCGCGCTCTCTTGAAGAGGTGTTCATTCGCGCAGGGATTCCGTACAAAGTCGTCGGGGGAGTGCGCTTTTACGAGCGCAAGGAGATTCGCGACATCGTGGCCTATTTGCGGGTGCTGGACAACCCCGGGGACGCGGTCAGCATGCGTCGTATCCTCAACACCCCACGCCGCGGTATCGGGGATCGCGCCGAGGCGTGTGTGGCGGTGTATGCCGAGAACACCGGTGTGGGTTTCGCCGGGGCGCTCGCGGCGGCGGCCGAGGGTAAGGTACCCATGCTCAACACCCGCGCGGAGAACGCGATCGCGGGCTACGTCGAGTTGCTCGACGAGCTCCGGGGCCGCCTCGATGCGTCGGACGGCGATCTCGGCGACGCGGTGGATTCGATCCTCGAGCGGAC
>CAIYOH010000198.1 GCA_903927745.1 uncultured Mycobacteriaceae bacterium
GACGAGCTGATGCAGTTCGTCCCGGGCCAGCATCAGTGCCAATCTGGCCTCATCCACCACCAAGCCACGATAACTCGGTGGTTATGTGCTGGTCGTCAGCGGTGTTCTCGTGGGTAGTGTCTCAACAATCGCCCAGCGGTCTTAGGGTGATCAGTGGGCGGAAGGTCGAGGAAGGTCGAGGAGGGTCGTTGACATTGACGGTTTGGCTCGCTCAAGATCCTGAGGCCGACAAGCTACTGGCCGAGAATCCGTTGGCCCTGCTGGTCGGGATGGTTCTTGATCAGCAGGTGCCGATGGAAACCGCGTTCGCGGGGCCCAAGAAGATCGCCGACCGGATGGGCGGTTTCGATGCCGGGGACATCGCCGATTACGACCCCGATGCATTCGCGGCGCTGTGCTCGGAAAAACCTGCCATCCATCGCTTTCCGGGGTCGATGGCCAAGCGAATCCAGGCTCTCGCGGCCATCATCGTCGATCGCTATGACGGCAACGCGACCCGACTGTGGACGGCCGGCGCGCCCAATGGGAACGAACTGCTGGGTCGTCTTAAGGGCCTGCCTGGGTTCGGCGAGCAGAAGGCGCGGATCTTCCTGGCGCTGTTGGGCAAGCAGTACGGCGTGACACCGACGGGCTGGCGTGCGGCGGCGGGGGAGTTCGGCAAGCCGGGCACGCACGTGTCTGTCGCCGACATCGTCGACGCGCGCTCGCTGGCGCAGGTGCGTGAGTACAAGAAGCAGATGAAAGCGTCTGCTGCTGGGAAAGCTGCTGGGAAAGCTGTTGGGAAAGCGAAAGGGAAGGCGACGCCATGAAGACGCACATATCGTGCCCGTGCGGCGAATCCATTGTCGGCAAGGACGAGGACGAGCTGGTCGATCTGACCCAGGCTCATCTCGCCAGCGCACACCCCGGGCTTGAGTACGACCGCGACGCCATTCTTTTCATGGCGTATTAGCCCCCGCGAGTGTGCGTGTCTGCACACAGACACGCCGGTGCAGGCGTGCGTCTGCGCACGCTCGCGGCTGGGTCTCGCGGCTGGGTCTCGCGGCTGATGCCCGAAACCCTTAAGGCACCACCGTCGCACCAATGGTGGGCATGAACTGGCATTGGCGTTCTGTGGTGGTGACCTGTCCGAAGATGGTCGACATGATGCTGCCCGATCCGGTGTCGGCAATCGCGGTCAACGTCGTCGGTCCACTGGGGTTGATGTCGGTGCGCGGAGTCATCGCGACGGTCCCTGACTTGCCCGTGGTCAGGTTCACCCACGTGACGTTCAGCGGAAGTTTCTGCACCTCGGCGGGTCCTGGGGTGCCGATGGCCGTGAACACGTAGGCGGTCTGCTGCGGTCTTGGCCCAGGAGTCGGGATCTTGGCCGGGCCCGCCACCGACAGGGCGGTCGCTATCGCGCTGCTGCCATCGGCGAGGCAATTGGTGCCGATCGAGGGATACATGAAGTCCTGGATGGGCGGCGCGTCAGGACCCAGGCCCCCGGGCGCTGCGGCAGCGGGCTCGGCCGCGGCGGGTGCCGCTGTGGCCGCGGCGGGTGCCGCGGACGCTGTTGCCGGGGCGGGCGCCACCGCTGCCGAGGCGGGTGCTGTCGACGGGGACATCGCCAACGCCGCCGGACCAGCCGCGTGAGTCGGATCGACGCCAGTGGGCAGGTGGGCCTGCTCGCCGGGCTCGAGGGCCGCCGACGGTGCGTGCGGCACCGGGCCGGCATCCGGCGGAGTCAGGCCGGCCGGAGCCCCCGGCTCACCGACAAACTGGGTGACCGACGAGGCGACGTTCTTCGCCTCGGCCGGTGCGGTCGGGTTGTGGGTGAAAGCCTGTGCGGCGGCCATGAGCAGCTGGGTCGCCTGCGTAGGGTCCGAGGCCGCCTGCTGAATGATGGGGCTCAGCTGCGACAATGCCGGTAGGCCCGGAAGTTGTTGGGCCGGAGCTTGTTGGGCCGGAGCTTGTTGGGCCGGAGCTTGTTGGGCCGGAGCTTGTTGGGCGATGACCGGCTGCGGCGCCGCGGGCTCGGCTGCCGCGTCCGGGGAAAGCCCGAACGCGGCAGCCGACGCCGTGATGACAGCGGCCAGACCTTTCGACAGATTCCTGGTGGTTGCCACGATGTCCTCCGGTCTTGGGTTTGCGGCTTCGCTGCGGCGGTGTGCTGAATCAGGCTCTGTCGAATCAGGCCCGGCTTAGTCAGGGAAGCGCGGACAGCAGCGGTGCCACCGGCACAGCGGGGCTGGCGGCTGGTGCGGCAGGTGCCTGACCGGTGGCCAACGCCGTCAGATCCTGCGGCAGCGTCAACTCCTGGGGCACGTTAAGAGGCGCGGTCGCCGGCAATGCAGGCATATCGACCCTCGCCTGCGGAAGCTGAGGCGCCAGCGCCGTGGCGGGGGCGCCCGGCGTCGACAGCCCGGGGATGGTCGACAGCCCGGGGATGGTCGACAGCCCCGGGATCATGGCCGAGAGGCCGGACGCCACCGGTGCAGCGGCGGAACCCGCCGGAGACGGCACCCCGAGCGCCGACGAAGCCGGCAACGGCGACGTGGCCGACGGCACACCCGGGAAGGTGATGCCCGGAGAGGTCGGAGCCGCCGGCGGGGTGGCGCCGAGCGCGCTTGCCAGGCTCTGCAGGATCTGAGGCGCGTTGGCCGCCGAGCTGATCAGCTGCTGCGGAATGTTTTGGAGCGGCGACGGAGCGGGCGCGGGATCGGCGTGGGCGATGCCGCCCACGAGTAGCGCGGCGGACGAACCGCCCACGATGGCGGTTGCTCGTAAGTAGGTCCAGATGGTTGGCATGACTCTCCCTGGTTGTTGGCGACACGTTGGTTGTCGGAGACACGTTCGTGCCTGAAACTACGGTGATACGGCTGTGGCTCAAGTGACACGTGTGGCATTTATGCGATCGTTACGGAGACGAGCGGTGGCGGTGACCTGTCGGGGTACGACGTGGCGATCGTTAGAGTCGGGCGGGTAAACGCCAACACTGCCAACACTGACAACACTGACAACACCGCCAACAACGCGAACACCGCCAACACCGCCAACACCGCCACCACCACCGGGGCCCCGGAAACCCGCGTGCTTGCGGCTCGGCTGCGAGCGGCGGCGCCGTGGGTGTTGATCGCCAGCGTCGCCGCGCGGCTCGCCTGGACATACCTTGCGCCCCACGGCGCCAACTTCGTCGACCTGCACGTCTACCTCGGCGGCGCCGCCGCGATCGACTGCCCCGGCACTCTGTACAGCTACGTCTACGCCGACCAGACTCCGGACTTCCCGCTGCCGTTCACCTATCCGCCCTTCGCGGCGGTCGTCTTCTACCCGCTGCACCTGCTGCCGTTCGGTCTCGTCGCTCTGCTCTGGCAGCTCGCCACCCTGGCCGCCCTGTACGGGTCGGTCCGGATCAGCCAGCGCCTGATAGACGTCGCGGCAGGTGCAGGTGCAGGTGCTCGCCGCACCGCGATGCTGTGGACGGCGGTCACCATCTGGATTGAGCCGCTGCGCAGCACATTCGACTACGGGCAGGTCAACGTGATGCTCATGCTGGCGGTGCTCTGCGCGGCCGACACCGCGCGGTGGTGGCTGTCGGGACTGCTCGTCGGGGTGGCGGCGGGCATCAAGTTGACGCCGGCGATCGCGGGTGTCTACCTGGCCGGCGCCCGACGGTGGGCGGCCGCGGCGGCGTCGGCGGTCGTGTTCCTCGCCACCCTCGGCGTGTCGGCACTGGTCGTCGGCGATCAGGCTCGCTACTACTTCACCAGACTGCTGGGCGATGCGCACCGCGTCGGCCCCATCGCCACCTCGTTCAACCAGTCATGGCGCGGCGGCATCTCGCGGATCGTGGGTCACGACGCCGGCTATGGCCCGCTGGTCGTCGCCGCGATCGCTGCCACCGCGGTGCTGGCCATGCTCGCCTGGCGGGCGCTGGACGCCCATGATCGGCTGGGCAGATTGCTGGTGGTCGAGCTGTTCGGGCTGCTGCTCTCGCCGATCTCATGGACGCACCACTGGGTATGGCTGGTGCCGCTGATGATGTGGGCGATTCACGGGCCGCTGCGCGAACGCCGTGGCGCGCGTGCGGTGGGCTGGGGCTGGCTGGCGCTGACGATCATCGGCGTGCCCTGGCTGCTGAGTTTTGCGCAACCGACGATCTGGGAGATCAGCCGGCCCTGGTACCTCGCATGGGCCGGACTGGTCTACATCGTGGGTGCGGTGGCGACCCTGGGCTGGATCGCGGTCAGCCCCCGGCTATCCCGTTGATGGCGCGCGCCATTGCCAGATCCTTGTCGGTGATCCCGCCTTCGTCGTGTGTGACAGTGGTGAATGTCACGGTGCGCCAACGGATATCGATATCGGGATGATGATTGTCGCCCTCAGCCTGCTCAGCCACCCGGCGCACGGCATCGATCCCCGCGAGGAACGACGGGAATGTGACGGAACGCCTTAGGGCGCCATCGACCCGCTCCCATCCGCCGAGGCGGGGCAGCGCGGCGTCCACCTCGTCGTTCGACAACACGGCCATAACGCCGACCATACCCGGGGCGCGGGGGCGCGACCAGATAGCGTCTCTGGC
>CAIYOH010000199.1 GCA_903927745.1 uncultured Mycobacteriaceae bacterium
ACGCTGATGGTGCGGGCCGCCCAGATCGTTTTCACCTGCAGGCGATCCTCGGACGCGACACCGGCGGACAGCGCGAGCTGGAACTGCTGGGCGGCGACCGGTGCGTTGGCCGCCAGCGCCCCCACCTCTTCGGGGGTGGCGGTGTGCGCCGAAGCGGCTGGTGTGGGTAACGCGCTGGTCGGCGGCGTCGCCGACGCGGTGGGGGCCGGCGGTCGGCGCGGACGCTCGTTGACCTGGGCGTAGAGCATCCCGGCGGAGATGACGACCGTGGCGGCGAGCGCCGACCAGCGGCTCTTGCCGACGGCTGACCTCCTGGCATTCACGACACGCAGCTTAGCGGTCGTCGCGTGCGCCACGCTGGCCGTCGCACGGTCTGCTTCGCGCTACGGTCTCCGGCGCTCAGAAAAAGGGATTGCTGTTCTCTTGCCACTCGGCAGATTCCGGGCGCTCCCCGAAGCGCCGGGCGTAGTCCTCGTGCATTTTGGCGTCCTTCTTGCGTCGAAGCACGTCGACAAGGTTGGGGTCCAGCCCGTGTTGCGCCAGTCGGTGCCGCCGCCACACCTTGTTCATGGCCACCGTGATCAGCACCGCCCAGATAAAAATGGGCACCGTCATCTCCGTGTGCACGTACAACGACGCCGGCAGCAGCCAGAACGGAGCGAGCACCAGCAACGGGGGGATGGCGAACACAACCAGAACACGCCGAGTCGCGCCGGGACCGGCCAAGTCGCGCGCGACCCAGGTCCGCAGGCTGTCCGGCAGGCGCCGGAGGCCATACGCGTAGGGAACGTACTGCGCGACGTTGGGTCGTGTGCGTGACAAAGATCCTCCTGCCTCTGTGTCTCAACGTACCTCCAGCGAGGGGCGGCGGTATGGTCGCGTTCGTGTATGGAGCCACCATCACGACGCAGATACCGGCGCGATTGGACAGGCTGCCGTGGGCCAATTTTCACCGGCGGGTCGTTATCGGACTGGGCGGGGTGTGGATTCTCGACGGTCTCGAGGTCACGATGGTGGGCATCGTGTCGTCCCGGCTGACCGACAAGGGCAGTGGGATCGCCCTCAATGCGGCCCAGATAGGCGTGGCCGCGGCGTTCTACATCGCCGGTGCGTGCTTGGGCGCGCTGTTCTTCGGCCGCCTGACCGACCGGTTCGGGCGGCGCAAGCTGTTCCTGTTGACTCTGGCGCTGTACCTGGTCGCAACGCTGGCGACCGCGTTCGCGTTCGCGCCGTGGTACTTCTTCGTTGCCCGGTTCTTCACCGGCGCGGGCATCGGGGGTGAATACGCCGCGATCAATTCGGCGATCGACGAGCTGATCCCCGCCCGGGTGCGTGGCCGCGTCGATCTGGTGGTGAACGGGACCTACTGGCTAGGCTCGGCCCTCGGGGCGGCCGGCGCACTCGTGCTGCTGGGCACCTCGCACTTCGCGATCAACGTCGGCTGGCGGCTCTGCTTCGGGGTCGGCGTGATCTTCGGCATCGTCGTCCTGCTCGTCCGGCGCCACCTGCCGGAGAGCCCACGGTGGTTGTTCATCCATGGGCGCAACGAGGAAGCCGAGCGCATTGTCGGCGAGATCGAGCAGGATGTGGAACGGCAAACGGGTGAGTCGTTGCCCGCAATCCAGGGGCATCGGCTCACAATTGTTGCACGCCAGGATATTTCGTTCACTGAGATTGCCACGATGGCGTTCACTCAGTATCCGCGGCGCGCGGTTCTCGGACTCGCGCTGTTCATCAGCCAGGCCTTTCTGTACAACGGCGTCACGTTCAACCTCGGTACGCTGCTGAGCGGGTTCTACGGGGTCCCCTCGGGGCAGGTGCCGCTGTTTTTCATCCTGTGGGCGCTCAGCAACTTCGTTGGTCCCCTGGTTCTGGGGCGCTTCTTCGACACCGTCGGGCGCAAACCGATGATCACGCTCTGCTATGTGGGCTCCGCCGTGGCGGCGGCGGCCCTGGCGATCGTGTTCGTGACGCGGGCCGGCGGCGTCTGGGCGTTCATCGCCGTACTCGCGGTGACGTTCTTTCTCGCGTCAGCGGGTGCGGGTGCGGCATACCTCACGGTGAGTGAACTTTTTCCGATGGAGACCAGGGCCCTGGCCATCGCTTTTTTCTATGCGGTCGGCACGGCGATCGGCGGGATTACCGGGCCGTTGTTGTTCGGTCAGCTGATCAACTCCGGTCAGCGGGGTCAGGTCGTCTGGTCATTTCTCATCGGTGCGGCGGTGATGGCCTCCGCCGGCGTGGTGGAACTACGGCTCGGAGTCGCCGCCGAACAACGGCCGCTGGAAGATCTGGCGAGGCCGATGACGGCTCTGGACAGCAACCGCGAACCGTGACGGCCGATCTCAGTGGCGTTCCTCGTCCCCGGATCGGCGCTCGCTGAGTCCCTCCCGCGAGAGCGCCCTGACGAAGCCGTACGCCTGCATCCCGGCCGGACCGGGATTCTTGGCGATCCAGTCATTGATCTTGTCGAAGGCCTTGGCCAAGTCGTCGCGCCTGACCCGCACGAGGTAGGTCTTTCTGTCGTCGTGAGGATCGTCGAGAGCGCCGGCGACGGCGACGGGGTTGCGGAATGCATAACCGATCCCATGCACGGCATCGTGGTTCAGCGCCCAGTGGACCTCGGCGGGGCGCAGCCGGTTCACCGCCAAGTTGCGGTAATCGTCCCCGTCATCGGCATCACTCACGTCGCCGCCCAGGTGCCATGGGGTCCTCCTGTGTGACCGCGAGCAGATCTGACGCGAGGAGATCTGAACAGCCCCCTGGGTCGCCATCATAGGCAGCGGCGTGCCCGCGCGCATGCCGGCGGGGCTCTGGAGTCAGCTCCCCGGGGCGTGGTCGAAAGACCGGAGCGGATCGTTCTCCCGTATCCCGCGATACATTCCCCACCGGACGAACCCCGGCATGACCACTTTGTCCACGGCCCATCGCGGGAAGTGGAACGACTGACCGGAGGGTAGGAACACCTCGAGTCCCTCGGGCTGGGCGCCGAGCAGCGAGCCCCACCGCCGCCGCGGAGCCTTGTAGGGGCGCATCGGCCGGCCGGCGAACTCGGCTCGGATGTTGCGGGCGACCAGCGCGTCTCCGCGGTTGCGGGCGGAGCTGCGCTGAGGGTCGGTCGCCGCGACGTCGCCGACGGCGAACACGCCCGCATGGCCGGGCACCCGCAGGTCCGGTGTCACCCGGACGAATCCCTGATCGTCGAGCAACTCCGCTGGCAGCCAGTCGGTGTTGGGCCGCACCCGCCCGATCGCCCACAGCACGGCGGCTCCGCACGACGGGGGCTGCCCGCTGCTCCAGTGGACCGGCTCGCTGGTGACCTCGTCGCAGAGGAAGCCGTCGGGCAGCACGGCGCGGTGGCCCGGATGGATGCCAACGCCGCGGTCTGTCAGGCGGTCGCGAATCCGATTCCAGATCCGCGGGTGGTATTCGGCCAACGCGCGCTCGGCGGGAAAGTAAAGGTCGATCTTCTTCTCCGGCCAGGTGGTTGCCATGTTCAGGGCGCTGCTGACCGCTGCCGCACCCCCGCCGATGACAATCACCGAGCCGGCGGCGGCCAGCCGCTGGTTCGCCCCCTGGAGCTCCGCGCCGACCGCGGCGGCCGACTGCAGAGTGGGCCGCCGCCAGAAGCCGTTGCTCACCCCGGTCGAGATGACCAGGGCGTCGTACTCCACAGCGATCTGCGCGCCGTCGTCGCCGGCGCAGTACACGGTCCGGTTGGCCGGGTCGACTCCCGTCAGCCTCGCCTGAACCGTCCGCACCCCGTCGAGTCGCCGGAACTTGTCGAAGGGAATCCAGTAGTCGCGGGCCCAGTCGTGGGGCCGGGAGAGTCGGATCCCGAGTTCTTGTCCGCTGACCAGCCCCGGCTTGGCGGAGATGCCGACCACGTGGGCCCAGCGAGCCAGCCGAATCGCCGTCAAGACGCCCGCGTCGCCCAGCCCGGCGATCACCACGCGCTTGCGGTTCACGTGGCCGCCCGGCGCGGAGGCTTGGGCACGAAGCGCGAGACCCGGTCGATGACGTGTTGATAGTCGGGCCGGCGTTCCAGGCTGCGTTTCTCCATCATCGGGATGCTGGCACCCAGGAGCATGGCGAGCATCGCGAGCGCGCCGGCGAACAGCCACCATGCGTCTCCCGGTGCGGCCGCGACACCGAACAGCGCCAGCGCAACCCAGAATCCGAATTCCCCGAAATAGTTAGGGTGCCGCGACCAGCGCCATAGCCCGCGGTCCAGCACGTCGCCGGGCTGCCGATGCCGGGCGAATCGGTGCAACTGCAGATCCGCGGCCGACTCGAATGCCACCGCCGCCAGACCGACGGCGAACGCGAGCGCGGTAAGCCACCCGATATCGCCGCCCGGGCGGGTCACGCAGACGTACACCGGCATCATGCCCGCGAACACCTGCAGTGTCGGGATGAGGTGGATGCCGACCAGATCGACGACAAACTCCCCGCGTCCCCTTCCGTCGCGCAACATCGCGTAGCGCCAATCCTCGTGGTTCAGGCCGGCAAAGCCGTAGACCCAGTTGGCCGTCAAGCGCACCGACCACACCAGCACCAGCGCCGTGACGAGCCAGCAGCGCAGTCTGGGTGTGCCGGCCTGGCTCCACCAATAGACGGTCATCAGCGGCGGGATGACGCTCCAATACGCGTCGTAGAAGCTCGAGTTGCGGTACGCGCGGCTGAATCCGAACACCACCAGCGTGGCCAGCACGTCGGCCACCAGGGTGTCCAGCCACAGCATGCCGGTGCCCGGACCCCAGGCCAGCCACCCGGCGGCCACGGCGACAGCGATGACGTACGCGACCGTGACGAGCGCCAGCGACCGCGGTTTCGTCATCGGCGTGCTCATGCGAGATTCCCGACAGCGCACGTCATGCGGGGCCTCCTCAACCACGGGGGACACTAACACGTTCGAGTTCGGCCTCCGGGCAACCGCCCGCGGGCCACGGTACGGTACCGGTGCAGGCCCAAGGCATCGGTGGAGTCACTGTGGTGGGGAACATGTCGCGAGTCCGAACGGTGGGCCGGCAAGTGCGGGCCATTCATGCCGCGGTTCGCGCGTCGGCGCCCCGTCCCACTGCCGCCAAACAGGCCGCGCAGACCTTCGAGCGGCGATTGGTGGCCGCGGTGCGCGCCGAGATCCGCTGGGCCCTCACCCCGCCGCGCACCTGGCTGTCGGGTCTGGTGGTCAACCTGTTCATCGCGATCGCCGGGTTGCTGGTGCAGCCGCTGAGATCCGTGGGCCTCTCCAACCACGACTGGGCAATCCTGATCGGGGTCTACTTCTCGTCGTGGATCCTTGCCGACGTCACCACCACCAACGTGCTCGGCGCCGACCACCACCGCGTCCGACAGGGCCTGGATAACGGGGTTCCCCTCGTGCGGATCCTCGTGATCAAGAATCTGGCGCTGCTGGTCATCGTCGGTATTCCCACCCTGGTGACGGCGCTGGTGATCACGCTGTGTCTTGAATCCCCCGGGCGGTGTGCGATCACGATCCCCACTGTGGCGGTGCCTATCGTGGCCTGGCTGGGGTTGGGCAATCTGATCTCGGTGCTGCTCCCGGTCAGCGCCGAGCCGTTGGTCAGGCGGTGGCGGCAGCGTCGCGACTTCTACCGGCTGGGGTGCTGGCTGCTGGCCCTGGTGCTGCCGTACGCGGTGTACTACGTCGCCGACCCCATCGCCGGGGTGGACCATCACCTGCTGTGGCAGCAATTGCCGGCGTTGATCTGGCCGATCTTCGGCCAAGACACGAAGAGCTTCGTGCACCTCGCCACCGCCGTGGTGATCTGGATCGTGGGAACATTCGTCGCCGTCCTGTGGGTCCGCAGGCGCGGGTTGCGGTTCAGGTGAGCCTCACATGATGACGTGGCCGGCATCGACCGGCAGGCTCACGCCCGTCACATAGCGCGAGCGCGGGCTGACGAGCCACAGCACCGCTTCGGTGACGTCCCGCGGCTCCACCAGCGGCACGTCGGGCAGCAGGTTGAGCGAGATGGGTGCCCCCGGGTTCTCCATCATGCGGCTCATGACGAAGTCGTTGAGGACCATCGGGGTAGCCACGCCGGCCGGATGCAACGCGTTGACGCGGATCTTGTGCGGGGCGTACGCGTGCGCCGCCGAGCGCATCAGTCCGACGACGCCGTGCTTGGACGCGGCGTAGGCCAACATCGCCGCGCTGCCGTCGCCGCCGCGCCCGATCAGCCCCTGGGACGAACTCACCAGCACGATCGCACCACCCCCGCCCTTGCGGACGATCGAGGGCACCGTCGCTACCAGCGTGTGCCACACGCCCTTGAGGTTGGTGTCGACGATGGCGTCGAACACCGGCAACGCGCGCGCTTCCGGGTTCCCGATCGCCACGACGCCAGCGTTGGCGACGACGATGTCGACGTCGCCGAGCGTGTCGATACCGGTCTGGATGGCGGCCTCCAGTTGCGCGAGGTCGCGGACGTCGGCGACGACCGGCACCACATGGGCGCCCGTGGCCTCGACCAGCCGAGCGGTCTTGTCGAGATCGACCCTGCTCGCCAACGGATAGGGGATCGCGTCGATGTCGGCGCAGATATCCACGGCGATGATGTGTGCGCCGTGCTTGGCGAGCGCGACGGCGTGGCTGCGCCCCTGGCCGCGGGCCGCGCCGGTGATGACGGCGACGGAGCCTTCGAGCTCACGGTTCGGGTCACTCGCCACTAAAGCTCCAGTTTCGTGCCGGTCTCGGCCTCGGCGAAGGCCACCAGGCGGGCCGCCGCGTCGTAGTCCGACGCGACCGCCGTGCGACCGATCGGCACCGGGCCGCCGCGCATTCCGAACCGGCCGCTGACCCCGATGTAGCTGCCCGGCGGCAGCGGCTCACTGATGCAGTACAGCGTCGGTGCCGCGCCCTGGTCGATGTCATTGGCCAACCGGTCGGCGGCGCTCTTGACCGCTCTGTGCGCCAACGACATCAGCGGCGAGTCGGACAGATTCGACAGGTTCGAGGCCACCCACCCCGGGTGGGTCAGCTGGGTGACCACCGGCGAACCGGCCGCACGCAGCCTGCGGTCCAACTCGAGCCCCCACAGCATGACCGCCAGTTTCGACTGCGCGTAGGCGCCGAATCTGGACCACCGGTGCCGGCGCAGGTGCAGGTCGTCGAGCCGCAGCGTCGCCGACCGGTGTGCGTCGGAGCCGACGTTGATGATCTGCGACCGCACCCGTGGCAGCAGCAGATTGGTCAGGGCGAACGGCCCGAGCAGGTTGGTGCCCATCGTCATCTCGAAGCCGTCGACGGTGTCGGCGCGGCTGTTGGTTAGAGTGCCGGCGTTGTTGATCAGGATGTCCACGTCGCCGTCGATCAGGCCGGGGAAGGCCCGCACGGACGACAGATCCGCGAGATCGAGTCTGACCACGGTGGTCGAACCGCCGATCTCGGTTGCCCGTTGCGCACCGAGTTCGGTATTGCGGACGGCGAGGATCACGTGGGCGCCGGCCTTCGCCAGCGCACGTGCGGTCCCCAACCCGACGCCGTTAGTTGCCCCGGTCACGATGATCCGCCGGCCGGTCAAGTCGCCGAGCCGGCTCGGCGTCCAGGGTGCTGTCACGACGGTCAGACTAACGGCACTGGTGCGAGACATTCTCAGGTCCGGCCGGTTCTGACATCATTGCCCCATGAGCGAGAGTGCCCCATGAGCGGGAGTGCGCCATGAGCGAGAGTGCGACGGAAATCAGCAACCTGATCTACAGGTACGCCGAACTCCTGGACTCCGGTGACCTGGACGCGGTGGCCGGACTCTTCGCCCATGGCCGCATCTGTGGGGTGGAGAACGGCCCGCCGGAAACGGTGTTCGCCGGTGCCACGGGGGTTCGCCGGATGTACGAGATGGCCACCCGCATCTACGAGGACGGCACGCCGAAGACCAAGCACAACACCAGCAACGTGGCGCTACACATCGACGAGGCCGCGGGCACCGCGCGCAGCACGTCCTATTACTGCGTCACGCAGGCCACCCCCGACCTGCCGTTGCAGGTGATCGTGACCGGGCATTATCACGACACGTTTCAGCGGCGGGACGGCGCGTGGTGGTTCGACACCCGCATCATGTTCGTCGACCAGATCGGCGACGTCAGCCAACACCTGAAGTTCTGAATCGCGTAGACACCGCGCGGAGAATGCGGAGGACAGGAGAAGCGATGCTGGACAACCCCGTCGCGACGGTCTCGCAGCATGAACAGGAACTGGCCGCCCTCGAACTCGTCAAGCACCCGACCGTGCGCTCGGCCTACCGGACTGTGGCGCAGACCTGGCTGGGCCGGGCGAAGGCCTCGGAGGCGATGCGGTCGCGGTTCGACGACGCCTTCGCCGAGGTGATGTTCTCGGCGGCCGTATGGTCGTCCAACCAGGACACGCTGCGCCCCAAGGTCAGCTGCATCACCCGCCTGGCACACCCGGTGGACGGGCGCCGCATCCCCGGATCACGGTGGGGCATAGACAATCCCGACAGCGTCTATCGGGTGATCCCCATTTCCGGTGACGGACGCTACGAGATCCACGGCCGGGTCGGCGCGCACCGTATGACCGAGAACTATTTCACGCTGTGGGACGCCCACATGGGCACTGTCGACGTGCTCAACGGCCGCACCATGCGGGTCGATTCCGACGGCAGCTTCACCATCACCGTCGACGCCGACCCGGCCAACGGGCGGCCAAACCACGTGCGGACGTCGCCCGCAGCGCACGAGTTCTACATCCGCGACGTGTTGCTGGACTGGGGCCGTGACGACCCCAACCACCTGCGCGTCGAGCGACTCGGCGGCCCGTCGGCGTCGTCCCCGGCTCGCACACTCGACGAGCAGGCCGAGGCGACGGCGGCGCTGATGGCGCACTTCGCCGACTTCACCGGCAAGCTGAGCCACGGCGCGTACAAGATGCCGCCCAACCACTTCACCCTGGCGTGGTCGGCCGACAAGGTGGGCGCGATGCGCAACCAGGTCTACGTGATGGGCCGCTTCGACCTCGCGCCCGGCGAGGCGTTCGTGGTCGAAATCAGCGACGGCGGCGCCGAATACTTCACGGTGCCGCTGAGCAACATCTGGGGGACCACGCTGGAGATCGTCGATCGCACCGGCAGCCTCAACAAGGCGCAGTCGGTGGCCAACGAGGACGGCAGCTACACCTATGTCATCTCGCCCGTCGACCCCGGCGTGGCCAACTGGATCGACTCCGACGGGTTGCGCGAGGGCATCCTGACGCTGCGGATGGCGGAGTTCGGCGAGGCCGGGCCCCGCCCGGACCTCGGTGCCCGCGGCCGCGTCGTCACACTCGACCGCCTCGACGCCGAGGTACCGACCCTGCCCCGGGTGACGCCCCCGCAACGAGCCGCCGAACTCGCCCAGCGCCGCGCGGCCTATCTGCGGCGCCTGCCGGAAGGGACGATCTAGAGATGGCGCGCTGGCTGGTCACCGGGTGCTCCACCGGCTTCGGTCGCGAGATCGCCCGCGCCGCGCTGCAGGACGGCCACAGTGTGGTGGTCACCGCCCGGCGTGCCGAGGCGGTGCGCGATCTCGCCGACGAGTTTGGCGACCGGGCCCTGGCCGTCGCCCTCGACGTCACCGACGCCGGCCAGATCGGCGCGGCCGTCGCGGCGGCCGACGCGGAGTTCGGCGGGATCGACGTCCTGGTGAACAATGCGGGCCACGGCTACCTATCCGCGGTGGAGGAAGGGGAGGACACCGAAGTTCGGAAGCTGTTCGACGTCAACTTCTTCGGTGCCGTCGACATGATGAAGGCGGTGCTGCCAGGCATGCGCGCCCGCTCGAGTGGGCACATCGTCAACATCTCGTCGATGACGGGTCTGGTGGCCAACCCGCCCAACGCCTACTACTCGTCCACGAAGTTCGCGCTAGAAGCAGTGACCGAGGCGTTGGCCACCGAGGTGCGGCCGCTGGGCATCAAGGTGACGGCCATCGAGCCGGGCGCGTTCCGCACCGACTGGGCGACGCGGTCGATGAAGGAGTCGGGCCGCCCGATCGCCGACTACGCCGACGTGGCGGCGCGCAAGGACCTCATCAAGCAGTTCGCCAACCACCTGCCGGGCGACCCGCGCAAAGTGGCCGAGGCGGTCCTGCTGGTGACCAAGCTCGACGAGCCGCCGTTGCGGCTGCTCCTGGGACGTGACGTCCTCACAGCGATGCGCGACAGGATGGCCGGTCTCACGGCGTCGATCGACGAGTGGGAGCCCGTCACCCGGGATGTGAACTTCCCGGGCTCGTGACCCGGGAGCTGGCGAACCCTAGAGGCCGGGTCCGACTGGGCCGGGGCCGACCGGGCCGACGATCCCGCCGGGGCCTACCGGGCCGGGGCCTACCGGGCCGACGATCCCACCGGGTCCGATCGGGCCGGGGCCTACCGGGCCGACGATCCCACCGGGTCCGATCGGGCCGGGGCCTACCGGGCCGACGATCCCACCGGGGCCGAGCGGTCCGAGACCTTCCGGGCCGACGATCCCACCGGGTCCGATCGGGCCGGGGCCTACCGGGCCGACGATCCCACCGGGTCCGATCGGGCCGGGGCCTACCGGGCCGACGACCCCACCGGGGCCGATGGGACCGGGATCGATGTCTGCCAGGCTGACCGCCGGCAGAGCAAGACCGATCAGCGACGCTGACGCAACGGCGAGGGCACAAGCGGCGAAACGCGGAAGTGATGATGTCATCGAAGTTGTTCTCCTCAGGTGTCCGATTGCTGCAATGCTACGCGCCGTGAAGGCACGCCAGAACGGTACTTTCGAACGCCTACGTGGTCTCGATCATTGCCCAGCGGGCGCCGACCACCCGGCAGCTCGGGGCCTACCGGCCGATTCCGGCCGGGCCGCCGATGCCGACCGGTCCGCCGACCCCACCGGGGCCGACAGGGCCGGGGCCGACCGGTCCGACGACCCCACCGGGGCCGACAGGGCCGGGGCCGACCGGTCCGACGACCCCACCGGGGCCGACAGGGCCGGGGCCGACCGGGCCGGGGCCGACCGGGCCGATGTCTGCCAGGCTGACCGCGGGCACAGCAAGACCGATCAGCGACGCTGACGCAACGGCGAGGGCACAAGCGGCGAAACGCGGAAGTGATGATGTCATCGAAGTTTTTCTCCTCAGGTGTCCGATGAGTTTCATACTACGCCGCGGGACAGGAACGCCAGGACGGTACTTTCAAACGCTTGCTTGGCCTCAATCATCGCCCAGTGCCCGGAATTCGGGAAGATGTGCAGCTCAGCGTTGGGAATGGTGCGCATCGGGACCAGTGCCATATCGGGTGGGCTGACCCTGTCGTCGCGGCCCCAGGTCAGCAGCGTCGGGGCTGCCAACTTGTGCATGACCGCCCAGGGCTGGGGCCGGTCGGAGGCGCTCATCGCGGCGTTCATGGCGGCGAACGTCGCCTTGCCGTACATGCGTCGCGCGGCCGCCAGCGTGTTCGGGTCGCTCGCCAACTGCCAGCGCTCCTCGACGAGCTCATCGGTGATCAACGCCTGGTCGTACACCATCGACTTCAGCCAATCGACCAGCCGCTGGCGGGTGGGATCCTCGACGAATTCCTGCAGCAGCCGGATGCCCTCGCTGGGGCTGGGGCTGAAGATGTTGGTCCCGATCCCGCCGATCGTCACGAGCCGCTCGACGCGGTCGGGGTTGCGGATGGCGAAGTTGATGCCCACGCCGCCGCCCATGGAGTTGCCGACGATGTGCGCCTTCTCGACGCCGAGGGCGTCCAGCAGCGGTGACACGGTGCCGAACGCGTCGATCATCGGGTGCCCGCCGAAATCGTCGCTGACACCGAAGCCGGGGAATTCCACGACCAGGCAGCGGAAATGCTTGGCAAAAGCCGGCAGCACGCCGCGGAAGTTGCGCCAGCCGGTGACCCCGGGTCCGGAGCCGTGCAGGAACAGCAGTACCGGGCCCGCACCGCCGCCACTGTCGTAATACCGCAAAGCGCCCTTCGGGGTGCTGATTTCGCGCAGGTCGCGCTCGCCCACGTCAGAGGTGTCCGCCACGCTCGTCACCCTGCCATGCCGGCGCGCCGAGCGGAAGCGGAGGCCCCTCGGCGGCGGGCGCGTCGCGGATGATGTCAGCTCGACCTCCCTGTTTCGAACGCATTGCAGTCCGCGTGCTCCGGTAAGCAGGCAATCCACTTCCGATACGGTGGGTCGCGGAATACAGTAGAACGGTGATAACTGGGGAAGACGGCAAGCACCTACGCACATGCCCCTTGTGTGAAGCCATGTGCGGCTTGGAGATTCACCTCACAAACAACAAAGTCACCCACATCCGCGGCAACCCCGACGATGTGTGGAGCCGCGGACACCTCTGCCCGAAGGGCACGGTCCTGGGCGCGCTACACGACGACCCGGATCGCATCCGCCAGCCCATGATCAAGGTCGACGGACACTGGCGTGAGGTCAGCTGGGAGGCGGCGTTTCGTCGCTGCACCGAACTGCTGACCCCGGTGATCGACAAGTACGGGATCGGTGCCGTCACCGCGTACACCGGCAACCCGCTCGCTCACTCGTTCTCGCTGGCGCGCTATGCGGGCGTGCTGCTGGGCATGTCCGGCATGCCGGTCACCTATTCGCCCGGGACGGTAGACCAATGGCCCAAGAACCTCTCCTCTCACCTGATGTACGGCGGCTGGTGGACCTTTCCCGTGCCCGACGTCGAACGCACCGACCTGTTGGTGATCATGGGCGCCAACCCCGCCGCGTCGCAGGGTTCGCTGCTGGCTGCACCCGACGTGATGGGCCTCATCGACCGCATCCGCACACGCGGCAAGGTGATCGTCATCGACCCGGTCCGGACGCAGACCGCAGACCGCGCCGACGAGTGGCTGCCAATCGTCCCGGGCACCGATGCGGCGCTGCTGCTGGCTGTCGCCCACACGTTGTTCGATGAAGGCCTGGTCGATCCCGGCCCCCTCGAGAGCCACCTCGATGGGCTCGACACACTGCGGCACGTGACCGCGGCGTGGCCGCCAAGCCGGGTCAGCGCCGTCACCGGGATCGACGCCGACCGCATCCGCCAACTGGCCCGCGAACTGGCCGGCACCCAGAGGTCGGTGGTGTACGGCCGCATCGGGCTGTGCAACCAGGAGTTCGGCAGCCTCGCCAGCTGGCTGGTCGACGTGATCAACATCCTGACCGGCCATTTCGACACCCCCGGCGGTGCGATGTTCCCCAAACCGGCAGCCTGGTCGATCACCACGCAGCCACTGCCCGGCCTGGAGGACGGCGCGCCCGAATTCGGCCGCTGGCACACCCGGGTCCGCGGCGCCAAGGAGGTACTCGGCCAGGCACCGGTCTCCTGCCTTGCCGAGGACATCGCCACGCCGGGGGAGGGCCAGTTCAAAGCGCTGATCACGATCGCCGGCAACCCGGTGCTGTCGACCCCGGGCGGCCATCGGCTCGACCAGGCGCTGCCCCTGCTCGAGGCGATGATCTCCGTCGACCTGTGGCTCAATGAGACGACACGGCACGCCGACGTCATCCTGCCCGGGCTGTCCGCCCTCGAGCAACCGCACCATGATGATCTGATCCTGCAGTTCGCCATTCGCAGCATCGCGAACTATTCCGCGCCGGTCTTCGACCCCGGCGACCGTCCGCACGAGTGGGAAATCCTGATCCGGCTTACCGGTCTGTGCACCGGTACGCCGGCCGAGGCCGTCGACGTCGCGGCGATCGATGACGGGTTCTTCGACTACCTGGCTTTCACCCGGGGGCTCGACGGCGCGGCGATCCGAAACCTCTACGAGCGTGGCGGCCCGGAGCGGATCCTCGACCTGACCCTGCGCACGGGCCCGTTCGGCGACCAGTACGGCGACAGTCCGGGTGGGCTCACGCTGGCGTTGCTCAAGGCGAATCCGAACGGAATCGATTTCGGCCCGATGGTGCCGCAGCTGCCCGACATCCTGGGTACCGCGGACAAAAAGATCCGGCTGGCCCCGCAGTATCTGCTCGACGACCTGCCACGGCTGGCCGCACGGCTCGAGCGGCCGACCGAACCGCTGGTCTTGGTCAGCCGTCGGCATCTGCGCTCGAACAACACCTGGATGCACAACGTGCCCGCCCTGATGAAGGGCAAGGAACGCTGCACGTTACTGATGCATCACGATGACGCCGCGCGCCGCGGTATTGCTGCCGGCGACGTCGTCACGGTCACCTCGGCAGCCGGCGAGATCCAGGTGCCGGTGGAACTCACCGACGCGATCAAACCCGGCGTGGTGTCCATGCCGCACGGTTGGGGGCACGGCCAAGTGGGCACCCGCATGGCGGTGGCCAACGGCTCACCTGGCGCCAACACCAACGTGCTGTCCCCGCCGACGTTCCTCGACGAACCGTCCGGCAACGGTGCCCTCAACGGCATCCCCGTAACCATCAGCTGAGGATCCCCCGGTTCCGCGGGTCCGGCGAGCCGCGGGTAGGTGAGGCCGGATCCCCGGGGATGAGCGTCGAGCGATTCGATGCGGGCCAATCGGCGATACGGCCGATAAGGTTGGGTCTCGTGACCCGACCAGCTCCTCCAGTGCTGACCGTGCGTTATGAGGGATCCGACCGTACCTTCGCGGCGGGCAACGACGTCGTGATCGGGCGCGACCTTCGCGCTGACGTCCGCGTCGCACACCCCCTGATCTCTCGAAACCACCTCCTCGTTCGCTTCGATCAGGGCCGATGGCTGGCGATTGACAATGGGAGCCTCAACGGTCTGTACGTCAACAACCGTCGCGTGCCGGTCGCCGAAATCCACGACGGTCTGCGGGTCAACATCGGCAATCCGGACGGCCCATCGCTGAGTTTCGACGTGGGCCGCCACCAGGGCTCGGTCGGCCGGCCGCCCCTGACGACGTCGATCCCCATCGCCAACCCGTCCGGCACGCCGAGCCCCCAGGCGCCGTACGGGCAGGTCCCGCCCGCCCCCCCGCGGACCGGGCAACCTCAGCCCTGGTCGGCGGCGCCCCGCCAGCCCTCGCAACCGACCTCACGGCAGGCGGGCCAGCCGCCCGGGTCAGTGCCGCAACGGCCGCAGATCGATCACACACCACCGGCGCCGGCCCCGGCGCCTGAACCGGCGGCAGGTCCCGAGACCGTCCGCGTCGGCGTTGAGGGCCAGAACATCGCGACGTCGATGCTCAAGATTCTGCGGCCGGGAAGAGCCGCCGCGGGGGATTCGGCGCCGGGCGCGATCACGATCGGGCGGGCTGCCGACAACGACATCGTCATTCCGGAAGTGTTGGCCTCGCGCCACCACGCCACGCTGGTGCCGTCGGAACACGGCATCGAGCTCCACGACAACAACAGCATCAACGGAACTTTCGTCAACGGAGCGCGGGCGGAGTCCGCGGTGCTGCATGAGGGCGACGTGGTCACCATCGGCAACATCGACCTCGTCTTCGCGGGCGGCACGCTGGTGCGACGCGACGAGGCCGCGACGGCGACGCGTAGCGGCGGGCTCGATGTGCGCGGGGTGACGTGGACCATCGAGAACACCAAGACGCTCCTCGACGACATCTCGGTGGTCGCCCAGCTCGGGACGCTGACCGCGATCATCGGCCCGTCGGGAGCCGGGAAGTCGACCCTCGCGCGGTTGGTGGCAGGCTCCACGCAGCCGACCCGGGGCACAGTCACGTTCGAGGGCCACAACGTCCACGCCGAGTACGCGTCGCTGCGCAGCAGGATCGGGATGGTGCCCCAGGACGACGTGGTGCACGGCCAGCTGACCGTCCAACAGGCTCTGATGTACGCCGCCGAACTGCGGCTGCCGCCGGACACCACGAGGGCCGACCGCGAGCAGGTGGTCGCGCGGGTCGTCGAGGAACTCGAGATGACCAACCACCTCAATACCCGGGTCGACAAGCTCTCCGGCGGCCAGCGTAAGCGCGCCTCCGTGGCGCTGGAGTTGCTGACCGGGCCGTCGCTGCTGATCCTCGACGAGCCGACGTCCGGCCTGGACCCGGCGCTGGACCGCCAGGTCATGACGATGCTGCGCCAGTTGGCCGACGCGGGCCGCGTGGTGCTCGTGGTCACCCACTCGCTGTCCTACCTGGACTTCTGCGACCAGGTGCTGCTGCTGGCACCCGGCGGTAAGACCGCGTTCTGCGGGCCGCCGGCCCAGATCGGTCCCACTATGGGGACAACGAACTGGGCCGACATCTTCAGCACGGTCGCGGGCGACCCCGACGGCGCCCAGGCGCGATACCTGGCGCGAACGGGACCGCCACCGCCGCAGCCGCCCGCGGAGGAACCCGCCGACCTGGGCGACCCGTCACACACCAGCCTGATTCGGCAGTTCTCGACGATCGCTCGCCGACAGATCCGGTTGATCATCTCCGACCGCGGCTACTTCGCCTTCCTGGCGGTGTTGCCGTTCATCATGGGGTCGTTGTCGATGTCGGTGCCTGGCGACGCGGGCTTCGGCATGCCGAACCCGACCGGTCACGCGCCGACCGAGCCGGGGCAGATCTTGGTGTTACTCAACGTCGGCGCGGTGTTCATGGGAACCGCGCTGACCATCCGCGACCTCATCGGTGAGCGCGCGATCTTCCGGCGCGAGCAAGCCGTGGGCCTGTCCACCAGCGCCTACCTGCTCGCGAAAGTCTGCGTCTACACCGTGTTCGCGGTGATCCAATCGGCGATCGTGACCATCATCGCCGTGATCGGCAAGGGCGCCCCGACGCGGGGTGCCGTGGCGTTGGGCTCTCCGGGCCTGGAACTGTTCGCCGACATCGCCATGACCTGCGTCGCCTCGGCCATGCTCGGCTTGGCGTTGTCGGCCATCGCCAAGTCCAACGAGCAGATCATGCCTCTGCTGGTGGTGGCGGTCATGTCACAACTGGTGTTCTCCGGCGGCATGATTCCCGTCACCGCGCGGATCGGGCTCGACCAGATGTCCTGGGTCACGCCGGCGCGGTGGGGGTTCGCGGCGTCGGCCTCCACGGTCGACCTGCTCACCGTGGAGGGCAAAGTCCCGTCAGTCCCGCAGGACGCGCACTGGCGTCACACCCCCGGCGCGTGGTGGTTCGACATGGGCATGCTTCTCGCCATCAGTGCGTTCTATCTGGGTTTCGTGCGGTGGAAGATCCGATTGAAGGGCTGATCGTCACGCGGAGGCGGCCGGCGCCCGGTCCTCGGCGGCTGCCCGCATACGGTCTGACAATTTCAGCAGACCGTGTTCGCCCACCCCGCCGGGCAGCGTGTACGCCAATTGCCGCAACTCGACGGCGCAGTCGCGCAACTGCTGGCGGAGTTGCATCTCAGCCATCTGCATGAGGGTCTCCCTCCGAGTTGGTCGTCCCCGACGAGCGGGAACCGGAATGGTCCCATCGTCCCAGCCCGGCCGCCGGGGCGCTACGGCCGAAGCCCCATTTCACCGGATCTTCACAGCGTTTTTACAGTGCGCGCGGGCCGTTGTACGCCGACGAGCCACCGCGGAATGTCGCGGTGGCGCTACGCTGACGCAGCCTGTGGAAGGCGGCAAAGGGGCCGGTATGGATTTCGCACTCGACGCTGATCAGCGGGCATGGCTGACCGAGGTCCGCGGGTTCCTCCGCGATCATGTGACCCCGGAACTCAGGGCGGAGCTCGCCGAACACGATCTGGAATTCGCCGGCGGCGAGGTGACGCGGTTTCGGCGGAAGATCGGCGACAAGGGGTGGTTCGGGCTGAACTGGCCCCGCGAGTACGGCGGCCTCGGGCTGAGCGCCGTGCATCTGCACCTGCTGATGACCGAGTTCGAGTACTGGGGTGTGCCCGGACCCGACCTCACGGTCACGTCGGTGGCCCCGATGATCATGCGCCACGGCACCGACCGCAACAGGACCGAATGGCTGCCGCTCATCGCCAAAGGCGAGATGATCTGCGCGGTCGGCTATTCCGAGCCCGACGCGGGAACGGACCTGGCCAGCCTGCGCACCAGCGCAGTCCAGGACGGCGACCAGTGGGTGATTAACGGTACCAAGATCTGGAACAGCGGGGCGCAGCGCGCCACCCACGAGTGGCTGTGCGTCCGCACCGACCCGAACAGCCCTCGGCATCGCGGTATCTCGGTCATCATCGTCCCCACTGACAGCGTCGGCGTCGACATCCGCCCGCTCTACGCATGGTCGGGCTACCGCACCAACGAGGTGCACTTCCGCGACGTGCGCGTCCCCGTCACCAACCTGATCGGCGACGTCAACCAGGGCTGGACTTACATCACCGGCGCGTTGGACCTCGAGCGCGGCGCACTGACCAACGCAGGCGACCTCCGTCGCGCCGTCGACGAGTTGCGCACGCTCGCCCGACAGCCGCGTCGAGACGGCACCGTGCCCGCCGACAGCCCCGCGCTGCGCCGCCGACTGGCTCACGCGGAAGCCGATGTGGCGGTGGCGACCCTGATGGGCTACGAGGCCGCCTCGATCCTGGACAGTGGCGTCATCCCGACCGTTGAGGTCAGTGCCGAGAAGGTTTTCACCAGCGAACTGCGCCAGCGCATCGCCGATCTGGCGCTCGACCTCCTGGGCCCGGACGGACTGCTCGCGCACCGCAGCCACCCGGCGCCGCTGGCCGGGGTGTTCGAACGGCTGTACCGGGCCGCCCCCCTGATGCGGTTCGGCGGCGGCACCAACGAGGTTCTGCGGGACATCATCGCCCAACGCGGCCACGGAATGCCCTCGTATGGACGGTGACCCGTGAAAGTGATCCTCACCGGCGAGCAGCGCGCCTTTGCCTCGACGCTGCGCGCACTGCTCGCCGCCGAGAGTCCGGTGAGCCTGGTGCGCGCGCTGAACAAACCCGGCGCCGACCAGAGCATCCCCACCCTGTGGAAGGCGCTCGCCGACGCCGGTGTGTTCGGGCTCGCCACCGCCGAGGACCGCGGTGGGTCGGGCGGCTCGCTCGACGACCTGGGCGTGTTCGGTGTCGAGGCAGGTCGTGCCCTGTGCCCGACGGCTGTGTACGGAACCGTCCACGCCGCCCTGGCGATCGACTGGCTCGGTGCCCGGGACGCGCCGTCGGTGTGGCTGCCGGCGCTGGCCGCCGGGCACATTCGGGGCGCCACCGCGTTATGGAGTGCCCGCGACGCGGCAGTCGTCGCGCCCATCCTGAGCGCCGAGCCCGTTTCGCAGCGGTGGCGTTTACGCGGAACCGTCGACTACGTCGCCGACGCCGACGTCGCCGACATCCTCGTGGTGTCGGCCGCGGCCCCCATGGGCACGCTGGTCTGTGTCGTCGATGCCCATGCGAGGGGGCTCACCATGGAGCCACTGGCGATGGCGGGCGGCCAGCGGTCGTTCGCCGTGCGGTTCGACGATGTCGCCGTCGACGCGGACGGGCTACTCGGCGACCGGGATCACGGGGTCAGCCCGGCGGCGCTGCGCAGGCTGGCCAATGCGGCCGTGGCTTTGGGGTCGCTCGACCTGGTCGGAGTAGGGCAGGCCGTGTTGGACCGCACCGTCGACTACACCAAGTTGCGTCACCAGTTCGGCCGCCCGATCGCGTCGTTCCAGGCGGCCCAGCACCTGATCGCCAACATGCACATCGCCCTGGCCGCTGCGCGCTTAGCGGCCCACTCGGCCGTGTTCTGGATAGCGCGCGGTCACACGGCGACCAGTGAGACGGCGATCGCGCGCATGCATGCGGCCGCCGCGGCCCGGTTGATTACGCTGGACGCTCATCAACTGCACGGCGGAATGGGTTACGTCACCGAGACAGATCTGCACCTGTGGAGCGAGCGCGCCAGGTGGGGTTCGACCCTCGGCGGCACGGCCGACGTTGCTTCGGGGTGGCTGGAAGAGACGACCGACGACGAGACGACCGACGAGGAGAGCCGGTGAGCGAACAGACATTGATCGACGCGGAATCGGCGTCTCGGGTGGGCACCATCGCCGCCTCCGCGACCGGCGAGCTGAACCGGCGCGACTGGCAACGCTGGGCGGCGGCGGTCGGCGACCACAACCCGCTGTGGTTCGACCCAGACTATGCCCGGATCAACGGATTCCGCGATGTCACCTGTCCGCCCCTGTACTTGCAGTACGCCATCCTCGGCGTCGCGCACCTCGAGGAGCTGCGACCCGACGGTTCTTCCGGCGCGGTCTCGGGTGGTCTCTCGTTTCCCCGCGCGCCCAAGCGGATGGCCGGCGGTGAAAGCTTCACATTTCACCTGCCGGCCTATCATCGCGACGACATCACGATGGTGCGCACCATCGAGTCGATCGTCGAAAAACAGGGCCGCACGGGTAGGTTCGTCCTGGTCACCTGGCACACGCTGTACCGCAACCAGCACCACGACCTGCTTGCCGAAGCGTCGACGTCCATGATCGCCCGGCCCTAGGGGAGCTCAGGACAGCCATGACCGATGCTCGGCAGGTGTTCTATGACGACATCGCCGTGGGCGAGAGCATTCCCACGCTCACCGTGACCGTCGACGAGACCCAACTGTTCTTTTTCAGCGCGGCCACCTACAACGGCCACCGTATCCACTACGACAAGGAGTGGGCGCGTTCGGTCGAGGGCTACGACGACGTGTTGGTACAGGGGCCGCTTCAGGCGGCGTTACTGGGGCGCGCGCTGGGCGACTGGATTGGCGGCCGCGGCCGCCTGGTGTCGTTTTCGGTACAGAACCGGGCGATCGCCTATCCGGGTCAGCGACTCGACTTCGGCGGGCACGTCACCGGCAAGCGTGTCACCGAATCGGGCGTCGGACTGGTCGATCTCGACATCGCCGGTCGCCGCGACGACACGGTGTTGATGCCGGGCACGGCCACCGTGGAATTGCCCCGACGCGGGGCTGCGGCGGAATTGCCCCGACGCGGGGCTGCGGCGGAATTGCCCCGACGCGGAGCCCCCGCATGACCGGGCTGCGCGGTGAGGCGGCGATCGTGGGCATCGCCGAGTTGCCCGCCGAGCGGCGCCCCACAAAGCCGCCGCAGTTCACCCTGGACCAGTACGCCGTGCTGGCGAAGATGGTGATCGAGGACGCCGGCGTCGACCCGGCCCGCGTCACCGGTCTGATCACACATGGCGTGGCCGAGTCGGCGATGTTCGCGCCCGCCACCCTGTGCGAGTACCTCGGCCTGCCGTTGGATTTCGGCGAACGCGTCGACCTCGGTGGGGCCTCCGCGGCGGGCATGGTGTGGCGGGCCGCCGCCGCCGTGGAACTCGGTGTGTGCGACGCGGTGCTGGCCGTGGTACCCGGATCGGCGGCGATGCCGCAGTCGCAGCGGAATCCACCCGCCGCACCGAATTGGTACGGGGCGTCGTCGAACAACTTCGGCTCGCCGCAGGCGGAGTTCGAGATCCCCTACGGCAACGTCGGCCAGAACGCGCCCTACGCCCAGATCGCCCAGCGGTACGCGGCCGAGTACGGCTACGACGCCGCGGCGGTCGCCAAGATCGCCGTCGACCAACGCACCAACGCATGCACCCATCCCGGTGCGGTCTTCCACGGCAGCCCGATCACGGTCGATGACGTGCTGGCCAGCCCGATGATCGCCGACCCGATCCACATGCTCGAGACGGTGATGCGCGTGCATGGGGGAGCGGGGGTGCTGATCGCCAATGCCGATGTCGCCCGCCGGAGCCGCCACCGCCCGGTGTGGATCACCGGTTTCGGCGAGCACATCGCCTTCAAGACCCCGACCTATGCCGAGGATCTGCTGTGTACGCCGATCGCCCGCGCCGCCGACCGGGCATTCGCGATGGCCGGACTGAACCGGTCCGACGTCGACGTTGCGTCGATCTACGACTGCTACACCATCACGGTGCTGATGAGTCTGGAGGACGCCGGGTTCTGCGCCAAGGGGGAGGGGATGTCGTGGGTCAGCGGCCATGATCTGACCCATCGCGGCGACTTTCCCCTCAACACCGCCGGCGGCCAGCTCTCCTTCGGCCAGGCGGGCATGGCCGGCGGCATGCATCACGTCGTCGACGGGGCACGGCAAGTCATGGGCCGCGCCGGTGACGCGCAGGTGTCCGACTGTCACACGGCGTTCGTCACCGGAAACGGCGGCATCATGAGCGAGCAGGTCGCGCTGTTGATGCGGGGGGGCTGAAAGGGTGACACGCGCATGAGCGACGCCGAACCGCTGCCCATCCCCGAACCCACACCGGTCTCGCAGCCCTTCTGGGACGCCCTGGCGCAGCACCGGATCATGGTGCAGTACTCGGCGTCGCTGGGGCGCCACGTCTTCTACCCGCGCACTATGGCCCCCGGCACACTGGCCGACGACCTGGAATGGCGCGACATCGACGGCGCCGGAACGCTCTACACCTTCACGGTCGCACGCAGGCCCACCGGCCCACCGTGGACCGACGCCACGCCGCAGCTGCCGGCGGTGGTGCAGTGGGACGCCGGACCGCGGTTCAGCACCGAACTCGTCGACGTCGACCCCGGCGACATCCGCATCGGCATGCGGGTTGAGCCGGTGTTCTGCGATCTCCCCGATACCGCCATCACCCTGCTGAAGTACCGGCCGGCATGACGGTCTACTTCCATGACCCCGACGACCCCGTGAACGGCGCCGTCGCGGCGATGTTGCGCGACCTCGACGCCGGGTTCCCGCGCGTCGAAACCCTGACCGCCGCCGCGGCCCGCGCCGCGCTCGCCCAACGCCGCGTGCCCGCGGCCAACGTCGACGATGTCCGCGGCACCGTCGACACCTCCGTGCCCGGTCCCGACGGCGCGATCGGAGTCCGCGTCTATCACCCCCACGGCGACGTGGAGCGCGATCGACCGTGCATCGTGTTCTACCACGGCGGCGGTTTCGTTCTCTGCGACATCGAGTCGCACGACGGCTTCTGCCGGGCCCTGGCGCGAGGCGGTCAGGCCGTCGTCGTTTCGGTCGGCTACCGCCTCGCCCCCGAGCACCCCGCACCGACGGCCGCGCTCGACTGCTTCGCGGCATTCCGCTGGGTGATCGAGCACTCGAACGACCTCGGCATCGACCCGCGGCGCACGGCCGTCGCCGGTGACAGCGCCGGCGGCAACCTGGCCGCGGTGACCGCCATCATGTGCCGGGAACAACGGGGCTCCGCACCCGCCGCGCAACTCCTGCTGTATCCGGCCATCGATCCCTCGTTCGACACCGACAGCTACCGCCGCTACGCCACCGGGTACGTCAACACGCGCGCGGCCATGCAGTGGTATTGGAGTCAGTACCTGGGCGGTGAGCAGCTTCCCGAGCCGGCGTATCTGGTGGCGCCCGCCCGCGCGGACTCCCACGCCGGCTTGCCGCCCGCCGTGATCGTCACCGCCGGCCTGGACCCGCTGCACACCGAGGGCTGCGCCTACGCACGCCGGCTGTCCGAAGCCGGCGTAGCCGTCGTCCACCGCGACTTTCCCGGCCTCTACCACGGGTTCATGACCAATCCGTCCTTCCCGGCCGGGGCATCGGCGTTGCGCCTGGTCTGTCGCGACCTGGAGCGGCTGCTTCATCCCTCCCCGATGGGGAGCCCCGCGACGTGACCAGTCACACGCCAGATGTCATCGTCATCGGCGCCGGCTTCGCCGGGCTGTACGCCGTGCACCGCGCCGACTCCGCGGGGCTGTCCGTCATCGCCATCGAGGCGGCCCCCGATGTGGGCGGCACCTGGTACTGGAACCGTTATCCCGGAGCGCGCTGCGACGTCGAAAGTGTCGACTACTCCTACTCATTCGACGAAGAGCTGCAGCAAAACTGGACGTGGACCGAGCGCTTCGCGGCGCAACCGGAGATCCTGGGTTACCTGAATCACGTCGCCGACCGCTTCGATCTGCGCCGCCACTACCGATTCGGCGTCGACGTGGTGGAGGCCGCCTTTAACGGGGCCGGCTGGCAGGTCCGCGGCCGGGACGCAACGGGCGCGGAGCAGACGTACTCAGCGCCATTCCTGGTGTGCGCCACCGGTTGCCTGTCCGCGGTGAATCGCCCCGACATCCCGGGCGCCGGCGAATTCGCGGGACAGGTGTACTTCACCGCCGCATGGCCGCGCGAGGATCCCGATCTGCGCGGCAAGCGGGTGGGGCTGATCGGCACGGGTTCGTCGGGCATCCAGGCGGCTCCGATCATCGCGGGCCAGGCCGACCAACTCGTGGTGTTCCAGCGGTCGGCGAACTACAGCATCCCCATGCCGAACCACCCGTGGTCGCCCGAGGAGCAGCGGCAGATCCGGGAACGCTATCCCGAACGCCGGCGGCAGTCGGCCTACGCGTCCGCCGGCACACCACATGGCACCTACCCCAAGAACGCCGTGGACATCGACCCCTGGGAGCGCACCGATGCCCTGTGGAGGCGCTGGAGGGAGGGCGGTGTCCTGTTCGCCAAGACCTTTCCCGATCAGAACAACAGCCCGGCGGCCAATGACATCGCCCGGGCGTTCGCCGAGGAGCGAATTCGGGAGATCGTCGACGATCCCGCCGTGGCGGCCGACCTCATCCCGGGCGACCATCCCATCGGGTCGAAGCGAATCTGCACCGACGCCGGCTACTACGCGACCTTCAACCGCGACAACGTGCAGTTGGTGAACCTGCGCCGCGAGCCGATCGATGCGATCACCGCAGGGGGCGTGCGAACCATTGACGCCACCTATCCGTGCGACGTGCTGATCTTCGCGACCGGCTTCGACGCCCTGACGGGGGCGCTCACCCGTATCGATCCCACGGGGCCCGGGGGAGAGCGGCTACGCGACATCTGGGCAGAGGGCCCCGTGACGTTCCTCGGTCTGATGATCCCCGGCCTGCCCAACCTGTTCAGCATCAGCGGGCCCGGCAGCCCCTCGGTGCTGGCCAACATGGTGCTGCACGCCGAGGTTCAGATCGACTGGGTGATGGACCTGATCCTGGCGGCACGTGAACGCGGCATCGACCAGATCGAACCGCGCGCCGACGCCGCCCGCGCCTGGACCGATCACGTCGCCCATGCCGCCGAGCAGACCTTGTTCACCAAAGCCGCGTCGTCGTGGTACCTCGGTGCCAACATCGAGGGAAAGAAGCGCACCTTCATGCCCTACGCCGGCGGATTCGGCACCTACCGGCGGCACTGCGACGAGGTCGCCCGCTCCGGCTATGTGGGCCTGGTGCTGACCACAGGCACGGGGCACTGACGTGACGGCGGAGACCGTCCAACTGCTGCTGCGGCAGCGCAGGCACGACGAGACCCCGGCGATCGCCTACGGCGACCGCACATGGACCTGGCGCGAACACCTCGCCGAAGCCGAGGCCGAAGCGGCCGCGCTGATCACACTCGCCGACCCGGCGCGTCCGTTGCACGTCGGCGCCTTGCTCACCAACTCACCGGCGATGCTGCGCGCCATGGCCGCCGCCGCGCTGGGCGGCTACGTGCTGTGCGGAATCAACACCACCCGGCGCGGTGCGGCCCTGCTGACCGACGTCCGGCGATCCGCCTGTCAGATACTCCTCGTCGACACCGATCACATGCCGTTGCTGGACGGCCTCGATCTCACCGGTGTGCAGGTCCTCGACGTCGACGGGACGCGCTACGCCGACGCGGTGGCCGGGGCGCCGCCACTTCTCGCCCACCGCGAGGTGACGATCACCGACACCCTGATGATGATCTTCACTTCGGGCACCAGCGGCGATCCCAAGGCCGTGCGGTTCGCCCACGGGATGGCAATCATGTGCGGCGCCAGCCTGATCCATCAGTACGACGTCACTGCCGACGACGTCTGCTACCTGGCCATGCCGCTTTTCCACTCCAACGGCATCGCCGCCGGATGGGCCGTCGCGATCGGCTGCGGCGCGACCATGGTCCCGGCTCGATTCTCGCCGGCCCGGTTCGGTGACGACGTGCGCCGTCACGGCGTGACATACCTGAACTACGTCGGCAAGCCCCTGGCGCTCATCCTGGCTACACCCGAGCGGCCGGACGACGCCGACACGACCCTGAGGGTGGCGTTCGGCAACGAGGCCACCGATCGCGACATCGACGAGTTCGCCCGGCGCTTCGGCTGCCGGGTGATTGACAGCTTCGGCTCCAGCGAGTTCGCCGTGGTCGTCGTCCGAGAGGACGGCACCCCGCCCGGCTCCATCGGCAAGCCCTACCCGGGGGTGAGCATCTACAACCCGACAACTCTGACGGAATGCGCCGTCGCCGAATTCGACGAACACGGCGCGTTGACCAATGTCGACGACGCGGTCGGCGAACTCGTCAACACCACAGGCGCGGGACCGTTCGCCGGCTACTACAACGACCCGGCCGCCACGGCCGAGCGCCTCCGGCACGGCATGTACTGGTCGGGCGACCTCGCCTACCGGGACGCCGACGGCTGGATTTACCTGGCCGGACGGACCGCGGACTGGATGCGGGTCGACGGGGAGAACCTCGCGGCCGGACCGGTCGAACGGATTCTGCAACGGCTGCCGCAGGTCGCCCAGGTCGCGGTCTATCCGGTGCCCGACGACAGCGTCGGCGACCAGGTGATGGCCGCCCTGGTTCTCCGGGGCGAAAACCATCTCGAACCCGCCGACTTCGGGGCGTTCCTGAAGTCCCAACCCGATCTGTCGCCGAAGGCGTGGCCGCGCTACGTACGCATCAACGACGCCCTGCCCACGACGGCGACCAACAAGATCCTCAAGCGCGCGCTGATCGCCGAGGGAGTCAGCGCGCCGGGCGGCACACTGTGGACGCGCCCGGCGCGAGGCACTGGCTACACCGTTGCAGGCTGAGTTGGCTCGCCCAACCGCGCCAGCACCAGTGTCGCGGACACCGCGACGACAAATCCCACGACAACCACCCAGCCGAGGCCGTCGCGCGCACGGTCACCCAGCCACACGGCGCCCACGACGGCGGGTGCGATCGTTTCACCGATGACCATCCCGGCGACAGCGGTGGTCACCGTTCCGCGGTGCAGGGCTGAGGTGAGCAACAGGAACCCTGCAATCCCGCCGGCGGCGGCCGCATAGAGGGCCGGATTGGTATAAAAGGAACGCTGGCTGGGATCGGTCACCTCGATCAGGCGCACGCCAACCTCGACCACTCCGAAGCCGCTTCCAGCGCCCAGTCCCAGGGCGAGGGCGCGCGGTCGATCGGGCAGCCGACCCGCGGCGGCGCCGATGAGGAATATCGCGGCGGCAACACCCAACAGCGCCCAGCCGAGCCAGGCTGGGGCACGTCGAAAGTGTCCCGGTCCCGCTGCGAATGCCAGCGCGACCAAGCTGACGCAGACGATGCCCACCGCCCTCCATTCAGCTGGTGACAGCCGCGACGACAGCACCCAGGCGGCCACGACACCGGTGACCGCGATCGAGGCGGCCATCGCCGCGGCGACGACATAGATGGGCACCAGGCGCAGCGCCGCCACCTGTAGCACAAAACCGACGCCGTCAAGACTCACACCGACGAGATAGCGCCACTGCCGGGCGGCCCGCACCAAAAGCACCGGGTCGACGCCCGAGCCGCTGCCCGCCTCCACCGACCGTGTCGCGGCGGCCTGCAGCACGGATGCCGTGCCGTAACACACCGCGCAGGCCAGGGCCAGCAGGAAGCCGATCAGCACACCACAACACTAGGGCCCACCAGGGGCGTCCCGCACGCGCTGAGCAACCTGAGAGGCTTCTGTGAGGTTCCTTGGACGCGGGCACGCAGCCCGACGGATCCGAGCTCGCGAAACTATAGTGATGAGCGTGAGTCACCCGGCGACGAGAGCCACGCCCGCCCTGCGCGGCGCTGCGGCAGTAGTCCTCGCGGTGGCCGGATGGTTCGGTGATGGCGCCGTGGCGGCGGCGGCGGCCCCGGCAACCACGTCCGCTGCCTCCTCGATCACGGCGCCCGAGCCCCCGCCGCCGGCTCCCGGAGGCGCCCTACCGGTGCGGCCCGCGGGTGGAGGCGCGTGCATCATCGGCCTCAACTGTGGGTGCATTCGCTACGTCACCTGCCCCGGGTCACACCCCCGTGCTCCTGCCACCAACAGTCAGCACCGCGCCGCGCCGGCACCGCAGGATCCATAACCTCACCGCGGCTGCCCCCACGGCGGCGCGGCCGAGTTTCCTATGATCTGACGATGAACGCCGGTGGGCTGGACGCCTCGTCCTCGCCGGCATTTACCGACGACGAGGTGGCTCGCTTCCACGCCGTCGGGTGGTGGTCGGACACGACGCTGTCGGACGCGGTGCGTCGGCACGCCGACGAGTCGCCCGACCGTCTCGCCTATGTCGACCACCCAGTCGACCACCCAGTCGACCACCCAGTCGACCACCCAGTCGACCACCCAGTCGACCAACCCGGCCTGGCACTGACCTGGCGCGACTTCGATGCGGCCGCCGACGCGCTCGCGGCGCAGCTCGCCGGCCGTGGGGTCGCGTCCGGCGATCGAGTCGCCGTGTGGCACCGCGACTCCGCCGCCATCCACGTGTTGTTCGTCGCCATCGAAAGGTGCGGCGCCGTCGTCGTCGGGATCGGCGCCCGCGCCGGCATCCGCGAGGTCGCCGCGATCCTGCGTAGTTCGCGGCCCACGATGTTGATCAGCGACGCACACCGCGGCGACGCTGCGGCGCTGGCCGCCGCGGACCTGCCCGGGGACCTCCCGGTGAGCACGTCCGGCCTCGGCACGGACGCCGCGCCCCTGTCCCTCGACGGCGGCGGCAAGCCCGGGACACCCGGCGCCGAGTCCCGACTCGGCCCCGACGACGTCTTCCTCATCAACTCCACCTCGGGAACGACCGGCCTTCCCAAATGCGTTGTCCACACCCAGAACCGTTGGCACTATTTCCACCGGCAGGCGGTCGCCAACGGGCTGCTGATCCCCGACGACGTCTTTTTGCCGGTCCTTCCCACACCGTTCGGATTCGGCCTGTGGACCAGCCACACCACGCCCATCCATCTCGGCGCCACCGCCGTACTCACCGAACGGTTCAGCACCGCGGCGACGTGCGAGGCGATCGCCGCGCACGGCGTCAGCGTTTTGTGCTGCGTCAGCACGCAATTGACCATGCTGATGGCGGATCCCGCATCCCGCGAGCACGACCTGAGTTCGTTGCGCGTCGTCTTCACCGGCGGGGAAGCGCTGCCGTACCGGCCCGCCGCTGAGTTCGAGGAACTCACCGGAGCTCGGATCTTGCAGTTCTATGGCTCCAACGAAACCGGGATTCTCAGCGCGACCACGCTGCGCGACTCGCGTGAACGCCGTTTGCGCACCGCCGGCCGGGTCGTACCGGAAATGGCGGTCCGGCTCTTCGAGGGGGACCGCGACGTCACCGCGACCGGTCGGGGCCAGCCCGCCTGCCGCGGGCCGGCGACCAGCCTCGGCTATCTCGGGGGAACCGATCACGACGCGTTGTTCACCCCGGACGGCTGGATGCGCATGGGCGATATCTGCGAACTCGACGCCGACGGCTATCTCACCGTCATGGGCCGCACCTCTGACTTCATCCTGCGGGGCGGCAAGAACATCAGCGCAAGCCAGGTCGAAGACGCCGTGATGACCCACTCCGCGGTCGCGGTCGCAGCCGCCGTCGCCATGCCCGATCCGGTTTTCGGGGAGAAGGTGTGTCTCTACGCTGAGCTGGTCGACGGGGGTGCGATCGCCCTGTCCGGGTTGGTCGAACACCTGCTGGCCATGGGATTTTCCAAGGAACTGCTGCCCGAACGACTGATCGTGGTCGACGAACTTCCCCGGTCCTCCGGGGGCAAGATCGCCAAGGGGCGGCTCAGGGAGGATATTCACAGTCGGATGGAGGTCCACGATGATTGTTCCTGAGGCCCGCCGGGGTGGTCTGGAGGTATGGGCGCCGTCCGCGGTGCCACCGATCGGCGTCGAGTTGTCCCACGAACAGGCGATGGCCGTGGCGTTCCGGCACCTGGCCGCGATCGGGTTCTCCGAGAACATGGCCGGGCACATCACCTGGCAGCCCGACGGGCAGACGGACATGTTCGTCAATCCGTGGGGGCTGTGGTGGCAGGAGCTCTGCGCCTCGGACATCTGTGTGGTCGACCATGCCGCCCGGGTTGTTCGCGGCCGCTGGGACGTCACGCCCGCGATCCACATCCACACCGAGTTGCACCGGGTCCGCGCCGACGCGCGGGTGGTCGTCCACAACCACCCTTACTATGTGTGTGTGCTCGCGGCGCTGGGCCGGCTGCCCGACCTGGTGCACCAAACCGGCTCGCTGTTCCTGGATGACCTCTGCCTGGTTGAGACCTACGACGGGGAGATCGACACCCCGGCCCGCGCCGCGGAGTTGGCCACCCGGATCGGGGGCGCGAATCTGACGATCCTGGCCAACCACGGCGTGATCGCAACGGGCCGCAACCTCGCCGAGGCCGTCTACCGGGCGGCGTCGATCGAACGGGTGTGCAGACTGGCTTACGACGTCATGCTCACCGGCGCGGAGCCGGTGTCGATGAACTGGTCGGACATGGCGGGCATACAGCGGTCGCTCATCGAACGGGCCGCCGACGTGTACTGGGCGGGGGCAGCACGCATGACCATCAAAGCCGATCCCGAGGTGCTCAGGTGAAGTCGATCGACGAACTGGCCGCCAATCTCGACTTCACCACCGCCAGGACCGGCGGTGAGCGCTCGGTGACGCTGCTGCCGGACCCGCCCCGGGCGCACCGCCGCTACACCGTGATCTCGGTCGACGACCACATCGTCGAACCGCCGGACACCTTCGCCGGGCGCGTCCCGCGCAGGTTCGCCGATCGCGCCCCCAGGGTGATCGAGACCGGCAGCGGCGGGCAGACATGGGTGTACGACGGTCAGCAACTGCCCAATGTCGGATTCAACGCCGTGGTGGGGCGGCCCGTGTCGGAGTACGGCTTTGAGCCGGTGCGTTTCGATGAAATGCGCAGGGGGGCATGGGATATCGATGAGCGAATCAAGGACATGGACCTCAACGGCATCTACGCCTCGCTCAATTTCCCGTCATTTCTGCCGGGCTTTGCGGGGCAGCGGCTCCAACAGGTCACCACGGATCGCGACCTCGCGCTTGCTTCCGTTCGTGCATGGAACGACTGGCACCTCGAGGTATGGGCGGGCTCGCACCCCGGGCGGATCATCCCGTGCCAGTTGCCGTGGCTGCTGGACCCCGAGCTCGGCGCCACGATGATCCGGGAGAACGCCGAGCGCGGCTTTCGCGCCGTCACGTTCAGTGAGAACCCGGCCATGCTCGGATTACCCAGTGTCCATTCGGGGTACTGGGATCCGATGATGGTTGCCTGCGCAGAGACAGGCACCGTCGTCAATCTGCACATCGGGTCGTCGGGGTCGTCGCCGTCCACCACCGATGACGCGCCCCCCGACGTGCAGGGTGTGCTGTTCTTCGCCTACGCGATCTCGGCAGCGGTCGACTGGTTGTACTCGGGGCTGCCCATCAGGTTCCCGGATCTGCGGATCTGTCTGTCCGAAGGCGGGATCGGCTGGGTCGCGGGCTTGCTTGATCGTCTCGACCACATGCTCAGCTACCACGAGATGTACGGCACCTGGCGGTCGCTCGGCGAAACACTGACTCCGGCTGAGGTTTTCACCCGGAACTTCTGGTTCTGCGCCGTCGAGGACAAGTCGTCGTTCGCGCAGTACGACCGGATCGGTGTGGACAACATCATGCTCGAAGCCGACTATCCGCACTGCGACTCGACGTGGCCGCACACCCAGGAGACGATCCATGAACAAATCAGTGGGCTGCCGCCGGACGTCATCCGCAAAGTGACCTGGGAGAACGCGTCGCGCTTGTATCGGCACCCGGTGCCGGACGAGATCCAGCTGGATCCGGAGGCCTTCTGAGGGCCTGCGCAGCCCAGGCGAGCGTGCGCGGAATGTCGCCTGCGCCCGCGTGTCGCCGGACAAACACGCCCGCTCGGCCTTGGGTGATGGAGCGTGACAGGATGACTCAGCGTGACGCGTCCCAACTTTCTGGTCATCGTGGCCGACGACCTCGGGTTCTCCGACATCGGCGCCTTCGGCGGCGAAATCAATACGCCCAACCTCGACCGGCTGGCCTATTCCGGGGTGCGGCTGACGGATTTCCACTCCGCTCCGGCCTGCTCGCCGACGCGGGCGATGCTGCTGACCGGAACCGATCACCACGTCGCCGGTATCGGCACGATGCTGGAGATGGCCGCCCCGGAGTTTTGCGGCGCACCCGGCTACGAGGGCTATTTGAACGACCGGGTCGTGGCGCTGCCGGAACTGCTGCGCGACGCTGGCTATCAGACGCTGATGTCGGGCAAGTGGCATCTGGGCAACACGATCGACAGGTCGCCGTGGGCCAGGGGATTCGACCGGTCCTTCGCCCTGCTGCCGGCCGGTGCCAGCCATTACGGCACCAGCGGGGGCGGTGGGTTCTCGGCCGGGCCGACGATGTTCACCGAAGACGACCGGTTCGTCACCGTGGGGGAGGACTTCTACTCGTCGGACGCCTACACCGACACGCTGCTGCGGTATCTCCTCGAACGTCCCCAGGCCCAGGATGGACACGATCGGCCGTTCTTCGCTTATCTGCCCTTTCAGGCCCCCCACTGGCCGCTGCAGGCGCCGCGGGAATCCATCGCCGCTTACCGCGGCCGCTACGACGCTGGGCCGGACGCGTTGCGCGAGGAGCGCCTGGCTGCGCTCATCCGACTGGGCCTATGCCCGCCTGACGTCGTGGCGCACCCGGTGGTGGCCGACGGCGCCCCCGAGTGGGCTGACATGACCGACGCCGAACGGGCGGTGTCCGCCCGCACCATGGAGGTCTACGCGGCCATGGTGGACAGGATGGACTGGAACATCGGCCGGGTGATCGACTACCTCGCCGGGACCGGTGAGCTCGACGACACGGTGGTGATCTTCCTGTCGGACAACGGTGCGGAAGGCACAATCGTGGAGGCAATGCCGCTGCGCGGCGCCGAGATCGCGGCGCTCGTCGCGCGGCACTACGACAACAGCCTCGACAACCTGGGTAGTCCCACCTCGTACGCCTGGTACGGCCCGCGTTGGGCGCAGGCCGCCACTGCGCCGTCGCGGCTGCACAAGGCCTTCACCAGCGAGGGCGGGATCCGGGTGGTGGGCTTCATCACCGGGCCGGGCTGTGCGCGGCAGGGGGAGATCGGCACGGCGTTCTCCACCGTCATGGACATCGCCCCGACGCTGCTGGAACTCGCCGGCGCCGCGCATCCCGGCACCGCCTACCGAGGTCGGGAGGTGGAGCCGATGCGCGGCCGCTCGATGGTGCCCTACCTGTCGGGGCAGACGGACGCGGTGCACGATGCCGAAACCGGCACGGGGTGGGAGTTGTTCGGCCGCCGCGCTATTCGCCAGGGCGATTGGAAGGCGCTGCACCTGCCCGCGCCCTACGGCCCGGGCACCTGGCAGCTCTACGACCTCTCATGCGATCCCGGCGAGGTCGACGACCAGGCCGCCTCCCGACCCGACAAGCTGGCCGAATTGCTCGCTCTGTGGGACGACTACGTCAAGGAGAACGGCGTGATCCTTGGGCCCGTGTCGCTCTTCGAGGTCGACGTGGAGGGGCGGTGACCGTATCTGAGCAGCTGCGGATCGGCATTCTGGGTGCGGCACGCATCGCCCCCGCTGCCCTTATCGCACCGGCACGGGACAACGACGACGTCGTGGTCGCCGCGGTGGCGGCGCGAGATGTGGAGCGGGCGCGGCAGTTCGCCACCAAGCACCGGATCGGCCGCGTCCACGCGAGCTATGAAGCGCTGATTGCCGATCCGGACATCGACGCGGTCTACAACCCCTTGCCCAACGGTCTGCACGGCCGGTGGACCCGGGCCGCACTGGCCGCCGGCAAGCATGTGCTGTGCGAGAAGCCGTTCACCGCGAACGCCGACGAGGCCCGCGATATCGCCGACGTTGCGGCGAACTCCGGCCGGGTGGTGATGGAGGCCTTCCACTACCGCTACCACCCCCTGACTCTGCGGGCCGAGGAGATCATCGCCTCGGGCGAACTGGGCAGGCTGCTGCGGGTGGAGGCCGCGCTGTGCTTCCCGCTGCCGAGGTTCTCCGACATCCGCTACGACTATTCCCTGGCCGGTGGCGCGACCATGGACGCTGGGTGCTACGCGGTCCACATGGTCCGGACCCTCGGTGGTTCCACACCCGAGGTGCTCTGGGCGAAAGCGACACTGCGCGAACCGAAGATCGACCGCGCCATGGTGGCCGAGGTCGTCTTCGGCGGCGGGCACACCGGTCGGATCAGCTGTTCGATGTGGTCGTCGCACCTGCTGCGTATCAGCGCCCGCGTTGTCGGCGAGCACGGCGAGTTGCGTATTTTCAATCCGGTGCTGCCGAGTTTGGTGAACCGGCTGTCGGTGCGGTCCGCTGAGGGTAGGCATGTGGAACGTTTCACGCGCCGCCCCTCGTACGCCTATCAGCTCGACGCGTTCGCCGCGGCGGTGCTTCGTGGCGAACCGGTGCAGACGACTCCGCAGGACGCGATCGAGAACATGACCGTGATCGACGCGATCTATCGCGCCGCGGGCCTGCCGTTGCGCTACCCGGCCTGAACGCCCCGTACCGTAACGTCCATAAGTTCAGTCGGCGGTTTGGGCTTCGATGACGGTGTCGGTGGGGGCGTTGCGTTCCCACATGACCGCACCGGTGCAGGCGATGACGACCCATCCAACCCCGAGGACTCCGCACCAGGCCATCAACGCCATCGCGACCCCGATAGGGCCGAAATCGGTCCAACTCCCGATCACCGCGGGAAAGACGAGTCTGCTCACCACCGGAATGATGATGCCGTCGATCACCACCCCGGCCAATCCGGCCAGTGCGAGAGATTTCAGGCCACGGCCGCCGTCGCGGACCAGGACGAACGGGGTGAGTGACCAAAAAATCCACATCGGAATCAATGTCACTGCGAACAATGCGATTTGGGTGGCATGGCTGTGCTCGGTTGCGTCCGCGATGCGCACCCGCAAACCCATCATCGTCAGATACAGCACGAACCACAGCGCGCCGCGCACGAGCCGTTGGCCGCGACCGAACTGGTCACGCTGCCAGGCCTTGGCGAACATCGCCGCCACAGTCATCGACATGGGTATGCCCCACACCAGGAATGCGGCCAGGCCAAAGAAGTTCCATGTCGAGCGCAGCCCCGCGGCGGCGCCGAACGCGTCGCGCACGTGCCTGCTGTTCGGCTCGATCAGGCCGAGTTCGCGGATCCAGACCGAGCCCGGGCTGGCGTCGCCGGCGAACCCGGAGAAGAAGGCGAAGCCGAGGATCATCAGCGGAATAACGACGGTGAACAGCTGAACCGAGATCAGCACACCCTGATTCGAACCATCGATCATGGTGAAACGCCTGGCCACCGCGGCGGTCGGGCTCAACTGGCGCGCCGCGATCAGCCGCTGCCGACGTTGGGCGAGGCGTTGCTGTAGCTGCTGGTGGTGGAGGTCTGAGCTCACGTCCTCCGATTCTAGAGTTCAGGAACTTTCCTCGCGCACGGGCAAAGCCCCGAATCCGACGTAGCAGAGATAGAACCCGGCGGCTCCCATCACGGCCATGACAACCGACATCGCCGCCGTCCACCCGCCGCCGAGCGCGGAGTTCGCCGCCATGGTGTACGCGCCCGGGCTGGCCATGAGGGCCAGTCCCTTGAGTGTGATCAGCCAGCCGACTACCGACACCGTCGCGGCCGCCGCTCCCCGCCACTGCCGATGAAGCGTCACGACCGCCAGCCCCAGGGGTAGGACAAACGCGCCGGTGCACCACAACCACATGGGGTTCGCTGCGAAGGCGTCCAGCAGTGCGCGCATCTGGTTGACGTGCGTGATCGCCGTTGCGCTGGCGATCACGAGGTAGGGGCCCAGGATGCGGGCGAACGTGCGGGTGCGGTGGTCGACGCGCGGTGCGGTGTTCATCTGCTGATCAGACCCCACGTCGCGGCGTGTGACCAGGGACCGAGGTCCCGGGCGATCGGGGCCTTCGTCAGCTGCTACCTAGTCCCGACTTGATGGCAGCATCCTGCTTCTGGCCGATCGCCGTCACGAAGTCCGGTGGCGCGAGCATGTCCTTCGGTCCGTCAAATTCCAGCGTGACGAACGCCCTGCCCTCGGTGAACAGCAGCACTGTCACGCCCTTCGAGCCGTCCGGGGAGTTACCGGACAGGGTCGTCCCGCCGGCGCCAATGGTGGACGGTTGCGACGTCGGGCTCTTGACCACGTCGGCCTGCCCTCCCTTCGCCGCGTTCAACGCGTCGGTGGCCGCGGCGGGATCTCCGAGGACAAGGATGGTGTCTTTGATGACGTGACTGCCGTCATCGTTGCTGAACGTCGTGGCGACGCCCGGCTGGCCACTCGGGTTGGCGGTCGGTGCGCCGGCCGTAAAGGGGATCGGTGCATCGATATCGCTCACCTGGATCAAGAGTCCGGCGTAGTCGCCGGGTTGCGCGGACGTCGACGGGGTCGCCGCTGCGCCGGGGGTACTCGTGGCCGGGCCGGACGACCCGGACGTCGACGCCGACGGGGGAGCTTTGGTGGATGTTGCCGACCTGCCGGTACACCCGGAAGTCACCGCGACCGCCAGCGCTAGTGCGACGCCCGCCGTCACCTGCTGAGAAACCTTCATCGGCTCGTGCTCCCCTCCAGTTCGGCGACACCTCGTCTCGCACGTTTGCCCACCCCGCACAGTACATCCCGGGGTGCGGGCGGGGTACTGTCGCCTGGTGCGGACGGTGAGCGATCCGGCGCTTCTGGCCGGGCGCGGCGCAGTGGTTTCCGGCGGCAGCCGCGGCATCGGACGCGCGGTCGCTGACATGCTGTGCAGCCTGGGCGCCGGCGTCGTCGTCAACGGCCGCGATGGTGAGGCCGTCGAGGAGACGGTCGCCGCGCTGCGCAACCTCGGGGGACGGGCGACCGCAGTCGTCGGACCCGCCAACGACGCTCGCGTTGCCACGGCCCTGGTACAGGAATGCACCAGCGTGTTCGGCGCGCTGGACATCCTCGTCAACTGCGCGGGAATCGCCGAGCCGCCCGGCTCGTCGATCCTGACGATTTCCCCTGAGGACTTCGACCGGCTCATCGGCGCCCACCTCGGCACGGCGTTTCACACGTGCCGCGCCGCCGCGGGGGTGATGGCGCGGCAGGGACACGGAGTGATGATCAACACCGGTTCTGTGGCGTTCCTGGGCGACTACGGCGGCACCGGCTACCCCGCGGGCAAGGGTGCCGTCAACGCGTTGACCATGGCCCTCGCGGCTGAACTCAAGGGCAGTGGCGTGCGGGCCAATGTCGTGTGCCCCGGCGCCAGGACACGGCTCTCCACGGGGGAGGAGTACGAAAACCACATCGGCGACCTGCACCGCCGGGGATTACTCGACGAGGCGACGATGCAAGCGTCGCTCGACAGCGCGCCCGCACGCTTTGTGGCGCCCCTCTACGCCTATTTGGCCAGCGACGCGGCGCGCGATGTGACGGGACGGATCTTCGTCGCGGCGGGCGGGTTCGTCGGCAGCTTCGACCGGCCGACGCCGCGGGTGCTGGGGTACCGCGATCACCACCGTGCGCAACCCTGGTCGGTCGACGAGTTGCACGAAATGATCGGCGCAAGTGCGCCCCGGCCGTGAGCGTGCCGCTCTGCACACCAGCTTGAGACGGCTCGGGTTAGAGGTGATTGGCGGTGAAATCGGCCGCCTGATCGACCATTCCCGCTTCCACGTAACTTCGGTGCGCGGTCGGGTCGATGTCACCGCCGGCGCAGACCGCGTCGCCCGGAATGCACAAATCGATGGTCTTGGCCGTGTAGAGCGGGCCGATTGTCACCGGTGGCTCGTTGATGATGTTCATGAATCGGGCGGACGGTTTTCCGAACAGCGCCACCGCGGCAACGTGACCGGCGACCCCCGGCGGCATCGGCTGGAGCGCCTGCGCCATCTGCACCCCCTCCGGCACCGCGTTCGCGGTGACGAAACCGATCACCGCCGCGCCCTGGGAGTAGCCACCGAGCACCATCCTCGTCCTGGGGCAGGCCGCCGCCATGTGCTCGACGTGTGTACCCGCGTCGGTGACGCCGTCGAGGGCCGTGGGGAAGTCCGTCGTCGCCGGATAGTTGACCGGATACACGTCGAGAGTTCTGGCACCAAGGCGCGGGCGGAGCGTATCGACGAAATTCTGACCCACTCGCCCGACGCCGGGAGGTTCAGCGGTGCCACGGGCGAACACCACCTCCACATCGGGGCACGGGTCAGCACCCGCAGGAACGACGGGTGCCCCTAAGAGTGCCGACGCGGCGGCCACCGCGGTACCGAAGAGCGCCCTGGGCTTCACACCCCCAACTTTGTCACAGGGTGCCACAGGGTTTCGGGCGGGCAGTGCCTTCTCGCGTTCGGTAGCGGCTTTAGGGTGACGGCTGTGGCGGGGGTCGACCGGCGTCGGTGGGATGAGCGGTATGCGATCCAGGGAGCGCCGCCGGTGAGTGCGGTGGGGCTGCCTGACATCTTGGCGCGCCACGCGGAGCTCTTGCCCGTCACGGGACATGCCCTCGATCTCGCTTGCGGGCAGGGCGGGATCGCCGTGTGGCTCGCCCTGCGCGGGCTCGAGGTCCGGGGATGGGATATCGCGTCCGTTGCCATCGGCCACGCACGGGATCTTGCCCGGCGCGCTGGCGTCGGCGAACGGTGTCGCTTCGACGTCGCCGACTTGGACGACGGTCTTCCCGCCGGCCCGCCCGTCGACCTGATTGTCTGTCACAAGTTTCGGGACCACCGGCTCGACGACGCGGTCCTCGGGCGGCTGAAACCAGGCGGACTGCTTGCCCTGGTGGTTCTCAGCGAGGTCGGGGCGGCTCCCGGGCCGTTTCGCGCAGCGGCCGGCGAACTGCCGTCCGCCTTCGCGGGCCTGCATTCGCTCGTCGCCGGCGAAGGCGAGGGGCACGCCTGGATACTGGCCCGCCGCGATACCCCTTAGGGTATGCTGTCGTTAGCGGGTTGATACCCCCCAGGGTACAAATGAGCGACACGCGAGTGGACGTCCACAACGGAGGCTCCGATGATCGGTGACGAAGACAGCATCGCCGCGGTGCTCAACCGGCTGCGCCGCGCTCAGGGGCAACTGTCCGGCGTGATCGGCATGATCGAGCAGGGCCGCGACTGCAAGGAAGTGGTCACTCAGCTGGCGGCGGTGTCACGCGCTCTAGACCGTGCCGGGTTCAAGATCGTGGCCACCGGACTGAAGGAGTGCGTCACGGGAAACGCGGCGGACGGTTCGGCGCCCCTGAGCGAAGCCGAGTTGGAAAAACTGTTTCTGGCGCTCGCCTGAGCGCGCACAAGATCGGACACCACGGACGCCAGGGACACCGCAGACAACGCTGACACCAGGCTCACGAAGGATGCACAACATGGAACTCGGGATCTCCACCTCGCTGCACACGTCCTTCGACGACGCCGTCGCGCGGACGCGCCTGGCGCTGGCCGACCAGGGCTTTGGCGTACTCACCGAAATCAACGTGAAGGACACTCTGAAGGCCAAGCTCGGCCACGATATGGAGGATTACGTGATCCTGGGTGCCTGCAATCCGTCGCTGGCGCATCGCGCAATCGACGTGAACCGCCAGATCGGCCTGCTGCTGCCGTGCAACGTCGTGGTCCGGACCGACCTCGATCACGCCGACACGGTGCTGGTCGAGGCGATGAACCCGGCGATGCTGGTGGAGGTCTCCGGCGAACCCTCGCTGGTCCCGATCTCCGAGGAGGTCACCGCAAAGCTGCGGGCGGCGATCGACAGGCTCCACGGCACCGATGCGGTGCCCGCCCGGACGCAGTAGGAAAGCGACATTCGCCATGACGGATGACCAGCATCACCGCGAGGTTCTGGAGAACCTCCTGCCTCAGCACCGCGCGCTGCGCCAGCAGATCCCCGACGTTTACAAGGGTTTCGCGGCGCTCAGCAGCGCCGCGTTCACCGAAGGGGCGCTCAGCCGCAAGGTCAAGGAACTCATCGCGCTCGCGATCGGGGTCGTCGAGGGTTGTGACGGGTGTATCGCCGCACACGCCAAGAGTGCTGCGGACGCCGGTGCCACGCCGCAGGAAACCGCGGAGGCGATCGGCGTCACCTTCCTCATGCATGGCGGCCCGGCCACCATCTACGGCGCCCGGGCGTACACCGCGTTCTGCGAATTCGCCGACGGGGCAGCCGCACAACCGACGTAGGCTGATCTCGGGAGTACCGATGACCACATTCATGCGTGCGAGCGATGCCTTTACCTGGGCGATGGAGACCGACCCCCGCCTGCGGTCGACCGTGGTGAGCGTGATCCTGTTGGAACGAGCCCCCGACTGGGACGAGGTCCGGACTCGTTTCGACGAGATCAGCCGCAGATTGCCGATGTTCCGGCAGCGGGTGGTGGAGTCGCCGCCGCCGGCGCCGCCCCGTTGGGAGTACTACCCCGACTTCGAGTTGGACTACCACCTGCGCCGGGCGGTCGTTCCCGAGCCCGGCAGCCTCGCTGCCGTGCTCGAAATGGCGCGAGTGGCGGACATGCAGGATTTCGACCGTGCGCGGGCGCTCTGGGAGACCACGCTGATCGACGGCCTCGAGAACGGCGGCGCCGCCGTGATCTGCAAGTTCCACCATGCACTGACGGATGGGCTCGGCGGCGTCCAGATCGCCATGCACCTGTTCAGCTTGTCCGACGACCCCTACGTGCCCGAACCTTTGCCCCCGGAGCCGCACGTGACGAGCCCGTCCCTGCTGAGCGGGTACCTCGACACCTGGCGTTACGACGCCGGCCTGCTGGGGGGCGTCGTCGCGGGCGCGGTCAGGGTGGCGCCGCGCCTGATGTACGCCGGTGTCCGGCGGCCCGTCGCCACCGCGCGATGCGCGGCCACTACCGCGGCATCGATCTACCGGGCCGTTCGTCCGATCAGCCGGACTGGTTCCACCTTGGTGACCGACCGCGGATTGATCCGCAGGTTGGGTGTGCACGACGTGTCGATGCCGGTCCTGCGGGAAGCGGCGCACCGATGCGGCGGGGCACTGAACGACGCATTCGTGGCCGGAGTGGCCGGGGGATTGCGCCGGTACCACGAACAGCATGGGATCGCGGTCGGCGACCTGCACCTGACGATGCCGGTGAGCCTGCGGACGACGGCCGACGACATGGGCGGCAACCGGATCACCCTGATGCGGTTCGACGTGCCCGTGGGTGAGGTCGACCCCGCCGTGCGGATCAGAGCCGTCCATGAACGCGCCCGCGCGGTACGCGACGAACGGTCCCTGCCCTACACGCAGGTGATCGCTGCGGCGCTCAATCTGATGCCGCGCTGGTACATCGGTTCGATCCTGCGCCATGTCGACTTCCTGGCCAGCGACGTGCCGGGGGTCCCGGTGCCGGTATTCCTGGGCGGCGCGCCGGTTCTCGCTCAATACGCCTTCGGGCCGACGATCGGCGCGTCGGTGAACGTCACTCTGCTCACCTACGTCGACACCTGCGCCTTGGGCATCAACGTCGACACCGCGGCGATCCCCGACTTCGACGTCTTCTACGACGCCCTGGTCGCGGGATTCGCCGAAATACTGTCGCTGGCAGACTGATTCGCTAGCGGCCGCCGGTTCAGTTAAACGCGCCCAGGACGGGGGCGTGGCCGACGACCACGAACGGTTCGACCGCAGTGGTCCGCTCGAAACCGTCGACTTCCGCGCGCCATTCGTAGATCCCCGGATCCAGGGGGAGGCCAGCCGGAATGTTGATCGTCAGCGGCATACGCACCGATGTTCCGTGAATGGCACCGGCCGGTCGGCCGACCTCCGCCGACGCTTCGAACAAGATCGGTTGCGGGCCTTGCGGTCCCAGCACCATCACCGGATCTCCATCAGTGGTGAGTAGCTGGCAGGTCAGCGTGTGGCGTTTGTTGGTTTCAACCCAGTCGATATCGAGGAACAACACCAACGTCAACGGCGGCGTGGGTGTCGGGCACTGGCGCCAGCCCAGCCCCAACGCATGGACCTTCCCCGACTGGACATCGGCTTGGGCGGCATCGGCGATGAACAGGCTGATATTCACGGGCGGGCTGCACCCTCGCCCGAGCGTCCCGTCCTCATCGCGACTTACCGCCCCTCCTGTGCAGGACCTCCGGCCTGGCTGAGCCAATCGTAGCCCGGGCGCTAGGTGTTGCCGCCCCGCGGCGGGGAGGGCGTATCCCCTTTGAGTATTTTCTGCGGGCAGTAAGCCTGGACTGCTAGGACCACGAATTTTGCGGCGCTGTCGCCCTGGAAGCCCGGATTGAGGTCCTGCACGTTCTTGACGATCTCGGCGCCCGTCATTCCGCCGTCGGCCAGATCGCAGATCACTGTGGCGGCCGATATCGCGCGGTCGGAGTTCATGTTGACCAGCCCCGCCGCGCCGAGGGTGGTCAGGAAGGCCTGATCGGTGGGGCTGAGGTCGGCGTGGGCGGGAGCGACGCCGACGATCAGCGCGGCTGCACCCGCGAGCAGCAGAGTGGGTTTCACAGTTCCCGCATTCTCGCAGAGCGACGGGCGGATCGCATCCGACATTGACGCGACGCGGGGCCGGTTCAGCAGCGCTTCCGGCGCCCGACGTGAGACCGTAGGAGTCTATGGAGAACCTGGATTACCTCTCTTACGAAGAGTTCGGCCGCAGATTCTTCGAAGTGGCGGTCACCCCCGAACGCGTCGCAGCGGCGCTGGCGGAGATCGCGGGTAGCGAGTTCGCCATGGAGCCGATTGCCCAGGGCCCGGGCAAGATCGCCAAAGTCAGCGCGAACGTCAAGATCGGGGAACCGCAGGTCACCCGTCGCCTGGGCGACAGCATTACTTTCGCTATTCATATTCCGTTGTCGATCGACCTGCTCCTCGACCTGCGGTTCGACAAGCAGCGATTCGTGGTGGCCGGCGACATCGCGTTGCGGGCTACAGCGCGGGCAGCCGAGCCGTTGCTGTTGATCGTTGACGTGTCGAAACCACGCCCGTCCGACATCACGGTCAACGTCTCGTCGAACTCGCTGCGCGGCGAGGTACTGCGCATACTGGCCGGCGTCGACGGCGAGATCCGGCGTTTCATCGCGCAGTACGTCGCCGACGAGATCGACGCGCCGCATTCGCAGACCGCGCAGATCATCGACGTCGCGCACCAGCTTGAGCAAGTCTGGCCCTAGGGGTCGTCGGCCGGCGGCACGCGGCGAGCGCTACCCGGCCGCCGGCGCTATCGCGGCGCGCACGGCGTCGGCCAAGGCCGCCACCCGGCTATCGGTGAACACATCCTCGAGCAGCATGGTGCGGCCGTCCGGGCCGGTCAGCGGGACCCGCCAGTTGGGATACTCGTCGGTGGTGCCCGGCTGGTTCTGCGTCCGGCGATCACCCACGGCGTCGGTGAGGGCGACCCCGACCAGCCGCGACGGGGTCAGACCCAGATACCGGTGCAGCGCGACCACGATCCCCTCGACGCTGTCAGTACGGTCAGTACCGTCAGTACCGTCAGTAACGGCGGTGCGGTCGGCGTCCAGCAGTCCGACCCGGCGCAGTTCGGCCAGCCACGAGGCCAGTTCTGCGCGGTTGGACTCCAGTTCTTCCGCGGCGGGCCGCGTCAGCAGGCCCAACGACTCGCGCAGCCGCACGTGGTCGCCGGCCAGGTAGCCCGCGGTCGGCGGCAGGTCGTGCGTGGTCACCGTGGACAGGCAGTACTCCCGCCAACGCTCGGGCGGCAGCGGCCCGCCTCCGCCGTCGCGGTCCCGCTCGAACCAGAGCACCGAGGTGCCCAGCACGCCGCGAAACATGAGGTAGTCGCGGACCCAGGGTTCGACCGTGCCCAAGTCCTCGCCGACGACGACAGCGCCGGCCCGATGTGCTTCCAGGGCGACGATGCCGATCATCGCCTCGTGGTCGTAGTGAACGTAGGTACCTTCGGTGGGCGGTGCGCCGTTGGGGATCCACCAGAGGCGGAACAGGCCGATGATGTGGTCGATGCGTACACCACCGGCATGCCTCAGGGCCGCCTGGATGATCGACCGGAAGGGTTGGTACTCAAGCTCTTCCAAGCGCTGCGGTCGCCACGGCGGCTGTGACCAGTCCTGGCCGAGTTGGTTGAATTCGTCCGGCGGAGCGCCGGCTGTCACGCCCGCGGCCAGCACATCCTGCAGGGCCCATGCGTCGGCACCGCGGGGGTGAACACCCACCGCCAGGTCGTGCATGACGCCCAGCGCCATCCCTGCCCGCACCGCCTGTGAGTGGGCCGAAGCGAGTTGCTCGTCAAGTTGCCACTGCAGCCAGCGATGGAAATCGACGGCGGCGGCGTGCGTGTCGACGAAGTCGGCGACGCCGCGTCCCGTGGGATGCCGCAACGGTTCCGGCCACCGGTGCCAGTCGGCGCCGTACTCCTCTGCCAGCGCGCACCATGTCGCGAAGTCGTCGAGGGCGCGCCCCTCCCGTTCGCGAAACGCGGCGTAGCCCAGCTGCCGGCCCGCCGAGCGCGGCACCCGGTACAGCAGCTCCAGCGCCGACCGCTTGGCCGTCCACGCGCCGTCGCGGTCGATGGCGTCAAGCCCGCCGGCCCGGTGCTGCACGTCGGAGCACAACCGGCGCACGGCGCCGCGACCGCGCAGATCGGCGAACTCGGGGATCGCCTCGACCCGCAGGTAGAGCGGGTTGGCGAAGCGCCGCGAGGTGGGTAGATACGGCGAGGGCTCCATGGGAGCCGTCGGACCCGGGGGTTCGGCCGCGTGCAGCGGGTTGACCAACAGGAAGTCAGCCCCGTGGCGGGAGGCCGACCACACCGCGAGGTCCGTCAGATCGGTGAGGTCGCCGACACCCCACGAGCGCGACGACCTCACGCTGTAGAGCTGGGTTGCCAGGCCCCACGAGCGGCGGGCGCCGAGCCGGGCGGGCAGTCCCAGCCAGTCCGGCGCCATGATCAACGCGGTGCTGGTGTGTGTGTCGCCGGAACGCAGATGCAGCCGGTGGTATCCCACCGGAAGACCCGCGGGCACCACGAAGCTGGCCTCGCCGACGAGGCTCCCGTCCAGGTCGAACGGGGGCGTGAAGTTATCGACCTGCTGGCACCCGCCGCCGCGGGTGCCGTCCTCGAGCGTCAGCCACACCTCCGCGGGAGCGCCATGCGGGACATGCGCCCAGAACGTCGTTGGCGCGCCGGTGCGCCCGACCACGGTCGCCGGTAGGCCACGCGCCCAATGCGCTCGTGCATGCGCCGCGAGCGCGTCATTGCGGTCGCCCTCCGCGCCGGCGGCGATGCCGAGGGCGCCGAGAACGGCGACGATGGTCGTCTCGGGGATCGCCAGCCGGCGGCCGGTCCAGTCGTCGAACTCGGTGGCGACGCCGTATCGGTGTGCCAGTTCGGCCAATGAGGGCGCGAGCTCGGTCATGACCCTCATCTTGCAGGGTTCGCCGGACGGTCGAACCTTCAGGACGGTGCGCAGGACGGGCCGCCCATTCGCCGCTACGATGGAACTGGCCGGTCCGATCGGGGGGTGACCCGTAGCGTGGCGGATCGGGGTACGCATTTTTGTCGAGTTCCAGACGTCGCTGACCGGATGGTGAGAAAACGTGGCGGAAGAGAAGCGTGGCGGGCGCGGTTCGGGTTACGGCCTGGGCCTGTCGACGCGGACACAGGTGACGGGCTACCAGTTCTTGGCCCGCCGGACGTCGATGGCACTGACGCGTTGGCGCGTCCGCATGGAAATCGAGCCGGGACGCCGGCAGACGCTAGCGGTGATCGCGTCCATCTCCGCGGGCCTGGTGGTGTGCCTGGGCGCGCTCCTGGCCTCGGTCCTCAGCCCGTCCGGGCAGATCAACCAATCGCCGATCATCGCCGACCAAGACTCCGGCGAGCTGTATGTCCGCGTGGGCGAGAAGCTGTATCCCGCGCTCAACCTGGCCTCGGCGCGGCTCATCACCGGCCGTCCGGACAACCCGCACCTGGTCCGGGGCAGCCAAATCGCCAGCATGCCGCGCGGACCCATCGTCGGTATCCCGGGCGCACCCTCGAATTTCGAGCCCAAGAGCCCGACCGCTTCGTCGTGGCTGGTGTGCGACACCGTGACCTCCCCTAGCGGGGTGGGCGGGGCATCGGGGGTGACGGTGACCGTGATTGACGGCACGCCCGACCTCGGCAACCACCGGCAGGTGCTCAATGGTTCGGATGCGGTGGTCCTGAGCTACGCCGGCGAACCCTGGGTGATCCGGCAGGGACGTCGATCGCGCATCGACTCGACAAACCGATCGGTGTTGCTGCCGCTCGGCCTGACACCGGAGCAGGTCGGAACGGCGAAGCCGATGAGTCGGGCCCTGTTCGACGCGCTGCCGGTGGGCCCCGAACTGGCGGTCCCGGAGATCCCGAACGCGGGCGCTCCGGCGGCGTTCCCGGGAGCACCCGGCCCGGTGGGCACGGTGATCGTCACGCCGCAGGTGAGCGGACCGCAGCAGGATTCGCTGGTGTTGACCGACGGGGTCCAGACACTGCCGCCCCTGGTGGCGCAGATTCTGCAGAACTCCGGCCCGGGCGCCACCAAGCCGGTGACGGTGGAACCGTCGGCGCTGGCGAAGATGCCGGTGGTCAAGAAGCTGGACCTGTCCTCCTACCCGGACACCCCATTGAACGTCATGGACATCCGGGAGAAACCAGCCACCTGCTGGTGGTGGCAGAAGACCGCGGGCGAGAGCCGCGCCCGCGTCCAGGTCGTGTCCGGGCCGACCATCCCGATCGCGAAGAAAGACATGGACAAGGTGGTGTCCCTGGTGAAGGCAGACAGGACCGGCCGGGAAGCCGACCAGGTCTATTTCGGCCCCGACTTCGCGAACTTCGTGGCGGTCACCGGCAACCATCCGGGTGCCACGACCACGGAGTCCCTGTGGTGGCTGTCCGCTGAGGGCGCTCGCTTCGGCGTGGACGACAGCAAGGACGCGCGCGAGGCGTTGGGCCTGAAGGCTGCGCCGAGTGTGGCGCCCTGGGTTGCCATGCGGCTCCTGCCTCAGGGGCCGACGCTGTCCCGGGCGGACGCACTGGTCGAACACGACACCCTACCGATGGATATGTCCCCTGCAGAGTTGGCGGTACCGAGATGAAACGTGGGTTTGCGCGGCCGACACCGGAGAAGCCCCCGGTCATCAAGCCGGAAAACATCGTCCTGCCGACACCGCTGAGCATTCCGCCACCGGAGGGCAAGCCCTGGTGGATCGTGGTGGTGGGCGTCGTGGTGATCGGCATGCTGGGCGGCATGGTCGCCATGACCTTCGCCAGCGGGTCTCACGTGTTCGGCGGCGTCGGCTCGATCTTCCCGATCTTCATGATGGGCGGGATGATGATGATGATGTTCGGCCGGGCCGGCGGCGGACAGCAGCAGATGAGCCGGCCGAAACTCGACGCCATGCGCGCCCAGTTCATGCTGATGTTGGACATGCTGCGCGAGACCGCGAACGAGTCGGCCGACAGCATGGACACCAACTACCGGTGGTACCACCCGGCGCCCGACACGCTGGCCGCCGCGGTGGGATCGCCACGGATGTGGGAACGCAAGCCCGACGGCAAAGACCTCAACTTCGGTGTCGTGCGCATCGGCGTGGGGATGACCCGCCCCGAGGTCACCTGGGGTGAGCCCCAGAACATGCCGACCGACATCGAACTGGAGCCGGTGACCGGCAAAGCGCTGCAGGAGTTCGGTCGCTACCAGAGCGTGGTCTACAACCTGCCCAAGATGATCTCCGTGCTGGTCGAGCCGTGGTACTCGCTGGTCGGCGACCGCGAGCAGGTGCTGGGGCTGATGCGGGCGATCGTCTGCCAACTGGCGTTCTCGCACGGGCCCGACCACATGCAGATGGTGGTGGTCACGTCGGATGCCGACGAGTGGGACTGGGTGAAGTGGATTCCGCACTTCGGCGACCAACGGCGACAGGACGCCGCCGGCAACGCGCGGATGGTCTACTCCTCAGTGCTGGACTTCGCCGGGGAACAGTCCGAATTGTTCGCCGGCCGCGGATCTTTCACGCCCCGGCACGCTAGCTCGGCGGCTCAGGCGCCGACACCGCACACTCTGATCATCGCCGACATCAACGACCCCCAATGGGAGTTCGTGATCAGCGCCGAGGGCATCGATGGTGTGACGTTCTTCGACGTCACCGGCGGCTCGATGTGGTCGTCCATCCCGGAGCGAACGCTGCGGTTCAATGAGCGAGGCGTGATCGACGCGCTGCCCCGTGATCGCGACACCTGGATGGTGATTGACGAGCAGGCGTGGTTCTTCGCACTCACCGACCACCTGCACGCCGCGGAGGCCGAGGAGTTCGCGCAGAGGCTGGCGCGCTGGCGACTGGCCGAGGCGTACGAGGAGATCGGCCAGCGGGTAGCGCACATCGGGGCCCGTGACATCTTGACGTACTACGGCGTCGACGATCCGGAGGACATCGACTTCGACGCGCTGTGGAGCAGTCGCGTCGACGCGATGGGGCGGTCACGGTTGCGGGTGCCCTTCGGTAACCGCTCGGACAACGGCGAACTGCTGTTCCTGGATATGAAGTCGCTCGACGAGGGCGGCGACGGCCCGCACGGGGTCATGTCCGGCACCACGGGTTCGGGCAAGTCGACGCTGGTGCGCACGGTGATCGAGTCGCTACTGCTCGGTCACCCGCCCGAGGAGTTGCAGTTCGTGCTGGCCGACCTCAAGGGAGGGTCGGCGGTCAAGCCCTTCGCCGGGGTGCCGCACGTGTCGCGCATCATCACCGACCTGGAAGAGGACCAGGCGCTGATGGAGCGATTCCTGGACGCCCTGTGGGGCGAGATCGCCCGCCGCAAAGCCATCTGCGACAGCGCCGGTGTCGACGACGCCAAGGAGTACAACGCGGTGCGGGGGAGGATGCGGGCACGGGGCCAGGACATGCCGGCACTGCCGATGCTCGTGGTCGTGATCGACGAGTTCTATGAATGGTTCCGCATCATGCCGACGGCAGTCGACGTGCTGGACTCGATCGGTCGCCAGGGCCGCGCCTACTGGATCCATCTGATGATGGCGTCGCAGACGATCGAAAGCCGCGCCGAGAAGCTCATGGAGAACATGGGCTACCGGTTGGTGCTGAAAGCGCGCACCGCCGGCGCGGCGCAGGCGGCGGGGGTCCCCAACGCGGTCAACCTGCCGGCGCAGGCCGGTCTCGGGTACTTCCGGAAGAGCCTCGAGGACGTCATCCGGTTCCAGGCCGAGTTCCTGTGGCGAGACTTCACCCCGCGGGGGATCACCGTCGACGGCGAGGAAGCGCCCGTCCTGTCGCACAGCATCGACTACGTCCGGCCGCAGTTGTTCACCAACTCCTTCACCCCGCTGGAGGTCAGCGTCCAGGAAGCCGGCGTTATCCCCCCTGCCGTCGTCGGCATTGTCGGCAACGGCAACGGCAGCGACAACGGTCGGCGGTTGGACGTCGGGTCCCCTGCCGCCGAGGAGGACGGGGACGGGGACGTCGGATTCAGGGTGCCGAAGGTTGGCACCGTGATCCTCGACCAGCTACGCAGGATCGACTTCGAGCCCTATCGTCTGTGGCAGCCGCCGTTGACCACGCCCGTGCCGATCGACGAATTGGTGAACCGCTTCCTCGGCCGACCGTGGCAGGAGGACTACGGCACCGCCCGGGATCTGGTGCTGCCGATCGGCGTCATCGACCGCCCGTTCAAGCACGACCAGCCGCCGTGGACGGTCGACGCCTCGGGTCCCGGCTCGAACGTGCTGATCCTGGGTGCCGGCGGTTCGGGGAAGACCACGGCCTTGCAGACGCTGATCTGCTCAGCCGCGCTGACCCACACCCCTGAGCAGGTCCAGTTCTACTGCCTTGCCTACAGCGGAACAGCCCTGACCACCGTGGCCCGGTTGCCGCACGTCGGCGAAGTGGTGGGACCCACCGACCCGTACGGGGTGCGCCGCACGGTCGCCGAGCTGCTGGCGCTCGTGCGGCAGCGCAAGTTCACCTTCCTCGAGTCCGAGATCGCCTCGATGGAGGTGTTCCGGCGCCGCAAGTTCGGCGGCGAGCCCGGCCCGGTGCCCAATGACGGATTCGGCGACGTCTTCCTCGTGGTCGACAACTACAGGGCGTTGGCCGAGGAGAACGAGGTCCTCATCGAGCAGGTCAATGTGATCATCAACCAGGGGCCGTCGTTCGGTGTGCATGTGATCGTCACCGCCGATCGCGAATCGGAGCTGCGGCCGCAGGTGCGGAGCGGCTTCGGCTCCCGGGTCGAATTGCGGCTGGCCGCCGTCGAAGACGCCAAGCTGGTGCGCTCGCGGTTCGCCAAGGAGGTCCCGGTCAAGCCGGGCCGCGGCATGGTGGCGGTCAACTACGTCCGCCTCGACTCCGACCCGCAGGCCGGCCTGCACACCCTGGTGGCCCGGCCCGCGCTGGCCAGCACGCAGGACCACGTGTTCGTGTCCGACAGTGTCGTCGAGGCGGTCGGCCAGCTCGCCGGCACCCAGGCGCCGTCCGTACGCCGACTGCCCGCAATTTTCGGGCTGCAGCAGGTGCGCGAGCTCGCCGCCCAAGACACGCGCCCGGGTGTCGGCGCGGGCGGAATCGCCTGGGCCATCTCCGAGTTGGATCTGTCGCCGGTCTACCTCAACTTCGCCGAGAATTCGCATCTGATCGTCACGGGTCGACGCGAATGCGGGAAGACGACGACGGTGGCCACCATCATGGCCGAGATCGGGCGGCTCTACGCGCCGGGTTCCACCAGTGCGCCACCCACAGACCAACGGTCGGCGCAGGTGTGGCTGGTGGACCCGCGCCGCCAGCTGCTGACCGCACTCGGCTCGGAGTACGTGGAGAACTTCGCGTACAACCTCGATGGCGTCAACGCGATGATGACCGATCTGGCCGCCGTTCTCGCCGGCCGCGAACCCCCGCCGGGCCTGTCAGCGGAGGAGTTGCTGTCGCGGTCGTGGTGGAGCGGGCCGGAGGTGTTCCTGATCGTCGACGACGTCCAGCAGTTGCCGGCGGGGTTCGACTCTCCGCTACACAAGGCGGCCGCCTGGGTGAACCGGGCGGCAGACGTCGGCCTGCACGTGATCGTCACCCGCACCTTCGGCGGCTGGTCGTCGGCGGGCAGCGATCCCATGATGCGCGCGCTGCACCAGGCGAACGCGCCATTGCTGGTCATGGACGCCGATCCCGACGAGGGCTTCATCCGCGGCAAGATGAAGGGTGGCCCGCTACCCAAGGGCCGCGGCCTGCTGATGGCCGAGGACACCGGGGTCTTCGTGCAGGTGGCGGCGACCGAGTTCCGCAAGTAGCGGGTGACTCAGGCCCAGCTCAGCGGCAATTCCCTGAGGGCGAAGGTCTTTGACGGGAACTTGATGTCGGGGCGGTACCCGGGGGGCAGCTCGAAGTCGGGGATGTGCCGGAGCCATTCGGCGACCACGATGGTGAGTTCGATGCGCGCGAGGTGCGACCCGAGGCAGCGGTGCGGACCGCCGCCGAATCCCCAGTGCCGATGCACTTTTCCATCCATGACCAGCTCGTCGGTCGACACCGCGTCGCTGCCGTCACGATTGATGGCTGCCATGCACAACCGCACCGGCGTCCCCGGGGGAAGGGTCATGCCGCCGACGTTGACGAATTCGGTCGTGACCCGGGGCGCCACCGGAGCCGACGGTTGCAATCGGACGATCTCCTCGATGAAAACCCTGGTTTGTCTGGGGTTGTCGCGAAGTGCGACGCGCAGGTCCGGTCTGCGCGCCAACTCGAACAATGAGAAGCCGATCGCGGCGGCCACCGTGTCCAGGCCCGCAAGGATCAACAGCTGGCTCATGCCCAGTAACTCGAGGTCGCTGAAGTCGCCCTCACCGTTCATGACGAGCGACAACATGTCGGAGCCCGGTGTTCGCCGGCGCTGCTCGATCGCCTCGACGAGATATTCCAGCAGCTTCTGACCCTGCTGAAGATCGTCCACGGGCATGTAGGGCTTGTCGGCGACGATGGCGTCTTTCCAGGCGATGATCTGGTCGAGGTCCTCCGGTGGGAAGCCGTAGAGGTCGAGGAATACCCGGAACGGGTAGCGCTTGGCGAAATCCGTCATCGCCTCGCAATGGCCCCGGCCGGCGAGGTCGGCGATCATCTCGGCGGCGTGACGCTGCAGCACGGGCCGGGACTTACTCAGCCCCTGCGGGCTGAAGTACGGCTGCAGGATTTTGCGGTAGCGGGTGTGCTCGGGCGGGTCGAACCCGAGCGGCACCACCGGCAGCGGACTGCCGGGCGGCTGCAGCGCCAGCCGTGCAGAGAACACCTTGGTGTTACTCAGTGCCGCGAGGACATCTTCGCGGCGAGTGAGGTAGTAGTGGCCATTCATGAACACCACCGGCCCGGCGTCCCGCAACGTCTTCCATCCGACGCCGCGGTCGGCACTCAAGGGCAACGTCGAGTATTCGAGTCGCGGTAGGTGGAACGAGCCCGGCTCGCTTCCCCCGAGAGTGCTCATGCGCTCCGATCTCCGGGCCGCTGGGCGGATGATGGCCTTCTACACTGTAGCGATCGGCACGTTTCTGTCGTCCCCATTCAATCCCGATTGTGAAGGAGACCGGTGAGGGTTCGTCTCGACACGTCCAAGTGTGTGGGTCACGCCCAGTGTTACGCCGTCGACCCCGACCTCTTTCCGATCGACGACTCGGGCTATTCGGTGCTCGAGGAGCACGAGGTGCGACCCGAGGACGAGGAGCTGACGCGCGACGGTGTGGCCTCCTGCCCGGAGATGGCGCTGATCCTCGACGAGGACTAGCGGAAGCGGGCGAGGAGTTTCCCGGGGGCGCCCCACATCGCCTGGGAATCGCCTGGGAACTTTACTGCACTTTCCTGGGAATTAGAGTCGATCGTCGCTTACCCACTGAGCAATCAATCAGACTGTCAATCAGTCAATGAGAATGTGAATCATAGGTTAACGGAGGATTGATCGAGATCAACAGTCACTGGTGGTAATTGAACATTTCCTTGCCGACAATGAACAATTGGTGCTTGACACCAGTGGATCCCGAGGGGCGAGTTAATGTCATTACCGCTCAGCCTCGACGGTCACACCGCCCTGGCGCGCAGTTCCTGGCAACGGCATCATCACGACTGGTCGGTACGCTCGGCGGAAGTTAGGGGCGAGGGACTTGGCGAGGAGTCACCTTTCCGGGGCAGGAATTCTCGGCCAGTGTCGGGAGGCGTAGATGATTGACTTCGGGGCATTGCCGCCCGAGATCAATTCCGGGCGTATGTACACGGGCCCGGGCTCGGAGTCGATGATGGTGGCGGCGTCGGCATGGGACTCGGTGGCCGCCGAATTGGCCGTCGCATCCAGCGGGTACAACTCGGTGCTGGACGAGCTGACCAGCGGGCCCTGGGTGGGGCCCTCGTCGGCGGCGATGGTGTCCGCGGTGATCCCCTACGTGAGCTGGATCAGCACAGCGGCGAGCCAGGCAGAGGAAGCCGCCATACGGGCCCGGGGGGCTGCGGCCGCATTCGAAGTGGCGATCGCGGCGACGGTACCGCCACCGGTGGTCGCGGCCAATCGAGTGATGTTGACGACCCTGATCGCGACAAATTTTTTCGGGCAGAACACACCGGCGATCGCGCTCACCGAAGCCCAGTACATGCAGATGTGGGCGCAGGACGCCGTCGCCATGTACACCTACGCTGCCACGTCGGCGGCTGCCGTGCAGTTGACTCCCTACCAGGCGCCGCCGAACACCACCACTCCGGACGGTGAGGCCAGTCAGTTCGCGGCCGTCGCCCAAGCAGCCGCCACGCCGACCGGCAGCGCGGGCCAGAACGCGGCGGCAGCGTCGCAAGTGCTGTCGCCCCTGACCGCACCCGCGGCGCTGCAGCAGCTCGCCAGCCCGCCCGTGGCGGCAGCCGCGAACCAGGGGGTGATCTACAACACGATCACCGACTTCCTGAAATATGGATTGCCGACGCCGACCAATCCCTGGTGGGGCCCCCTCACGAATGGTCAATACACCGCAATCATCAAGCAAACCCTGCAGGCGTACTTCGCGGTCGGAGTCGTGAACTTCTGCGTTTCTATCGCCCAGCAGACAATTAAAGGCGTTGGGACCACGGCCGGTTCGGGTGGTGCCTGGTTCCCGACCCCGCAATTCGCTGGACTGCATCTGGGTGCAATTGCCGCCGGCTCCGTGAGCGGCAACACTGGCGGGCCGATGCTGGTCAGTGCGGGATCGGCCGGCAAGATCGGCATGATGTCGGTGCCGCCCAGCTGGGCCAGCCCGACCACGCAGGCAGAGGTGACGCTGGCCAGCGCCGTGATGGAGGACACCCCGATACCGTTCGGTGCCGGGGCGGGAACGGCAGGCGGACCGGGCGGAGGACCCGGCAACACCCTGCTGCGCGGCATTCCTGCCGGGATCGCCGGCCGGCGCGCCGCAGGCTACGGCTACACCAACAAATACGGGTTCAAGCACAGCGTTCTGGCCCGACCCCCATCGGCCGGGTAGCGGTGCCGGGAATTCGCCTACATTTGCATAAACGATGAATCTGACCAACAGTGATCTCAGGGAGGAACCCACATGTCGTTCGTGACTACACAGCCCGAAGCGTTGGCGGCGGCGGCCGGCGCGTTGCAGGCCATCGGCTCGTCGCTGAGCGCGCAGAACGCCGGGGCGGCGGCCCCGACGACGGGGGTCGTTCCCGCGGCTGCCG
>CAIYOH010000200.1 GCA_903927745.1 uncultured Mycobacteriaceae bacterium
CAGCTCGAGGTACTCATCAAACTCGTCGAGGACCGCCTGCACGGGTCCACCGTGGCAGGCCCGGGGGTTTCGGCTGCGCCGACGCGCCGAAGTGTGATCAGGCCGTGTCCCGCGCGCGAACGATGCGCCACCGGCCGTCGTCGCGCCGGACCAACCCCGCCAACTCCAGCATCGCCAACGGGCCCAGCACCCGTTCGGGCGCCACCCCGGAGGCGACCGCGATCTGGTCCACCGTGACCGCACCGCGTCCCGGCAGGGCCTCGTATACGTGCCGCTCGGCCTCGCTCAGCCCGTCGATGGGTGTGGTCGGACGGGCCTCATCGGGTGCCAGCTCCCCGATGTGCCCCACGAACTCCACGATGTCCTCGGCCCGGGTGACCAGTTCCGCGCCGCCGCGCAGCAACGCGTGACAGCCAGCCGACGCCGACGAGGTCACCGGCCCGGGCACCGCGGCGACCACCCGGCCCAGCTCACGCGCCCACGCGGCGGTATTCGCGGCGCCGCTGCGCAACCCCGCCTCCACCACCACCGCGGCCCCCGAGACCGCGGCCACCAGCCGGTTGCGAGTCAGGAAGCGGTGCCGGGCCGGGCGGACGCCCGGCGGGTACTCGGTGCACAGCAGCCCGTGCCGGCCGATGCGATGCAGCAGGGCGGAGTGCCCCGCCGGGTAGGGGATGTCGATCCCGCCGGCCAGTACCGCCACGGTGACTCCGTCACCCGCCAGCGCCGCGCGGTGAGCCGCCCCGTCGATGCCGTAGGCGCCACCGGAGACCACCGCGACGTCACGCTCGACCAGCCCACCCGCGAGGTCCGCGGCCATGTGTTCGCCATAGCTGGTCGACGCCCGCGTACCAACCAGTGCGGCGGCCCGCGCCGCGACCTCGTCGAGGCGCGCCGGGCCCAGCGCCCACAGCGCCAGCGGCGCCCCGCCGCGCGATGCGCCCCCGTTGCCGAATGCCGCGAAGGCCAACGCCGGCCACTCGTCGCTCTCGGGTGTGATCAACCGGCCATCCTGGCGGGCCAGTACGTCGAGATCATGCGCCGAGGAGTCGATGTCGCGCCTCGCCTCGGTCCGACGGGCCAGGTCCGCGTCGACCAGGCCCCGCCGGATCCGATCGGCCGCCTCTATCGGGCCGGCGCGTGCCACCAGTGCGACGAGTTCCTGACAGGGCGGCTCGATGACCCGCGACAGGTAGGCCCACGCCCGCGACGCTGGGCCGGTCATCGCTGGACGCCCGGTTGCCGAAAGCTGAGCGCGGTGGCGACGTCGTCGGGTCCGGGCGTCGCCCGGCCGGCCAGGTCGGCCAGGCTCCACGCGACCCGTAACGTCCGATCGAGGCCGCGGACACTGAGCAGCCCCCGGTCCAGCGCCGCGCGCAGCGGCTCCATCGTGGAGGTGGCGAGGCGGAACTTTCGCCGCAGCAGCGCCCCGCTGACTTCGGCGTTGGTGGCAAATCCGTGCGGCCCCCAGCGGTTGGCGGCGGCGGCGCGCGCCGCCGCGACCCGTTCGCGCACCTGCGCCGTCGACTCGCCGTCGGCGGTCGAGAGCGCCCCCGCGCGCACCGGGTGCATCTGCACCCGGAGGTCGACGCGGTCCATCAGCGGCCCGGACAGCTTGCCGAGGTAGCGGCGCTTGATCGCCGCCGCGCAGATGCAGTCCCGGGGATCGGCGGGCGCGCACGGGCAGAGATTAGCGGCGAGCACCAATTGAAACCGGGCCGGATAGCGGGCCACCCCGTCGCGGCGGGCGAGCCGGATTTCGCCGTCCTCCAACGGCGTGCGCAATGCCTCCAGCGCGCGGGTGCCGATCTCGGCGCATTCGTCAAGGAACAGCACCCCGCGGTGCGCCCGGCTGACCGCCCCCGGACGCGCCATCCCCGATCCCCCGCCCACGAGCGCGGTGACGCTGGAGCTGTGGTGCGGTGCGACCAGCGGCGGCCGGGTGACCAGTGGCGTATCCGCCGACAGCAGCCCGGCCACCGAGTGGATCGCGGTGACCTCCAGGGATTCGCTGTCCGACAGCGGCGGAAGTAGACCCGGAAGGCGTTGGGCCAGCATTGTTTTCCCGATTCCCGGCGGACCGGTCAGCATGAGGTGGTGCGCTCCGGCGGCGGCCACTTCGACGGCGAAGCGGGCCTGCGCCTGGCCGACCACGTCGGCCAGGTCGGCTGCCGGCTCCGATACAGGGACCCCGCCGCGGATCCGCTCGACCAGTGCGGCGGAGCCACTGAGCCACTTCTGCAGCTGCCCCAGCGTGTGCACGCCCCATACCTCGATGCCGTCGATGAGGCTGGCCTCGGCCAGGTTGTCCACCGGCACAACGACGGTCGGCCAGCCGTCGTGTTTAGCGGCCAGCACCGCGGGCAGTACCCCGCGCACCGGCCGCACCCGCCCGTCGAGCGACAACTCGCCCAGCAGCACCGTCTTCTCCAGGCGCTCCCACGAGGTCGTGCGCTGCGCCGACAGCACGGCCGCGGCGAGGGCGATGTCGTAGACGGATCCCATCTTCGGCAGCGTCGCCGGCGAGAGCGCCAGGGTCAGGCGCGCCATGGGCCAGGTGTTTCCGCAGTTGGTCACCGCAGCGCGGACGCGGTCGCGGGACTCTTGCAGGGCGGCGTCGGCTAGGCCGACCAGGTGAACGCCCGGCAGACCCGAGGTGATGTCGGCTTCGATTTCCACGATCGCTCCGTCGAGGCCCCGCACCGCGACGGAGAACGCACGACCCAGTGGCATCAGCCGATCCCTTGCAGATGGGTGATCTCCGGTGTGCGGCGGCGCCCGACCCGCACACCGATCACGTCGAGGCGGATCGCACCCCAGCGCCGCTCTTGACCGGCGAGCCACAGCCCGGCCAGCCGGCGTAGCCGCCGGACCTTGCGGGGGGTGACCGCGTACGCCAGCCCGCCGTAACCGTCGCCGGTGCGGGTCTTCACCTCGACGAACACGACCGTCGCGGTGGCCTCGTCGCAGGCGATCACGTCGAGTTCGCCGTAGCGGCAGCGCCAGTTGCGGGTCACGATCCGCAGGCCCATCCGCGTCAGGTGGTCCGCGGCGAGCGCCTCGCCGAGCGCCCCCAGTTCTACCCTCGTCATTGTCTTGTCGGTCGTCATGGCGGCCACGATGCACCCGCGTCACGACACCAGCGAACCGTCACCCACCCGTGAGCGCCGGTTATCCACAGTCGGCCGCCCCTACACAACCCGGCGGAGGCTGAGGCCTACTCCGGCAGCCGCAACTCGGGCTTCTCGACCTCTTCGATGTTGACGTCCTTGAAGGTGACCACCCGGACCTGCTTGACGAATCGTGCCGGCCGGTACATGTCCCACACCCAGGCGTCGGACAGCCGCAACTCGAAGTACACCTCGCCGTCGACGTTGCGGGGCATCATCTCCACGCTGTTGGCCAGGTAGAAGCGCCGCTCGGTCTCTACGACGTAGCTGAACTGGCCCACGATGTCCTTGTATTCGCGGTACAGCGAGAGCTCCATCTCGGTTTCGTACTTTTCGAGATCTTCTGCGCTCATCTACCACTCATCCGCTCAGACGTCCTTCTCGCAGGCCAACTCGGCCGACAGTGGGCTCGCGCCCCAGCCCCATCTTTCCTCACCGACACCCCCTGTGCTCGGCCGGATACCCTGCCCGGCCGCCGCGCGCCTGACGTTGATGAACGAGTAGCGGTGCGCCGCGCAGGGCCCCAGCTCCCGCAGCGCCCTCCCGTGCGCCGACGTGCTGTACCCCTTGTGGACGGCGAAGCCGTAGCCGGGGTGGTCGGCGTCCATCGCGACCATCAGGCGGTCCCTGCTGACCTTGGCCAACACGCTGGCCGCGGCGATGCAGGCCGCCGCCGCGTCACCGCCGACGACCGGCAGCGACGGCACGGGCAGCCCCGGCACCCGGAAACCGTCGCTGAGTACATAGCCGGGCCGGACGGACAGGCCTGCCACGGCGCGGCGCATCCCTTCGATGTTGGCGGCGTGCACGCCGCAGCGGTCCACCTCGGCGGGAGAGATGAACACCACGTGGTAGGCCAGCGCGTGCCGGCGGATCAACGGGAACAGCCGCTCCCGGGCGGTCTCGGTCAGCTTCTTCGAATCATCGAGGCGAGCAAGGCTTTCCAGTCGTCCCGGCCCGAGAACGCAGGCGGCCACCACCAGCGGTCCCGCACAGGCGCCGCGTCCCACCTCATCCACCCCGGCCACCGGACCCAGACCGCTGCGGTGCAGCGCCGACTCCAGGGTGCGCAGCCCTGCGGACTTGCGGATCACCGTCCGCGGCGGCCACGCGGTGGCCACGGCTACCGGGCCTGCTGGGGATTAACCGAACTCACACCACCCCACCGCGACGGCGGCCACACGATGAACCTGGCCTTGCCGATGACGTTGGACACCGGCACGGTTCCCGAGTTCGGGTCCCCGGTGCACAGGATCTCCTTGAGCGCATCGGCGGGAATGCTCTCGCAGTGGGCGCGCGAGTCGGCCGAATGGGTCCGGTTGTCCCCCATCACCCACAATCGCCCCTCCGGGACGTGGACGGGCCCGAAGCGGCTGCCCAGGCAGGGGTAAGCAGCCGGGTCGGCTGACATGGTCGCCGGGCGCAGGTACGGCTCCGTGAGCGGCTTACCGTCGACCGTCAACCCGGTCTCCGGCCGACACTGCACAGTCTGGCCCCCCACCGCGATGACCCGCTTGACCAAGTCGTTCTCGTCGGGAGGGATGAAGCCGACAACCGACAGCGCATCTTGGACCGAGCGCAACGCGGCGTTGTGGGAGCGGATCGACTTGTATCCACGGTTCCACGACGGCGGGCCCTTGAAGACGATGACGTCACCAGGGCGCGGCGCGCCGAATCGATAGGTGACCTTGTCCACCATGATGCGATCGCCGACGCAGCCCGCGCACCCGTGCAGGGTGGGCTCCATGGATTCCGACGGGATCAGGTACGGGCGTGCGACGAATGTCAGCATGACGTAGTACAGAGCCACTGCGATCACCACGAGGACCGCGAGTTCGCGCAGCGTCGACTTCTTAGCGGGCTCGGTGTCGGCGTTCCCCGGGGTGTCGGTCACGGAATCAGCGTAGCCAGCATGGTCGCCGGATCAGCGCTTCTCTTTGATCTTCGCCTTCTTGCCGCGAAGTTCCCGCAGGTAGTACAGCTTCGCGCGACGGACGTCGCCGCGGGTCACCACCTCGACGTGATCGATGTTGGGCGAATGCACCGGAAAGGTCCGCTCGACGCCGACGCCGTAGCTCTCTTTGCGCACCGTGAAGGTCTCCCGGATGCCGCCGCCCTGCCGCCGGAGCACCACACCCTTGAAGACCTGGATGCGCTCCTTGGCGCCCTCGATGACCTTGACGTGGACGTTCACGGTGTCGCCGGGGCCAAACACCGGGATGTCGTCGCGCAGCGACTCTTGGTCGACGAAGTCCAGCCGGTTCATGAGGGGACACACTTCCTTGAGGGTGGGTTTCGGGCTTTCGGCGTGTCTGACAGCAGCCGGTGAGGCGGCTCAGCAGTTCGACGTCCGCCGTAGAGCCCCTATTGTGCCAGATGGCGCCCATCCGGAAAAATCCGTGTAAACCACCGGGCCGCGGAGGGTCAAACGTGCTGGTTAGTGGTACATACTAGGGACAGTAACGCGGGGGACGTCGCGCCCGAATCACTGAGCATGACCTCAGCTCACACTGAGGGCGATGTCCGCGGGACAGACTTGACAGACGTGAAGGGGTGACGATGCAGATCCGGCCACTGACGCTGTTCGCCGCCAAGGCGGCGGTGGCGGTGGTGGTTGTCGCGGGCTGCGAGGCGACGCTGCATGCCAGGGCGCCGTTCGCCCATCTGCACGCCACGCCGGACTTGGTCTCCTCCGAATACCAGCCCCAATCCCAGGCTCGGCCCCCGTTCCCGGGCCAGCCGCAGGGCCCGTCGCGGCCGCAGCCAGGCGAACTGCTCGTCGAGGCGATGGCGCCGTCCCGATCGCTACACGGCGATAGCTTCGCCGCGCTGGCGGCGCGAGTCCAACAGGCCATCAGCGACGCCGCGGCCGGCGGCGCCGCACTGTCCGTGGCAATTCTCGACCGCAGCACCCACCAGATGCTGTCCAACGGCAACAGCCAGGTCATCGGCACCGCGTCGGTGGCCAAGCTGTTCATCGCCGACGAGTTGCTCCTGCACGAGGCCCAGGGGAAAGCACCGCTGAGCCCGGAAGAACATAAGGCGCTGGACGTGATGCTGGAGAAGTCCGACGACGACGCAGCCGAGAGGTTCTGGGGTCAGGGCGGCGGCGACGCCATCATCACCTCGGTGGCGAACCGGTACGGGCTGACATCGACCACCCCGCCCAGCGACGGGCGCTGGTGGAACACCATGAGCTCGCTGCCGGACCTGATCCGTTACTACGACATGCTGCTCGACGGAACCGGCGGGCTGCCACCCGAGCGGGCCACGGTGATCGTCAACGACCTGGCCCTGTCCGCCCCCTACGGGGCCGACGGCTACCCCCAGCGGTTCGGCATCCCCGACGGCCTGTTCGGCGAGCCGGTGGCGGTCAAGCAGGGCTGGATGTGTTGCATCGGCCCCGACTGGATGCACCTGTCGACCGGACTGATCGGCGCGGATCGCCGCTACATCATGGTGGTGCAGTCGCTGCAGCCCTCCGACGACGCCACCGCCCGCGACACCATCACCCACGCCGTCAAATCCATCTTCCCCAGCGGCCGGGTCTGACGCGGTATCAGCCCAGCAGGTCGGGGCGGCGCTCGCGGGTGCGCCGGAGCGACACCTCGCGGCGCCACGCGGCGATACGCGCGTGATCACCGGATAACAGCACCTCAGGCACCTCGAGTCCGCGCCAGTTCGGCGGCCGGGTGTAGCTCGGCCCCTCCAGCAGGTGGTCGAGCGCCGGGGAGTGCGAATCCTCGGATGCGGACGCGGGGTTGCCCAGCACGCCGGCGAGCAGGCGCAGCACCGCTTCGATCATCACCACCGTGGCCGATTCGCCGCCCGGTAACACGTAGTCGCCGATCGAGACCTCTTCGACCCGCATTCGCCGGGCCGAGTCCTCGACGACCCGCTGGTCGATGCCTTCGTAGCGGCCGCACGCGAACACCAGGTGCTGCTCGGCGCCCCAGCGCTGGGCGGTGGACTGCGTGAACAACGACCCCGCGGGCGTGGGCACCACCAGAAGTGTTTCGTCAGAGCAGATCTCGTCCAGCGCCTGGCCCCAGACCGGCGCCGTCATCACCATCCCAGGACCACCGCCGTAGGGTGCGTCGTCCACCGAGTGGTGCACATCGTGGGTCCAGCGCCGCAGGTCGTGGACGTGCAGATCCATCAGGCCGGAATCAATCGCCCTGCCGGACAACGATTGTCGCAGCGGGTCCAGGCAGGCCGGGAAAATCGTGACGACGTCAATCCTCAAGATCGAGGAGCCCCTCGGGAGGATCGATCTGCACGACGCGGTCCGTCAGTGACACCGATGTGACGATCGCGCCGACGAACGGGACCAGAGTCTCGCCGGGTCCGGAACCCGGTTCGCGTCGCACCGCCAACAATTCTCCGGCGGCGGTGTGCAGCACCTCCGCGACGACGCCGACGTGCTGGCCGGTCGTCGTCTCGACCCGCAGGCCCTCGAGCTGATGGTCGTAATAGGTGTCCGGCTCGTCGATCGGGGGGAGGTCGGCCGAGTCCACGACGAACACGGTGCCGCGCAACGCCTCGGCCGTGTCGCGGTCGTCGACCCCGGTCAATCGCACCAGCAGCCGTCCGCCGTGCTCGCGTGCGCTTTCGACAACGTAGCCGCGCTCCGGGCCGCCGCGGGGCGCCTTGGCGCGCAGGGTGTTTCCGGGCGCGAACCGTTCGGCGGGGTCGTCGGTGCGGATGTCCACCACCACCTCGCCGCTGATGCCGTGCGCCCTGGCGACGCGCCCGACCGTCAGCTCCAACGGAGTTCCATGCGCAGCGCTCCGCTACTGGTCGGTGTCCACCACGTCGACGCGGATGCCGCGTCCGCCGATGCCGGCGACCAGCGTGCGCAGTGCGGTCGCGGTGCGTCCCCCGCGGCCGATCACCTTGCCCAGGTCGTCGGGATGGACGTGAACCTCCACCGTCCGTCCCCGCCGGTTGGTGACGAGATCCACCCGCACATCGTCGGGGTTGTCCACGATCCCGCGGACCAGGTGTTCGACAGCGTCGACGACGACAGTGCTCACTTCGGTCAGCCTTCGGTCGTGGGCTCGGCCTGCTCGCCCGCGTCGGGGGCAGCGTCGGCGGGGGCGTCGGGCGTAGCCTCGGCTACCGCCTCAGGTGCGGCGTCGGCTGCCGCCTCAGGGGCGGCGTCGGCTGCCGCCTCAGGGGCGGC
>CAIYOH010000201.1 GCA_903927745.1 uncultured Mycobacteriaceae bacterium
CTGTCTGACGCATCCGAGGGGCGGTTCGACCTCGGCCTGGGCGCGGGATCGTGGCCACAGGAGCTCGCCCGATTCGATGTCGGCCGGCAGGATGCGGTGGCCAGGGTGGAGCAACTCGAACACCACATCGGCCTTATCCGGCAGTACTGGGGTGACGACGTCGAGGACGGGCAGGGCGGGCAGGACGGCCAGCACGGCGAGGACGGGCAGGGCGGGCAGGACGGCACAGCCCCGCAGTCGCCGCGCAGGTCGCACCCCATCCCGCTGGTTCTGGGTGGCACAGGCCGGCGGATGATGGGGCTTGTTCGCCGCTACGCGGACTGGTGGAATCTGCCGGTCAACCACATGGACAGGCTGCCCGATCTGGCGCCGTCGGCTGGAACGGCGCGGCTGTCGGTCCAGCAGATGGTGGGCTTCGTCCGGTCGGGTAGCGATGCGGCCACGGTGCGTGAGGTGAGCACCCGCCGGTTCGGGAACTTGGGTTCGGGGCTGGTCTGCGGCGACGCCGATGAGCTGACCGCCCACTTCGCCGGTCTCGTCGCGCAGCGCGTCGAGCGGTTCTACGTGTGGTTCGCCGACTTCGCCGCCCCGGACTCGCTGCAGGAGTTCGGCGAATCGGTGATCAGGGGGTTTCCCGGCGCCGGCGCTGCGCTTCCTTAGGCACCACCGTCGGCCGGGCGAACGGACCCCGCTGTACGGCGCCGAGCCGGATCTCCGGCAGATCGACCCCTGGGTCGACGGTGTCCAGCCACGCGACCGCCTCGGCGACGTCGGACACCGCAATGGCGATCATCTCGAATGGAACGTCCTGCAGCATCTCGGTTTCCACCGGGCCGGGCGTGACGAGGTGGACGCTGATGCCGTCGCGGTCGACCTCGAGTGCCAGGGCCCGGGCAAACGCGTTGACGCCCGCCTTCGAGGCGGAATAGGCGGTGCGGGCCGGCATCGGCTCGTGCGCGGCCGACGACGAGATGAACACCAGCCGCGAGCCTGCGCGCATGCGCGGCAACACGGCGGAGGTCACGACGAAGCACGAGTCCAGGTTGGCCGACATGATTGCTCGCCACTGTTCGAACGTCTGCTTGCGGGCGTACGTTCCGCCCAGCGCGCCCGCCGCGTGAACCACGAGGTCGATGGTGTCAAGGGAGCCGATCGCAGCGGAGAATGCGACGGGGTCAGAGGCGTCGGCGACCATGTGGCGCGCGCCGATCTCCGCGGCGGCCGCGCGCAGCGGGCCCTCACGGCGTGCCACGAGCACCACGTCGTACCCGAGCTCGCACAGCCTGCGGCCGCAGCCTTTGCCGATGCCGCCGCTGCCGCCGGTGACTAAAGCCGTCCTGGGGGTGTTCTGAGTCTCGGTCCTGGTGCTGGTCACGGGCGGTAGACATTCCCCGGGCGGGACATCGCCTGCGGCGAGCGCGCTTGAATCCGTTGATCGCAGGAGCCGGACAGCACGTAAGTCTGCGTGTCGGCGAGATGGCGGCCGGCGATGCGACGGGCGCGGTCGGCGTCGCCGTCGGCGATGGTCTCCGCCAGCGTGATGTGCGCGCCCAGCACCGCGCGGCGCTTGGCCAGCGAGGGATAGGTGCCACGTGCCGCGCTCTCGTCCGCCCACTGCCGTTCGTGGCCGGTCCACAGCGTCTCCAGCGTCCCGACGACCGCGGTGATGGTCTGATTCCCGCAGCCCCGCACGATGAGATCGTGGAATTGGCGACCGATTTCGGTGAACAGCCGACCGTCATCGAGGTGTTCGGCCATCGACTCGTTGACCTGCGTGAGCTGCGGGACCAAGGTGTCGGCCCGGTCGGGCCGCTGGGCCGCGAGCGCAGCGCAGGCCGGCTCAAGTTCCTGCAACGCCATGCCGAGGTCGGCGACGGCGACGGACTCGCTCTGCAACAGCAGACCGAGCATGTAGGCGGCGGTGGTCTTCGCCGGTGCGTGGACGACGGCGCCGCCGCGGTTCCCGCGGCGGACCGACACCAGGCCTTCGGTTTCCAGGATCCGCAACGCTTCCCGTAGCGAAACGAGGCTGACGCTGAACCGATCGACGAGGACTTCCTGACGCGGCAACAGATCTCCGTCGGCGAGCTCGCCGTCGATGATCTGGCGGCGCAGTTCGCCGGCGACGATGTCGGCAATCCGTGGAGCCGACAACCGGCGCCGGGTATCGGACCCATTGTCCACGGCCGTCATCCGCTCCTCATGCGCTCCATTGGCCTCGCTAACGTAGCAGTAATGCTATAAATAGCCGGGTGAGGCGTGAGCCCGACCGCCGGCCGACTCCGTTGCAAGACCTGCGTGTTGTCGAGATCAGCGACCGGATCGCCGGCAGTTACTGCGGGAAGCTCCTCGTCGATGCGGGGGCCCAGGTTCGCAGGTTCGAGCCGCCACAGGGTGATTGGCTGCGGCGGTACTCCGCCACCTGTTCGCCGGTGCCCGACGCACCGGACGGGCCATGCTCGCCGCTGTACAGCTACCTCAACGCCGGCAAGAGCAGCATGACGTTCGCCCCAGATGCCCCAGACGCCTCGAATAGCCAGCGATGTCGCGCAACGGTGGCCGCAGCCGACGTCGTGGTGATCACGGGGGGCCGCGAGCGCGCTGAGTCGCTGGGCGTCGACCCGCGGCGGCTGCTCGCCGACTCACCGCGGTCGGTCGTCGTCACCATCTCCGACTTCGGCTGGAACGGACCGCATACCGGTCGCGCCGCCACCGAGTTCACGCTGCAGGCGTGGTCGGGTTCGCCCGGTTTTCGCGGCGACCCGGCCGGGCCTCCTGTCGCGATCGGCGGCGACCTGGGGGAGTACATCGGCGGGGCGTACGCCGCGTTCGGCGCGCTGGCCGTGCGCCGCCGCGTCGAACAGGGAGGCCCGGGTGAGCATCTGGACCTGTCCATGCTCGAGGCGATCACCGCGATGCAGAGCAGTTCGTGGCTGCAGACGCGGCTGCTGCGCGTCCCGCCGGTGGGCCGCACGCTGGAGGTGCCCTCGATCGAACCGGCCAGGGACGGCTATGTCGGGATCACCATGGTGACCGGGCAGCAATGGCTCGACTTCGCCGCGATGGTCGGGTGCCCGCAGTTGGAGGAGATCGAACAACTGCGTTTCCAGATCGGCCGCTGGCAGTACCGCGACCTGATCCGCGAGCTGATCCGGCCGTGGCTGGCAGAGCGGACCGTCGAGGAGATCGTTGAACTCGGGCAACTGTTCCGGCTGCCGATTGCGGCCCTGGGTAACGGAAACACCATCCGCGACACCGACTACGTGACGCAGCGCGGCGCATTCGTCGCCAACCCCGCGGGCTTTCACCAGCCCCGGCCGCCCTGGCTGATGTCGGTGTGCGCCCCGGTGGCACCCGGGGCAACCGCGCCGGTGGGCGGGAACGACGGCGAGACACTGTGGAAGAAAAGAAGATTCGACGCCGAACCACTTCCGCTCGGTCTGCCGCTGGCCGGCGTGCGCATCATCGACCTCACCGCCTTCTGGGCGGGACCCGCGGCAACGCACCTGTTGGCCGCGTTCGGCGCCGACGTGGTCAAGGTCGAATCGACTCAACGGCCCGACGGTATCCGCTACACCGGAGCGATGCGCACCGACGTCGACGACTGGTGGGAGTACGGCTGGGTGTTCCACGCGATGAACACCAACAAGCGTTCCGTCACGCTGGATCTGAGTTCGGAGCGAGGACGGCAGCTGTTCGCCGATCTGGCAGCCGGCGCCCACGTCGTCATCGAGAATTTCTCCCCGCGGGTGATGGACAACTTCGGCCTCACCGCGGAGGTGTTGCGCAGCGCCAACCCCGAACTTGTCGTCGCCCGCATGCCTGCGTTCGGGCTTGATGGCCCGTGGCGCGACCGGGTGGGGTTCGCGCCGACCATGGAGCAGATCGCCGGGCTGGCCTGGGTCACCGGGACGCCGGAGGCGCCGCCGGTCACCCCGCGTGGCGCGTGCGACCCACTGGCCGGGGTGCATGCCGCGTTCGTCGTGCTCGCCGCGCTGAGCTTCGCCGAGCGCACCGGAACCGGCCAGCTGGTGGAGCTACCGATGCTCGAGGCGGTGCTCAACGTCGCCGCGGTCCAGCCGATCGAATCCGAGGTGTTCGGCACGACACTGCACCGGCGGGGCAACCGCGGCCACTGCGACGTGGTCCAGAACATCTACCGGTGCGCCGGTGCGGACGACTGGATCGCCGTCACCGTGCGCGACGACGAGCAGTGGCGCGCCCTGGTCGCACTGATGGACACCCCGCCCTGGTGTGGTGAGGATATGGCGGACGTCGCCGGGCGACGGGCGCGCGCCGACGATATCGACCGCCGGCTGGCGGACTTCTTCGCCGGGCAGCCGCGAGATCCTCTCGTGGAACGTCTGGCCGCCGCCGGCGTTCCCGCCGCTCCCGTCGTGTCGCCGTCTCTGGTCACCGAGAACCCTCAGCTGCGCGCCCGCGGATTCTTCGAGGCCCTGGACCACGCCAGCACCGGCACCAACCTGTACCCGTGTCCGCCGTTCGCCGCGCTCGCCGGTCACGGCAACTGGCTGCACCGCCCGCCGCCGAGGCTCGGGGAGCACAATGACGAGGTACTGC
>CAIYOH010000202.1 GCA_903927745.1 uncultured Mycobacteriaceae bacterium
CACCACCCCCACCGGCGCCACCTACCGATCCACCGCCCCACCCCGAGCACCCACCATCATCGACCTCAGCGCCCTCGAAATCCGCATCGGCATCGAACTCGCCCGCCACGCCGCCTAGGGGGCGTGCGTCACAACAGGGTGCCTTAGTACAGGTAGGCGTTGATCGCCGCGGCGAGGTCGGGGGACGCCGAGGTGGCGAGGTTTTGGTAACCGCCGCCGCTGATCTGCGCCACCGCCTGCCATGTCGCCCGGTCAGGATCGTCGCCGAAATCGATGACGTTCACCGCGATCGGCTTGGCCGGATCTGCGCCCTTGCGGAAAAAATCCTGCAATCCCGGTCCGTCGAGGGACTGGTCGGTGTGCGGCCCGGACGTGATCAACAGGATCGTATTCGTCCGCCCTGCAACATATCTGGCCTGCGTGTCCTGATAAATCATGCGCAACGTGGTGAACGACACCGCACCGCCACCCGACGGGTACTGCCGGTCCAGCGCCGCCGAGAGCGCCGCCCCGCGCGGTTGGCCGTTGACCGGATCGGACAGCGGGCCGGTCGCCACCTCCGCACGCCCCTCGCGGCCGTCGAACGTCCATAGCCCCACGACGGCGGTGGGCGGCAACGCCTTGATCTTGTCCGTAAGTGCCGCAATCACGTTGAACAGCCGCGGTTTTCCGCCCTCGGCGACGGGCATGGACTGATCGAGCATGATCGTCGCGGCCCCCCCGCCCGACTGCGTGGCCAGCGCCTCGGCAAGCGTGACCCGCACGGAGTCGTCGCCGACCGACAACGCGGCGGGCAACGCCGGGAAGGTGGTTACCGGGCTGCGCGGCGACTCGACGCCGTTCACCCGGAAACCGGACTTCGCCAGTGTGGCGAGTTGATCCGGCTTATGCAGGAAGCGGGCGAACTCGCTGGCAGCCGAGGTCTGCTCGGCCGTCAGCCACGGGCCGCTGAGCAGGACGGTGGGGTAATCGGCAACCGGCACAGGTCCGGGCGGCATCCAGGACGCCAGTGCGCCCTCGGAGAGCGTCCGACCGCGCTGGAACAACTGCTGTTCGGTGGTGATCACCGCGTGGACCGGGGCGGTCGCTGCGTCGCCGGAGTTGAGCAGTGCGTTCATCGCCGCCGCCGAGGAGTTGTCGGCCAGCTTGGGTTGCGCGCCCACCAGTGCGCGCACGGAACCGACACCCAGCGTCGCCGACGCGCCGGCGGGCACCGACGCCGCCGCCACGGCCTCACCGGCCAGGAACGAGGAGTCGCCGTCGGTCGGCAGCGCCAACCGCAGCGACCCCCAGGCCGGCAGGTTGACCCCGGCGAGCGCATTCGGATTGGTCTGCAGGCCGGGCAGCGCCGCCCAACTCTGGTTCGCCAGGGCGTGCGCAAGGTCCGGTCGCGTCGCAAGCAGCACGGGGGACGTCACCAGCGAACGGCTGTCGGTGATCACCTTCTGGCCGGGGGGCTGACCGGCAGCCTGCCCCGCCGCCGCGAGCCGGGCCGCCGACACCGAGCTGCCCGGAATCCACAACGCCGGCTGCCCGCCGAGTTCGGAGGGCCACGTGCCGGTCAAACCGCCCAGGACGGCGTTCGGGCCCGCCTGTGTGACGCCGACCATCATGCAGTGGTCGCCGACGGGATCCGCCGAAGCGTTGAAGCCGTCCGCAAGCTGTTTCAGCACATCGGAGATGGTCGGGTCGGCAACCACCGCAACCGGCTCCTGGCCTCCCATGCACTGGCCGGCCGCCCGGTGCGAACGGTCGGACAACACATCCCCGAAGAAACTCCACGCGATGATGCTGCCCACCACCACGACGACGGCGGTCAGAGTCGCGATCACGCCGACGCTGACCCCCCGGCGCCCGCCCTCGCTGCGATGACCGCCCCGCCAGTCGCCGAGGTAGCGCTGCCGTACGCGCCGTACGAGCGCGGCTGGGAACGCCGGGTAGCCCGTGCCCGGATCGCCGGCGAGGGTCTCGTCGGCGGGCTCGTCGGCGACGCCGCCGGTGTCCGGCCTGCTGTGCCTACCCAATGGCTCAGGCCCCGGTGCCGGCGCGGGCCTTGAACTCGCGCCGACGGCGATGCAGGATCGGCTCGGTGTAGCCGTTGGGCTGCTGCGTTCCGGACAAGATCAGGTCCCGGGCGGCCAGAAAGGCGATGCTGTCGTCGAAGTGGGGCGCCATGGGCAGATAGGCAGGGTCCCCGGCGTTCTGCCCGTCCACCAAGGGCGCGATCCGCTCCAGACTGGCGCGGACGTCGGCGTCGGTGATGACCCCGTGACGCAGCCAGTTGGCCAGCAGCTGGCTGGAGATCCGCAGCGTGGCGCGGTCCTCCATCAGCGCGATGTTGTGGATGTCGGGCACCTTCGAGCAGCCGACGCCCTGGTCGATCCAGCGCACCACGTAGCCCAGGATGGACTGGCAGTTGTTGTCGAGCTCCTCGTGGATTTCCTCGGGCGCCCAGGCCAGTTCCTCGGTCAACGGAACGGTGAGCAGTTGGTCGATGGTGGTGCGGCTCTTGCCCTGGAGTTCATGCTGAACGGCGCCGACATCCACATAGTGGTAGTGCATGGCGTGCAGGGTCGCCGCGGTCGGCGACGGCACCCAGGCCGTTGTCGCGCCCGCCCTCGGCTGGGCGATCTTCTGCTCCACCATGTCGGCCATCAGGTCGGTCATCGCCCACATGCCCTTGCCGATCTGGGCCCTGCCCTTGAAGCCCGCGGCGAGCCCGGTGTCGACGTTGGAATCCTCGTAGGCCTTGATCCACGTCGTGTTCTTCATCGCGCCCTTGCGGATCATCGGACCCGCCTCCATCGACGTGTGGATCTCGTCGCCGGTGCGGTCCAGGAAGCCGGTGTTGATGAAGGCCACGCGGTCGGCGGCGGCCTTGATGCACGCCTTGAGGTTGACGGTGGTGCGCCGCTCCTCATCCATGATGCCGACCTTCATCGTTCCCTGGGGCAGGCCCAGGACGTCTTCGACACGGCTGAACAACTCGCAGGTGAACGCGACCTCGTCGGGTCCGTGCATTTTGGGCTTGACGATGTAAATGGACCCGGTCCGGCTGTTGATCAACGGCCCGTTGGCCCCGTCGTTGTCCGCGCCGTCCCGGAGCCCGTGGACCGCGGCGAGCCCAGTGAGCAGGGCGTCCATGATGCCCTCGAAGATTTCTTTGGGCTTGCCGTCGGCGCCGTGCACGACAATCGCGTCGTTGGTCATCAGGTGGCCGACGTTGCGGACGAACATCAGGCTGCGTCCGGGCAGCGTGAGATGGCCGCCGTCGGGCGTGGTGTAGGTGCGGTTCGAGTTGAGGACGCGGGTGAAGGACTTGCCGTCCTTGTCGACCACTTCGGCCAGGTCACCCCGGTTGAGGCCCAGCCAATTGCGGTAGCCCAGCACCTTGTCCCCGGCGTCGACGGCCGCCACCGAATCCTCGAAGTCCATGATCGTGGTGAGCGCCGACTCCAGGACCACGTCCTTGATGCCGGCGCGGTCGGACCGGCCGATGGGCGACTCCGGGTCGATCAGGATTTCGATGTGCAGCCCGTGGTTGACGAGCAGCACCGACCAGCTGGGCGATCCCGGCTCGCCGGTGTAGCCGACGAATGCCGCCGGGCTCGCCAACCCGGTGGACCCGTCGCCGGTGGCGATCCGCAGCCGGCCGTCGACGATGCTGACTCCCGTCGCGTCCGCCCACGAACCCGCCTCAAGGGGCACGGCCTGGTCGAGGAACCCGCGGGCGTAGGCGATCACCTTGTCGCCGCGAACCTTGTTATAGCTCGAACCCTGCTCGGCGCCATCGGTTTCGGGGATCACGTCGGTGCCGTACAGCGCGTCGTAGAGGGAACCCCAGCGCGCGTTGGCCGCGTTCAGCGCGAACCGGGCGTTGAGCACCGGAACCACGAGCTGTGGCCCCGCGGTCATGGTGATCTCGTCGTCGACACCGGAGGTGCTGATCGTGAAGTCGGCGGGCGCGGGCACCAGGTAACCGATCTCGGTGAGGAACCGGCGATACTCCTCGGGGTCCAGCGGTGCGATGACACGCTGGCGATGCCACTTGTCGATCTGTTCCTGAAGCTCGTCGCGGCGGGCGAGCAACTCCTCGTTCCGGGGGGTGAGATCGGTGACGACCTTGTCCACGCCCGACCAGAAGGCGTCCGGGTCGATACCGGTGCCGGGCAGGGCCTCGTCGTTCACGAAATCGTGCAAGACTCGGGCGACCCGTAGGCTGCCCACCGACACGCGATCAGTCATCTCTCTCCTCCGCACTGGGACGGCCCTAATCTTACGGTGCCCCTCTGAAGCCCCTCTGAAGCCGCTATGGAGCCGCTATGGAGCCGCTATGGGGTCGCCCGGTAGGCGCCGACAAGATCCTCCACCAGGTCCTCCATCGCCACCATCGCCACCACGACTCCGCCGGCGTCGACGACCATGGCGAGGTGGCTGTTGCTGCGGCGCATCCGAGTGAGGGCGTCGGCCAGCGGCAGCGAGCTGGACAGCCGCGGGAGCGTTCGCACCACCGCCGGGTCGATCACGGTCCGGGGATCGTCGACGAGCGTCAACACGTCCTTGATGTGCAGGTAACCGATGAAGTCGCCGTCCGTGCCGGCCACCGGGAAGCGGGAGTAGCCGGTCTGGGCCAGGGCGTGCTCGACGGCCCCCACCGTCGGCCCGGCACCCGCCGAGGCCACGGGGACCGCGACAACGTCGGCGAGGGGACGGGCAACGTCGCCCACCACCCGGGTGCGAAGCTGCAGCGCCCGCGTCAGCCGGTTCTGTTCCTCAGGTTCCAGCAGGCCCTCCGAGGACGATTCCGCGATCATCCGGCTCAGTTCGGCTGGGGACACGGTGATGTCGAGCGTGTCCTTGGGTTCGACGCTCACCGCACGTAGCACCAGGTTCGCGCATTTGTTGTAGAACACGATGAACGGGCGGGCTGCCCGCACGTAGACCAGGTAGGACGGGACCAACAGCATCGCGGTGCGCTCCGGGCCGGCCAGCGCGATGTTCTTCGGGACCATCTCGCCCAGCAGCACGTGCAGCGTCACCACCAGTACCAGCGCGATCGCGAGCGACAGCGTGTGCAGCAGCGCCGGGTGGATTCCCGTCAGGCCCAGCGTCGTGTGCAGCACATCGGCGACCGCCGCCTCGCCGATCCGCCCGAGCAGCAGCGAGGCGACCGTCACGCCCAGCTGCGAGCCCGCCAGCATGGCCGGCAGCTGTTCGCCGGCGCGGATCACCGTCGCCGCCCTGGCCTTGCCCTGCTCGGCCAGCGCTTCGAGCCGGTCGCGCCGGGCCGAAATGAGCGAGAACTCCGCACCGACGAAGAACGCGTTCACCGCGATCAGCGCCAAGGCGACCAGTACACCGAGGGCTTCACTCATCGATGGTCCCGCCGCGGGAGTTCGGTCAACTCGAGCACGTCGATGCGGCGACCGTCCATCCGCACCACTCTCGCTTGCCAGCGCCGCGAGACGTCCGGCAGGCCGTCGTCGTTCAGGGTCGGCAGCGGCACCTCCTCACCGGCGACCGGGATGTGGCCGATCTCCTTCAGCACCAGCCCGCCGATCGTCTCGTAGGGCCCCTCGGGGGCCCGGTATCCGGTGGCGACGGCTACCTCGTCGATGCGCAGCAGGCCCGACACCCGCCAGTCGTCACCGACCCGCACCACGTCGGGGGTCGCGTCGTCGTGCTCATCGCGAACGTCGCCGACGATCTCCTCGATCAGGTCCTCCAGGGTCACCATGCCCGCCGTGCCGCCGTACTCGTCGACGACCATCGCGGTTTGCAGGCTGTTGGACCGGATCTCGGCCATCACCGCGTCGCCGTCCAGAGTGGAGGGCACGACGGGTACCGACCGCGCAACATCGATCAACAGGGTCCGGGCACGATCGGCCGGCGGGATCCCGAACACCTGCTTGACGTGCACGATCCCGACCGTCTCGTCGAGGTCGCCGTCGACCACGGGAAAACGGGAGAATCCGGACTCCGCGGCCGCGGCGATCAGGTCGGCGACGGTGTCGTCGGTCTGCAGCGCCACGATCTTTGACCGCGGCGTCATGAGTTCCTCGGCCGTCCGGTCGCCGAATTGCAGCGACCCTCGCACCATCAAGGCGGTGTCCACGTCCAGATCGCCGCTGCGCTCCGAGGACCGCACCAGCGACAGCAACTCCTGCGGGGAGCGCGCCGACCGCAACTCCTCGGCCGGTTCGATGCCGAGTTTGCGCACAATCCAGTTCGCTGCACCGTTGGTCAACCGAATGACCGGGGTGAGCAGCAGCGAGAACAACAGCTGGAAACCCACCACCGCCCGAGCGGTCGATATCGGGCGCGCCACCGCGAGGTATTTCGGGACCAGCTCGCCGAACACCATCGACACCGACGTGACAATCGCCAGCACGACCAGCGCGATGACCGTGTCGGCGAGACCGTTCGGGATCCCCAGGGCGGTCAGTCTCGGGTGTGGGAGGTCGGCCACCACCGGATCGGTGAGGTAGCCCGCTGCCAGAGTCGTGGCCGAGATCCCCAGTTGTGCGCCCGACAGCTGAAAAGACAACCGCTGCTGGGCGCGCTTAATCAAGCGGTCGCGGCGTCCGCCGTGTAGGGCGCGGGCCGCGACGATACTGCGGTCGGCAGTGGTGAGCGAAAACTCCGCCGCGACGAACACGCCGTTGGCGGCGATGAGCAGCGCGATGCCCAGCAGGCTGATGACGGCAACGGTGTCGTTCATGACGGGTAGATCGTCACGCTACCATCCCAGGGGCAGCGGGTGCCCCTCGGCGAAACCCGCGCCCGACTGCACACCGATCACCGCCCGCTCGTGCAACTCCGCCAGGCTCGAGGCTCCGACGTAGGTGCACGTGCTGCGCACACCCGAGGTGATGTGGTCGATCAGGTCCTCGACCCCACCGCGGTCGGGATCCAGGTCCATCCGTGACGTCGAGATGCCCTCCTCGAAGATCGCCTTGCGGGCGCGGTCGAAGGCCGTGTCGGTGCCCGTGCGGGCGGCGACGGCACGCTTGGACGCCATTCCGTAGCTCTCCTTGTACGGCCGGTTGTCGTGATCGTGCATCAGGTCGGCGGGCGACTCGTAGGTGCCGGCGAACCACGACCCGATCATCACGTTCGACGCTCCGGCGGCCAGCGCGAGCGCCACATCCCGGGGGTGCCGGATGCCGCCATCGGCCCACACGTGCCCGCCCATCTCCTGTGCCGCGGAGGCGCATTCGAGCACCGCGGAGAATTGCGGGCGCCCCACAGCGGTCATCATCCGGGTGGTGCACATCGCCCCGGGGCCGATACCGACCTTGACGATCCCCGCGCCGGCCGCCAGCAGATCCCGGGTGCCCTCGGCCGAAACCACGTTGCCGGCCACCAGGGGCACACCCAGCCGCAGCGCCGCGACCGCCGTGATCGCCTGCAGGGTCTTGACCTGATGCCCGTGGGCGGTGTCGATCACCAGCACGTCCGCCCCGGCCTCGGCCAGCGCCCGCGCGTGAACGCCCACATCGCCGTTGATGCCCAGAGCCGCTCCGATACGCAGCCTCCCGTGCGCGTCAGTGGCGGGGGTGTACAGCCCCGAGCGGACCGCACCGATGCGGGTCACTACCCCGGCCAGCCTGCCGTCGCCGGTGGTCATCACCGCGACCGGAGTCGGCGCGTGTTCGAGCAGATCGAAGATCGTTCGCGGGTCGGTGCCGGCGGGGGCGGTGACGAAGTCGGTGCCGGCGACGTCGCGCACCCTGGTGGAACGGTCCACGCCGATGCAGGACGATTCGCTCAGCACTCCCACGGGGCGGCCGTCGCAGACCATCACGGCGATGCCGTGCGCCCGCTTGTGGATCAGCGCGACCGCATCGGATACCGCGTCCTCGGGCGCGAGAACCACCGGGGTGTCGAGCACCAGGTCGCGGCTCTTGACGAACTCGACCGTCTGCCTCACCGCATCGATCGGGAGGTCCTGCGGCAGGATGACCAGACCGCCGCGCCGCGCCACCGTCTCGGCCATCCGCCGCCCGGCCACCGCGGTCATGTTGGCGACCACGACGGGGATGGTGGTGCCCGAGCCGTCGGCGGTCGACAGGTCGACGTCGAAGCGTGACGCGACATCCGACCGGTTGGGCATGATGAAAACGTCGTTGTAGGTCAGGTCGTGCGCCGGTCGGTGGCCCTCCAGGAACCTCATCCGGCGCTACGCGGGCACTTCGTTGCGGTCGCCGCTCCACAGTGTGTGGAAGCGCTTGGCCGGGTCGTCGTCGATGCGGCCGTAGGTGTGTGCACCGAAGAAGTCCCGTAGGCCCTGGGTGAGCGCGGCGGGCAACCGCTCGGTGCGCAGGGCGTCGTAGTAGGACAGCGCCGAGGAGAAGCCGGGGACCGGAATGCCCAGCCGGGTCGCGGTCACCACGACGCGCCGCCACCCGTCGATGGCGGTGTCGATGGCGCTGCGAAAGTACGGCGCCGCGATCAGCGTCGGCAGTTCGGGATTTTCATCGAATGCGTCCTTGATGCGGTTGAGGAACTTGGCGCGGATGATGCAACCGCCGCGCCAGATGGTGGCCAGGTCCCCGGGTGTGATGCCCCAGCCGTATTCGGCGCTGCCGGCCTGGATCTGGTTGAACCCCTGGGCGTAGGCGATGATCTTCGAGGCGTACAGGGCTTGCTGGACGTCGTCGACGAATTGCGATGCATCAGTGGGTTTTTGGCCTAACATGCCTCCGGGAAGCCCGGCACTGGCCTTACGCTGGGGCACAGATCCGGACAGCGCGCGGGCGAACACCGCCTCGGCGATGCCGGTGACGGGGACGCCGAGGTCCAGGGCGGACTTGACCGTCCAGCGGCCGGTGCCCTTCTGTTCGGCTTCGTCGACGATGACGTCGACGAGCGGCTTACCAGTCTTGGCGTCGGTCTGGCGCAGCACCTGCGCGGTGATCTCCACGAGGAAGCTGTCCAGGTCGCCGGTGTTCCAGTCCTCAAACACGTCGGCGATCTCGCCGGCGGTCTTGCCGAGGGCGTCGCGCAGCAACTGGTAGGCCTCGCCGATCAGCTGCATGTCGGAGTACTCGATGCCGTTATGGACCATCTTGACGAAGTGGCCGGCGCCGTCGGGGCCGATGTGCGTGCAGCATGGGATCCCGTCGACGTGCGCCGAGATCTCCTCAAGCAACGGGCCGAGCGATGTGTACGACTCGGCCGGCCCCCCCGGCATGATCGACGGACCGAGCAGGGCGCCTTCCTCGCCGCCGGAGATCCCCGCGCCGACGAAGTGCAGGCCGCGCTGGCGCATCGCCTGCTCGCGGCGGATGGTGTCGGTGTAGAGGGCGTTGCCGCCGTCGATGATGATGTCGCCGTGCTCCATGGCGTCGGCGAGCTCGTTGATCACCGCGTCGGTGGGGTCGCCGGCTTTGACCATGATGAGGACACGGCGCGGCCTCTCCAGCGCGTCCAGGAACTCCGCGATGGTCTCCGAGCGCACGAAGGCACCTTCACTGCCATGCGCGCTGAGTAGCGCGTCGGTCTTGGCGACCGACCGGTTGTGCAGCGCCACGGTGTAGCCGTGCCGGGCGAAATTGCGGGCGATATTGGAACCCATGACGGCCAGACCCGTCACACCGATGTTCGCGGTGCCGGTCGTGGAACCCGATGAAATCATGTCGTGCCTCTCACGGTTGGTGAACTACCCCGACGGTGACACTGTGGCACAGCGGACACCGATGCGCCCGATGGTGTGGGAGCTGGGCCCGATGGTGTAGACACGACTTCGTGCCGTCGCCACCGGATGCCAGCAGCCCCCTTGATTTCACCGCGCCTTTCGACACCGAATTGGGGTTGCGCTACACCGAGGTCGGTCCCGATGGCGCCCGTGCCCAGCTCGAGGTGAAGCCCACATTGTTGCAGCCGATGGGCCTGGTGCACGGCGGCGTCTACTGTTCGGTGATCGAGAGCATGGCCAGCGTGTCGGCCTACTACTGGTTGGCGTCCCACGGCGGCGGCAACGTGGTCGGCGTCAATAACAACACGGATTTCCTGCGGGCCATCCAGTCGGGCACGGTGTACGGCAAGTCTGAGCCGATTCACCGCGGTCGCCGCCAGCAGCTGTGGCTGGTGACCATCACCGATGCCGACGACCGGGTGGTGGCCCGTGGTCAGGTGCGGCTGCAGAATCTCGAGGCCTGATCGGACCTAGCTCGCCCGCCTGCTGGCCGGGCGATTGGCCTCGGCGGCGGCGATGGCCAGTTGTTCGAGGCGGGTGCGGGCGAAGGCCTGCTGCTCGGTAATCGCAAGCTGGCCACGCCCGGTGCTCAGGAACGTGACGATCCAGGACAACAGCGTGCTGACCTTCGTCTTGAAGCCGACCAGGTAGATCAGGTGCAGCCCGAGCCACGCAAACCAGGCAAAGAGCCCGCTGAACTCGACCGGGCCGATCTGCGCGACTGCGGAGAACCGAGAGACCGTTGCCATGGAGCCCTTGTCGAAGTAACTGAAGGGCTTCCTGTCCGCGGGGTCGGCGCCACGGAGTTCCGCCTTGAGTGTGCGCGTGACGTGCATGGCGCCCTGAATAGCGCCCTGCGCGACCCCGGGCACGCCCTCGACGGCGGCCATATCGCCGATGACGAACACGTTCGGGTGGCCCGGGATGGACAAATCGGGCAGTACCTTGACGCGCCCGGCGCGGTCGAGATCGACATCCGACTGCGCTGCCAGATCGGCGCCGAGGCCGCTGGCCGCAACCCCGGCCGACCATACCTTGCACGCCGACTCGATCCGTCGGGTCGCGCCGTCGGAGTCCTTGACTGTGACGCCGTTACGGTCGACATCGGTGACCATAGCGCCGAGCTGGATCTCGACGCCCAGCTTCTCCAGCCGGGCGGCGGCCCGCGCTCCCAGCTTCTCGCCGAACGGCGGCAGCACCGCGGGGGCGGCATCGAGCAGGATTACCCGCGCCTGGGCGGAGTCGATGTCGCGAAACGAGCCTTTCAGTGTGTGCGACGCCAGTTCCGCTATCTGGCCAGCCATTTCGACGCCGGTCGGGCCCGCGCCGATGACGGTAAAGGTGAGCAGCTTGGCGCGCCGCTCAGGGTCGCTGGACCTCTCGGCCTGTTCGAAGGCGCTCAGAATCCGACCGCGTACCTCGAGCGCGTCGTCGATTGACTTCATGCCTGGCGCGAACTCGGCGAAATGGTCGTTGCCGAAGTAGGACTGGCCGGCGCCGGCGGCGACGATCAAGGTGTCATACGGGGTCTCGTAGGTGTGGCCGAGGAGGTCCGAGACAACGTGGCTCCCCGCTAGATCGATATGGGTGACGTCACCGAGGACCACCTGCACGTTGCGCTGCCTGCGCAGGACGACGCGGGTGAGCGGGGCGATCTCGCCTTCGGAGATGATTCCCGTCGCGACCTGGTAGAGCAATGGCTGGAACAGGTGATGGGTGGTGCGGGCGATCACCGTGATGTCGACGTCCGCGTGCTTGAGCTTCTTCGCGGCGTTGAGGCCGCCGAAGCCCGACCCGATGATGACGACGCGATGGCGGTGTTCCGATCCAGCTGTTGTATCCGGCTGGGGGGTCATGGTCGGCTGCTCCTGACAGGGGTTGACGGGATCTCCGGGTTCTAACGCTATCTCCAACGCTAGTCAGACGGGTACCCGGAAACCCAATCTCCAAGTATATGTTGTTGCAACACTAAAGCTGTTCACAGCTGTTCAAAGCCCGTTTCCCGGCTGGTCATATGCGCGCTGCGGGGTATTCGGTTCCGCTTTTCGTCGCGCACACTAACTTGGCGGGTTAACAGTCCTGCCGGGACTCGGAAACACCGGGTTGGTGTAAGCCGGGCTCTGAGGCTCCCCGCCGGGATCAGGACTTTCCACCGGCGGTGTTCCTACCTCTTGCTCAGCCACTGGAGTCGGGTGCGCCCGATGTTCGGGCGGTGGCGGCGTGGGCACCAGGTAGTTCTTCCACGCGCCCGGCGGGTTCGGTGCGGGGCCGACGGTGTTATCCGGGTAGCGCCAAGAACAACCACCGATAGCACCACCGATATCGCCTGCAGGAAAGGTGAACCCAAAACCTAGAGCACTTGCGCCGATGGGGCTGGTGCCAGCCGGGCCACCCAGGTTCCATCCGCCATATTCGCAGTGCCAGTGCGTGCTGTTCTCTTCGGTAGGAAAATCGCAGTAGTACGCGGTGGCTCCCGCCTGGTAATCACTCCCGCCGATACCGGGGTAGTCGCACACGCCGGGCCCGGGAAGGCTGCCGCCCGGCCCGGCCCAGGCCACGGGGGCGCTGAGGACAGCCCACATCGTGACCCCTGATGCCACAAGGAATCGAGTTCCCGTGCTCAACGACTCTTTCACTGTAAACGCCTTCTGGCTTGGGCAATGGCAGTCTCGACGATAGCGATACGCACTGCGCCGCATCAGGCCGGGTCGAGCGCGTGCTGCCGCGCACGCTCGTCGCTGGGGCTACAGGTTGAGGCCGACGACCGGACGCAGCGCCTCACCGACCTCGGCGATCACGCCCGGCCGGTAAACGGGCAGGTTCAGAATCACACTGTCGATTCCGGCGTCGAGCACCTTGGTTCTAATCTGATCGGCAATCGACGCGGCGCCGCCGACCACCATGCGCTGCGCCATGTCCGGGGGAATCTTGTCGGCGGTGGCGTTCTCGTCGACGAGCGCCGTGATCAACACGCTGGTCTCCAGCGTGGCGGGATCGCGGCCGACGTCCTCGCAGGACCGCCGCACCACCCCCAGCTTGTGCGGCAGCTCGTCGAACCCTGCGATCAGGTTGAGATGGTCGAAGAGCCGCGCCGCCAGGGGGATCGTCTTCTTCTCCCCGCTGCCACCGATCATCAGCGGGATATGTTCGCGCAAGTGCGGATTCGCGAACGCCTCCGTGGCCCGGTACCAGGTGCCCGAGAACGTCGCGCGTTCACCCTTGATCATCGGCAGGATGATCTCCAACGCCTCGTCGAGCCTGTTGAACCTGTCGGTGAAGGTGCCGAACTCGAAGCCCAGTTGGTCATGCTCGAGTTCGAACCAGCCGGTTCCGATACCCAGAATCGCTCGGCCCTGGCTCACCACATCCAAGGTGGTGATGATTTTGGCCAGCAGGGTCGGATTCCGGTACGTGTTACCCGTCACCAGGGTGCCCAGCTGCACCCGTTGGGTGGCCGTCGCGAGCGCCCCCAACGCGGTGTAGGCCTCCAGCATCGGCTGTTCGGGCGCGCCCAGCATCGGAAGTTGGTAGAAGTGGTCCATGACGAAAACCGAATCGAAGCCGGCCGATTCGGCCTCCTGCGCTTGGGCCACGACAGTGGGGAAGAGCTGCTCCACCCCGGTGCCGTAGGAGAAGTTGGGAATCTGGAAACCGAGTCGAATGGCCACGCCAACTACCGTAGTGCGGTGGCCGGGCTAGGTGAAGCCGCTCAGCCGAAGTGCGCCAGGGCGCCGCGGCTGACGTGCAGCGTCTGACCGGTGATATGCCGGGCCGCAGGAGTGGTGAGGAAGAGCGCTAACCGCGCGACCTCCGCGGCGAGCGTGGGCGTGGGGCGCGAAAGCCCGTCGTACCCGGGCTCGGCGCCGCGGCCGCCCGCCACCGCGTTCACAGTGATTCCACGGGCGCCGAAGACGCCCGCCTGCCCCGCCACCCAGCTGGAGAGGGCGGCTTTGACCGCTGCGTCGGGACTCCCGGGCGCCGCGTTGCCGGTGATGACGCTGATGATCGAGCCACCGGAGCGAAGGTGATCTCCGACGGTGTGCACCGTCAGCACCAACGACAGCACCGTCGCGTCGAGCCCGTTGCGCCACGCGTTGGCGGTGTCGGCGGTCGAGTAGGTCCGCGGGTCGCCGACGTCCCAGGACGGGGCGGGCACGTTGACGATGGTGTCGAGCTGACGGGGGAACAACCCGCGGGCCTCATCGAGGCTGGTCGGATCGGTGGTGTCGCACACGACCGCGTCCACGTCCAGCTCCTTGGCCGCGATCTCCAGCTCGTTGCGGTGGGCACCCACCAGGGTCACCTTGTGACCGTCTTCGCGGAAGCTCTCGGCCACGGCGCGCCCGACGTCCGTGTCGCCGCCGGCGACCAGTACCTCCATCGCCCGCCCTCCTCGTCGTCGACATCAGGTCCTAGTACTGCGCGAACCACGTTACTGGACAGTAGCTATCCCGCGAAATTCGCCATACGCTAACGTTCAAGAATGCGAGAGGCCGCTGCGCGGTGGGGTTCAGTGGTTCTTCTGGCGGGCCTCGCGGCGTGCGGTTCAACGTCTCAGTCATCGCAGTCCCAGGCACCGCCCCAGGCGTCGCCGCCTAGCGGAACGATCGTGGTGTTCGCCGCGGCCTCACTCAAGCCGGCGTTCGCCCAGATCGTCGAGCGGTTCAAGACCGACAATCCCGGCCAGGGCGTCGAGGTCGACTATGCGGGGTCCTCCGAGTTGGCCACACAGCTGACCCAGGGCGCGACAGCCGACGTGTTCGCGTCCGCGGACATCGCGCAGATGGACGTCGTCGCCACGGCCGGCCTGCTGACCGGCGAGCCGACTAACTTTGCGTCCAACTCGCTGGTGATCGTCACCGCGCCGGGCAACCCGAAAAAAGTCGGCTCGTTCGCCGACCTCGCCAGGCCGGGGATCAGCGTGGTCATCTGCCAACGGCCAGTGCCGTGCGGGGCAGCCACGCAGCGTATCGAGGATGCCGCGCACGTACGGCTCACCCCGGTGAGCGAGGAACCCAGCGTCAGCGACGTCCTCACCAAGGTCACCACCGGGCAAGCCGACGCCGCTCTGGTCTACGTCACTGACGCCATCAGCGCGGGTGACACGGTCACCACCGTCACATTTCCCGAGGCCGCGAGTGCGGTCAACCGCTACCCGATCACCGTGCTCACCAAGGCTCCGCAGCGTGCGTTGGCGCAGAAGTTCGTGTCGCTGGTGACCTCGGACGCCGGCCGGAAGATCCTCGCCCACGCCGGCTTCGCCGCCCCCTGAGCCGCCACCGTGCACCGGCCGACGAACCTGCCCCGGTGGGTGTATCTGCCCGCGGCCGTAGGGATCGCCTTCGTCGTCCTACCTCTCGTCGCTATGGCAATGAAGGTGGACTGGCGGAACTTCTGGTCGCTGATCACCAGCACGTCCTCGATGACGGCGCTCCTGCTGAGCCTGCGGACCGCCGCCGCCAGCACCGCGCTGTGTGTGCTGGTCGGCGTGCCGATGGCACTGGTGCTGGCGCGCAGCACGGCGCGCCCGGTCCGGTTGCTGCGCCCGCTGATCCTGCTGCCGCTGGTGCTGCCGCCGGTCGTGGGCGGCATCGCGTTGCTCTATGCGTTCGGCCGAATCGGACTCATCGGGCGATACCTGGAAGCAGGCGGGATCAGCATCGCGTTCAGCACCACCGCCGTGGTGCTGGCGCAAACCTTTGTGTCGCTGCCGTTCCTGGTGATCGCCCTGGAAGGGTCCGCACGCAGCGCCGGAGCCGATTACGAGGTGGCAGCGGCGACACTGGGCGCGCGACCCGGCACGGTCTGGTGGCGGGTGACCCTGCCGTTGCTGCTGCCGGGGGTCGTGTCAGGGTCGGTACTAGCATTCGCCCGCTCGCTGGGGGAGTTCGGCGCGACGCTGACGTTCGCCGGGTCCCGGCAGGGCGTGACCCGGACCCTGCCGCTCGAGATCTACCTGCAACGGGTGAGCGACCCGGACGCGGCCGCGGCGCTGTCGGTTCTGCTGGTCGCTGTCGCGGTGCTTCTGGTGCTGGGTATGGGGCACGCGGTGGGCCGGGTGACCGCATGACGGGTGACTGGTGACTGGTGACCAACCATGAGTGAGTTACACGTCCGCGCCGTCGTCGCCGACCGCCATCTCGCACTGGACTTCTCGGTGGCCGCGGGGGAGGTGCTCGCCGTGGTGGGACCCAACGGGGCCGGCAAGTCGACCGCCCTGCATGTCGTCGCCGGGCTGGTCCGTCCCGACGAGGGACTCGTGCGGTTGGGGGACAGGGTGCTCACCGACACTGCGGCCGGGGTGTACGTGCCGACCCACGACCGACGGGTCGGGCTGCTCCAGCAGAACCCGCTGCTGTTCCCCCATCTGAGCGTGGCCGCCAACGTGGCCTTCGGCCCCCACAGTCGCCGCCGAATACCTGCCGCGTTGCGCGGGGGCCGAGCCAGGGCGAAGGGGACTGCGCTGCGCTGGCTGCGCGAGGTGGACGCCGAGCAGTTGGCCGACCGAACACCGAGGCAGCTGTCCGGCGGCCAGGCCCAACGGGTCGCGATAGCCCGCGCGCTTGCCGCCGAACCCGAAGTCCTGCTTCTCGACGAACCCCTGGCCGCGCTCGACGTCGCCGCCGCCGCGAGCATCCGTGTGGTGCTGCGCGCGGCCGTCGCCCGCACCGGCTGCGCGGTGATCCTGGTGACGCACGACCTGCCGGACGTGTTCACGCTGGCCGACCGGGTGATGGTCCTCGAGTCCGGGACGGTCGCCGAGACCGGACCGGTGACCGAAGTGCTCGGCGCGCCGCGCAGTCACTTCGGCGCCCGCATCGCCGGGGTGAACCTGGTGAGCGGGACCATCGACACCGACGGCGTGCTGCACACCGCGGCCGACGTCCGCTGGCATGCCACCCGGGGCGGCGAACTTGCCCCCGGAGCGCGGGCGGTCGCGGTTTTTCCGCCCGCCGCAGTCGCCGTCTATCGGGAACGTCCGCACGGCAGCCCCCGCAATACCGTCGCCGTTACGGTGGCCGAGCTGGATGTCCGGGGTTCCGCGGTCCTGGTTCGAGGCGGCACGCAGCCTGACGGCGCGCCCGGCCTGGCCGCGGCAATCACCGTCAACGCCGCCGCAGATTTGCGGCTGGCGCCGGGTGAGCGGGTGTGGCTGTCGGTCAAGGCTCACGAGGTGGCGTTGCATCCTGTGCCGTGATCACGCCCCGATAACAAGGCGGCTCCGCCCGCACGGCATCCTTGCGTCGGCGCGGCTACACGGTAGGTTCGTCGCCATGGATCAGGTGGACTCGAAGAACTGTCGCAGGGGGCCGTGGGCGGCGCTCATGATCGCTACCACGGCCGCGGCCTCCGCAGTCGCGATCGCGTTCCCGGCGACCTCGAGCGCCGACCCGCAACCCGCGCCGCCGGTGCCGCCGAACACCACTGTGGTACCAGCGCCGGGTCAGGCCGCACCCCCGGCCGACCCGAATGCGCCGGCCGTCGACTCGGCTGCGCCACCGCCGGCTGACACGGGCCGGCTCAGCAATCCCGCCGGTGGTTTCAGCTTCGTCCTCCCGGCGGGCTGGGTCGAGTCGGACGCGTCCCACCTCGACTACGGCTCCGAACTGCTGAGCAAGACCACCGGGCAGTCGTCGGTACCCGGGCAGGCCCCCGCGGTGGCGAACGACACCAGGATCGTCATGGGCCGGCTGGATCAGAAGCTGTACGCCAACGCCGAGCCCAACAACGCCAAGGCCGCGCTGCGTCTGGGCTCGGACATGGGCGAATTCTTCCTGCCGTATCCGGGAACCCGGATCAACCAGGAATCCGTCCCGCTCACCGGTGCCAACGGGATCACCGGGAGCGGGTCGTTCTACGAGGTGAAGTTCAGCGACGCCAGCAAACCGAACGGCCAGATCTGGACGGGGGTTGTCGGCTCGCCCGCGGCGACCACGGCAAACAGCGGACCGCCCCAACGCTGGTTCGTGGTGTGGCTCGGGACCGCGAACAACCCCGTCGACCAGGGGGCCGCCAAGGCCCTCGCCGAGTCGATCGAGCCTTGGAGTGCACCTGCGGCGCCACCAGGGGGAGCGCCCGAGCAGGCGACCCCGGTCGCGCCCGCGTCCCCGGCTCCCCTCGGGGTTGCGCCGACGCAGCCGCCCGCGGGGGACGTTCCCAACCCGGCACCCAACCCGGCACCCAACCCGGCACCCAACCCGGCGCTGGTGCCGCAGCGGACGTTGCCGCCGTCGTGACACTCCACCGAGCTTAAGGCGGCCGGAGGGCGTATACAGGTGGCAGGGCCCGGCGGTCCCGTCCGGGTTGTTGCGCTTCCGACAAGGAGACCCGCATGAACGTCCTGGCCGCGACTGAATACCTCGCCCGATCGACCATGTTCACCAGCGTCGGACCCATCGGGTACCTCATCATCGGCGCCGTTGCCGGATGGGCCGCCAGCAAGATCATGCGGGGCGGCGGGGCGGGCCTGCTGATGGACGTCGTGATCGGCGTCGTCGGCGCCATGATCGGAGGTTTCCTCCTGAGCGTGTTCGGCTTCAACACTGCCGGCGGCGGCTACTTCTTCACGTTCTTCACCGCGCTGCTCGGCTCAGTGATTCTGCTGTGGGTGGCTGGCAAAGTACGACAGCGCCGTTAGCCCAGGGGCGACGGGGCGGGTGATGCGCGCCTGGCGGGTGCGCCGGCCCGGGCCGATGAACACCGGCCCGCTCGAGTGGGTCACCGCCGACGTGCCCCGCCCCGCGCCGTCGGAGTTGCTCGTGGCCGTGCGGGCGTGCGGGGTGTGCCGCACAGACCTGCACGTCACCGAGGGCGACCTGCCCGTACATCGCGAGCGGGTGATCCCCGGCCACGAGGTGGTGGGCGAGGTCGTGGAGGTCGGCTCAGAAGTCGGCTCACAAGTGGGCGGAGCCTTCCGGATCGGCGATCGCGTGGGCATCGCCTGGCTGCGGCACACCTGCGGCGCGTGCACCTACTGCCGGCGCGGCGACGAGAACCTGTGTCCGCAATCGGCCTACACCGGCTGGGACGCCGACGGCGGATACGCGGAATTCGCGACGGTTCCCGCCTCCTTCGCGCATCATCTGCCCGGCGGATATACCGACACCGAACTCGCGCCGCTGCTGTGCGCGGGGATCATCGGATACCGCTCGTTGATGCGCGCCGACCTGCCGCCGGGCGGGCGGTTGGGGTTGTACGGCTTCGGCGGCAGCGCCCACATCACCGCCCAGGTGGCGCTGGCGCAGGGCGCTGAGGTCCATGTGATGACCCGGGGGGCGCAGGCTCGCGAACTGGCATTGGCGCTCGGCGCGGTATCGGCCCAGGGCGCCGCTGACCCGCCGCCGGTGCCATTGGACAGCGCGATCCTGTTCGCCCCGGTGGGTGATCTGGTACCGCCCGCGTGCGAGGCGCTGGACCGCGGCGGCACCCTGGCGATCGCGGGGATCCACCTGTCCGACATCCCGTCCCTGAACTACCAGCGGCACCTGTTCCAGGAGCGCCAGATCCGGTCGGTGACGTCGAACACGCGGGCCGACGCGAGGGCGTTCCTCGATTTCGCGGGGCAGCATCGCATCGAGGTCACCACGCCGCAGTACTCCCTGGACCAGGCGGATCGGGCCCTGAGCGACCTCGCAGCGGGGCGGATCGCCGGGGCAGCCGTCTTAGTGGTGTGACGGGTCAGGCCGACAGGTGCCAGACCAGCGCCGCGGCCAGGGCGCCGAGCCCGTTGAGCGACCAGTGCAGCGCAATCGGCGCGATCAGGCTGCCGCTGCGGCGGCGCAACCAGCTGAAGACGAACCCGGCCGCCCCGGTGGCCAGCACCGCCGCCGTCACGCCCGCCACCATCCCCACCACGCCGCCGCCGAATACCCGCGTCAGGCCGACATTGCTGCTGGTCAGACCCAGCGACGTGACCACGTGCCACAGGCCGAACAGCAGCGAGCCCGCCACCGCCACCCCGCGGAAACCCCAGGCCCGATGAAGCGTCCCGTTCAGCACACCGCGGAAGACCAGTTCCTCGGGGATCACGGTCTGCAGGGGAATGACGACCATCGAGGCGATCACGGCGCCCGAGAACCCCCAGAGTTGGGCGTAGTGGTGGTTGAGAAACATCGGCCGGGTCGGCGGGAGCAGCACCCCGACCGCGATCACCACCGCCACCACGGCCACGGCGGCCAGCCCGTAGCCCAGGCCCGATCTCCAGTGCGCCCGGCCCAGGCCCATGTCCGCCCAGTCCAGGCCCTTCGTTCGCATCAGGGCCACCAGGCCGGCGGCGGCGGCCGGAACCACGGCGACGCTGGCCCACGGGGTGGTGAAGTGGGCTACCAGGTTGGTCAGCACCAGGGCGGCGACGACGACCGCCACATCGAGGTGCAGCCGCAGGCGCGTGTCGAGGGCGGCGGCGGGCATTTCACTAGTTTACCCGCGGTTCACGCGGGGAGGCTTCAGCGAGATTGCCGCCACGGTTGTGGTCGACGCCCGAAGCGCAGCCATCACGGCAACCTCGGCGTTATGTGCGTCTTCGCAGCAACCGTTCGGCGGTGCGGCGCCCGCTGACCAGCGCTCCCTGGATGGAGGCGGTGTCCCGGTGATCGCCGCACCACCACAATCCGTCGCCGAGGTCGACCGGTCGGCGAACCCGCAACGGCGGGGGTTGGGTAGGCAGCGCTTCCCGTATTTCGTATCGCGTCAGCGATTCCCACGTCGCGCCGTCGGCGCCCAGGATGTCGGCGGCATGGAGGCGGGTCACGCTCTCCGGCGCCGCCGCACCGTCGCACGCCAGCAGGGCCGACGCGCAGATCAGATGGCGCCCCGGCGGCGCGTAGGTGGGTGCGGCCGCGCTGATCACCGCGGTGTTCACCACCGGCCCCGGGGGATCCGGGCGGCCGTCGACCCACAGCATCGGCAGCGTCGACGGGGCCTCGTCGGCAACCCACCAATCGGTGACCACCCCGCGCATCGCCGGTGCGGGCTGACCGGTCAGCCCAGCCGCAGTGACGGGATCGGTCGCCACCACCACCTCGGTGGCACCGACGACCGCATCGGGCGACTGGACGCGCCACTGCGTACCACTGCGCTCGATCTTGGTCACTTTGTGGCACAGAGCTATTCGATCGCCCAGGGGTGCGGCGAGCTGGCGTGGCAGCGCCCGCATGCCGTCGGCCGGCAGGCCCGGCACGCCTCGCGCGAACAGGCCCGCGAGCAGCAGGCTGAAGGCGGTGGAGGTGGCCCCGGTGTCGTCGAGCACAACACCGGCGAAGAAACGGTCGATCACGCGGCGCAGTTCGCCGTGCACTCCGCAACGGTCCAGGCTCTGTTTCACGGTGTCGTCGCGCTTCCCGGATTTAACTCTGCCCGGCCGTAATGCGGGCAATGCCCACCGCCCGAACGCCAACGCCTCGCGGGGTCGGATCATGCCCGAGGCCAGCATTCTCGGCACGGCGGCCGGTTCGCGCAGCGGATGGACCAGCACCGCCGCGCCGCGCTGCCGTCGCACCGCCATGCCGGCGCGGAAGGGCTGAAGTCCCAGGGCGCCGACGTCGACGGCACCGGCTAGTTCCGAATAGGCCGGGTTGAGCACCTGGAAGCCCCTGTCGCACAGGAAGCCGTCGACCACGTCGGTGCGGACGCGGCCACCCACGTCGTCGCCGGCTTCCCACACCGCGACCTCCAGGCCCGCAGCAGCCAGCACGCGCGCGCACCGCAATCCGGCCAGCCCGGCGCCGATCACCAAGACGTCGACGTCGTCGCGTGTCATGAAGCGGCCACCGTCACCAACCCATCGATCCCGCAACGCCTTTGAAGGGTCCGGTGACCCAGCTGGTGATCCAGCCGCCGTAGAAGCCGCCGGGCTGGGGCACCACCACCTCGCCGTTGACGGTGCAGCGGTCGACCTGCGCCGCCATCACCGCGATCGCACCGGCGATAGCCGCGAACCCCGGCGTCGGGTTCCGGTAGGTCCACGCGGCCTTGCGGGCGACGGTGGCACCGCCGACCAAGTCGTAGTAGCTCGCCTCGCCTTTCCATTCGCACCAAGAGGCCCCCGGCGCGTCGCGCAGGGCGCCCGGGGCGAAGGCCACGCGGGGCAGGTAGTAGGTGGGCGGGTGGCTGGTCTCGAGCACCCGCCAGGCCTGGTGGGTCCCCTTGTTGATCGAAGCGATCACCTCACCGCCCAACTCGACGGTGATCGACCCGGTGAAGGGCTCGAGGCGGGGCGGTCGCGGATAGTCCCACACGGATTCCTGGCCGGGTCCGGGCTTAGCGGGCTCTGGTCGCCTCATGGTCACCTTCCTACCGCAGCGTCAGCCAGGCCAGGCTGCCCGCGCCGAACAGCGCGCAGTAGACGGCGAACGGCGTCAGGGTGCGGGTCTGGAAGTACCGCGTCAGGTAGCGCACAGCGAGGTAGGCGGCGACGAAGGAGGCCACGCTGCCCGCC
>CAIYOH010000203.1 GCA_903927745.1 uncultured Mycobacteriaceae bacterium
GAGGGTCCTGGCCGCCATGAGCGGCGGCGTCGACTCCGCGGTCGCCGCCGCCCGCATGGTCGATGCCGGTCACGACGTGGTCGGGGTGCACCTCGCCCTGTCGGCCGCACCCGGCGCGCTGCGCACCGGGTCGCGGGGCTGCTGCTCCAAGGAGGATGCCGCCGATGCGCGCCGGGTGGCCGATGTGCTCGGAATACCTTTTTACGTCTGGGATTTCGCCGAGAGGTTCCAGGCCGACGTGATCGACGATTTCGTGTCGTCGTACGCCCGCGGGGAGACTCCCAATCCGTGCGTGCGATGCAACCAGCGGATCAAGTTCTCGGCGCTGTCCGTCAAGGCCCGCGCGCTGGGTTTCGATGCGGTGGCCACTGGTCACTACGCCCGGCTCTCCGATGGGCGGCTGCGCCGTGCCGTCGACGCAGACAAGGACCAGTCCTACGTGCTGGCCGTGCTCAGCGCCGAACAGCTGCGCCACGCCGTGTTCCCCATCGGTGATACGGCTAAGCCCGCAATCCGCGCGGAGGCCGCCCGGCGCGGCCTCGCGGTCGCCGACAAGCCCGACAGCCACGACATCTGCTTCATCCCCTCGGGCGACACCCGCGCGTTTCTCGGCGCGCGCATCGGTGTGCGGCGCGGCGACGTCGTCACCGCGGACGGCTCCGTGCTGGCGACCCACGACGGGGTGCACGGTTTCACGGTCGGGCAACGCAAGGGCCTGGGCATCGCCGGCCCTGGTCCTGACGGCCTGCCCCGCTACGTCACGGTGATCGACGCCCGGACCGCGACCGTCCGGGTGGGCGGGGCGGACGAGCTCGACGTCTTCGGCCTCGTCGGACGGGATCCGGTCTTCACCGCGGGAACCGCCCCGGCGGGCCCCCTCGAGTGCGCGGTCCAGGTGCGGGCCCACGGCGACACGGTGGCCGCCATCGCCGAACTGGTCGGCGACGAACTGCGCGTGCGGTCGCGGACCGCTCTGCGCGGGGTGGCGGCGGGGCAGACGCTGGTGCTCTATCGGCCCGATCCACAGGGCGACGAGGTGCTTGGCAGCGCCACGATCGACGGTACGTCGCGCTGATTCCGAGCTAGCCGGGCACGTTGGCGGCGATGTTCGTCATGACGGTGTCGGAGACCGACTGCGGGAAGCCGCAGAACGTCACTTCCAGCAGGGCCAGCGACATCACCCGGTAGTCGCGTCCGCAGCCGCCGGGGCCCAGGTGCAGCGACGTCGCAGCGGCGTTCCAGTCGCCGACCAACGCCTGCCCTGCCGAGCCGTCGGCGCAGTCACCGACGGCGGTCACCAGGGCGCCGAATGCGCGCCGAGAGGTCTCGGTGTCACGGTAGGTCGCGGCGCCCTCGGAGATGAGGGCGCCGTCCGGCGGATCCTGAAAGGTGATCTTGCGGAACTCCGCGACGTCGGGCCCGAACGTCACTGTCTCGGCGAACAGGAACCGGCACTGCTGCGGCGTGGTACCTGCCAAGGCGTTGATGTCGATCGGGGTGGTGACGTCCATCGAGGGAATGATGTTCAGGTGCTCGCCGGCGCCGGTGATCGCGCGCATCCGGGGCTGATCGAGCAGGATCGCGTCGACGTCGACTCCGTGCACGGCTTGGCGGCTGGCGCCGAATCCCGGCAGGGCGACGCCGTCCACCACCCGGGTGCAGGCCGCCGTCAGCAACACCGCGCCGCACACCAGCAGCGGCCCCGTCGCTCTTGCCATCATCCGCAACCCTTCTCGGCTCGAAAGTACCCCGCGGAACCGGCATGCGCCGTCGCATCGAATACGGTTGGGCCGGTGAATGATGTCGCGCATCCTTTCGCCCGGGCCAGCGGCATCGGCTCGTGGCCGGGCACGGCGCCACGGGCGGCCGCCGACGTCGTCGTCGGCGAACTGGCGGGCGGGCTGCCCCACCTGGTGGAACTGCCCGCCCGGGGGGTGGGTGCCGACCTGTTGGGCCGGGCCGGCGCGCTGCTGATAGACGTCGCGATCGATACGGTGCCGCGCGGGTACCGGATCGCGGCCCGGCCCGGCGCCGTGACGCGCCGCGCCGTCAGTTTCCTCGACGAGGACTGCGATGGCCTCGAGGAAGCCTGGGAGGTGGCCGGCCTGCGCGGCGGCGGGCGCGTGGTCAAGGTGCAGGCCCCCGGACCGGTCACCTTGGCGGCCGGCCTCGAATTGGCCAATGGCCACCGGGCGATCACCGACGCAGGCGCGGTGCGCGACCTGGCGGCGTCGCTGGCCGAGGGGGTCGCCGCGCATCGGGCGGCGTTGGCCCGCCGCCTGGATGCCACTGTCGTGGTGCAGTTCGACGAACCGTCGCTGCCGACGGCGCTGGCCGGGCGGTTGACTCCGGTGACGACCCTGAGTCCCGTCGGCCGGCTCGACGAGGCGGTGGCGACGGCGCTGCTGGACATCTGCGTCGCAGCGGTGAGCCCTCTCCCCGTCTTGATGCACTGCGGCGCCCCCGACATTCCCTGGAACGTGCTGCAGCGCAGCACGATCAGTGCGCTCTCCCTGGATGCGAGCACATTGCAGGCGGCTGATCTGGACAGCATCGCCGCATTCGTCGAGTCGGGGCGCACCGTCATGCTCGGTGTGGTTCCCGCCAGCGCCCCAGAGAGCAGGCCGTCCGCCGAAGAGATGGCCCGCGCGGTGGTCGCGGTGACCGACCGGCTGGGATTCGGACGAACGGCGCTGCGGGATCGCATCGGCGTCACGCCCGTGTGCGGTCTGGCCGGTGCGACGACGCAGTGGGCCCGCACCGCGATCGAGCTCGCCCGCGCAGCCGCCGACGCGTTCGCTGAGGATCCCGACGCCATCTGAGGTGCGCCGAGATTGCCGCGGTGGTTGTGCCCTCGGCCCATCGGACTACCACCACGGCAATCTCGGCGGGCGGGCGCTAGCCTGCCAGGGTGCGTTCCGCAGAAGCTGGCTCCGACGAAGCTGGTGAGATACCGCCCAGGGTGCGGCACCAATGGCAGGAACTGGCAAGCGAGGTCCGCGAACACCAGTTCCGCTATTACATCAAGGACGCACCGATCATCTCCGACGCCGATTTCGACACGATGTTCACTGCGCTACTCGCGCTCGAGGAACGCTATCCGGGACTGCGGGTTCCCGATTCGCCGACCCAACTCGTCGGCGGCGCCGGATTCGCCACCGAGTTCACCGCGGCGGAGCACCTCGAGCGGATGCTGAGCCTCGACGACGTGTTCGACCGCGACGAACTCGGCGCCTGGAGCAACCGCGTGGAAAACGAGATCGGCTCCGACCCCTACTACCTGTGCGAGCTCAAGATCGACGGTGTGGCGCTGTCGCTGGAGTACCGCGATGGCCACCTGCAGCGCGCCGCCACCCGCGGCGACGGCCGCGTCGGCGAGGACGTGACCCTCAACGCCCGCACCATCGACGACGTGCCCGAACGACTCTTAGGCAGCGACGAGTTCCCGCTGCCCACCGTGCTCGAGGTGCGCGGCGAGGTGTTCTTCCTGCTCGCCGATTTCGCGGTGCTCAACGCCAGCCTCGTCGAGGACGGCAAGGCGCCGTTCGCCAATCCGCGTAACAGCGCAGCCGGGTCGCTGCGGCAGAAGAACCCGGCCGTCACCGCCCGGCGCAAGCTGCGGATGATCTGCCACGGCATCGGCCACAGCGAAGGCTTCGCGCCCAAGACCCTGCACGAGGCCTACTCCGCGCTGCGCGCCTGGGGTTTGCCCGTGTCCGGGCACACAACGCGGGTGTGCGGTCTGAAGGCCGTCGAGGACCGGATCGCCTACTGGGGTGAGCACCGCTACGACGTCGAGCACGAAATCGACGGCGTGGTCGTCAAAGTGGATGATTTTTCGCAGCAACGACGGCTGGGTACGACGTCGCGGGCGCCGCGCTGGGCCGTCGCCTACAAGTATCCGCCCCAGGAGGCGCAGACGACGCTGCTCGACATCCGGGTCAGCGTGGGGCGCACCGGCCGCGTGACGCCGTTCGCCTTCATGACACCGGTGACGGTGGCAGGGTCGACGGTCGGGCTGGCCACCCTGCACAACGCCGCTGAGGTCAAGCGCAAAGGCGTCCTGATCGGTGACACCGTCGTGATCCGCAAAGCCGGTGACGTGATCCCGGAGGTCCTCGGCCCCGTCGTCGACCTCCGCGATGGCACCGAGCGTGAATTCATCATGCCCACAACGTGTCCCGAGTGCGGCACCCCGCTCGCTCCGGCGAAGGAGGGTGACGCCGATATCCGCTGCCCCAACTCCCGGTCCTGCCCGGCCCAGTTGCGAGAGCGGGTATTTCACGTTGCCGGGCGCGGTGCACTGGACATCGAGGGGCTCGGCTACGAGGCTGCGAGCGCTCTGCTGCAGGCCGGGGTGATCGACGACGAGGGCGACCTGTTCACCCTCACCGAGGACGATCTGCTGCGCACCGACCTGTTCCGCACCAAGGCCGGGGCGTTGTCGGCCAACGGCACACGCCTGCTGGCCAACCTCGACAAAGCCAAGGCCGCGCCGCTGTGGCGGGTGTTGGTCGCGTTATCGATCCGGCACGTCGGGCCGACGGCCGCCCGCGCCCTGGCAACCGCGTTCGGCGATCTGGACGCCATCGTCGCGGCATCCACCGAAGAACTGGCCAGGGTCGACGGTGTGGGGACCACCATCGCCGCCGCACTCACCGAATGGTTCACCGTCGACTGGCATCGCGCCATCGTCGACAAGTGGACGTCGGCCGGGGTGCGGACGGCCGACGAGCGCGACGCGAGCGTGCCGCGATTTTTGGAGGGCCTGACGATTGTGGTCACCGGTTCCCTGGCCGGGTTCTCCCGCGACGCCGCCAAGGAGGCGATCATCGCGCGCGGCGGCAAGGCCGCGGGTTCGGTGTCGAAGAAGACTGACTACGTCGTCGCCGGCGAGGCGCCCGGGTCGAAGTACGACAAGGCCGTCGAACTGGGTGTGCCGATTCTCGACGAGGACGGCTTCCGCCGTCTGCTCGCCGACGGGCCGCCCGCGCAGGCGGATCCGGGGTAGTTCGGCAGCTCAGCGGAGCATCGTCGTCACGATGCCGGCGAGATAGCCCAGCCGGGCGACCTCCGAGGGCCGGAATTCGGGGCCCGACCGGCCCAGCACCACCGCGGTGTGGGGGTCGCCCAACGGTGCCGCGGCCATCGTCGTGTCTATGTCGCGCCACGCCTGCGGCACCCAGTCGCCGGCACTGTCCAGCGCCACCGCGCGGTCGAGGGGAAGCCACGGGGCCGACGCCGCCGTGGTCTCCGGGGCGCCCGGGCTGGCGGCGAGGCGCGCAAGGTCTCCGTCCGAACTGCGCAGCACCGTGCACCAGCTCACGCGCAGCACCCGGGGGGCCTCGGCAACCAGTACCTGCAGCCGCGACGAGTTGTCGGCGGCCGCCGCGACACGGTCGAGGAGTTCCAGCTCGCGGTGCGCCTCGAGCAGCCCGGTGTGGGGCCGGACGCTGTCCACCCGCACACCCGGCAGGGCCTCGGCGGCGGTGATCAGCCGGTCGGGCATGGCACCGGCGGGCAGGTCGACGACCAGGTCGTCGATCGCGTGCCCCGCGCTGCGCTCCACCACGTCCAGCGACAGGATGTCGGCGCCCACCGCCCCGAGCGCGACCGCCAGCGCACCCAGGCTGCCCGGGCGGTCCAGCAGCGAAACGCGCAGCAGATACGACGGCACGGCCAACACTGTTGCACAGCGGCTGCCCGGCGTCATGTCGGCTGGACGCGCTCGCGCCCACCGGGCGAGCGTGACGCTGGTTTCACGCCCGGCGACGAGCGTGCGGGCAGTTTCACGCCCACACCGTCGGCCGGGATAGGCTTCTGCCTCGTGTCCCAGATCTCTCGCGACGAGGTGGCGCACTTGGCCCGCCTGTCCCGGCTGGCGCTGACCGACAGCGAACTCGACAGCTTCGCCGGGCAGCTCGGCGCCATCCTGACCCATGTCAGCCAGGTTCAGGCGGTGGACACCACCGGCGTGGAAGCCACCGACAACCCGCTGCGTGCCGTCAACGTCACCCGCCCCGACGAGCCGGCGACGTCCTTGACGCAGCAGGAGGCGCTGGCTTCAGCGCCCACGGCCGTCGACGGCCGATTCGCCGTACCGCAGATCCTGGGTGACCCCGAGTGACCGAGCTCATCCGGTCCGACGCGGCGACTCTGGCCGCCCGGATCGCCGCGGGGGAAGTGTCCTCCACCGAGGTGACCCGCGCGTGCCTGGACCAGATCGCGGCCACCGACGAGCGGTTCCACGCCTTCCTGCATGTGGCCGCCGACGCGGCGCTGGCGGCCGCCGCCGCCGCCGACAGAGAGATTGCCGCGCGGCGGGCCGCCGGGGAGCCCCTGCCGTCGGCGCTGGCCGGGGTTCCGTTGGCACTTAAGGACGTCTTCACCACCACGGACATGCCGACCACCTGCGGATCCAAGATCCTTGAGGGCTGGCGGTCACCGTACGACGCGACGCTGACGACGCGGCTGCGCGCCGCCGGCATCCCGATCCTGGGCAAGACCAATATGGACGAGTTTGCGATGGGCTCGTCCACGGAGAACTCCACATTCGGTCCCACCCGTAACCCGTGGGACGTCGACCGGGTGCCCGGCGGGTCGGGCGGGGGCAGCGCGGCGGCCCTGGCCGCATTCCAGGCGCCGCTGGCCATCGGGTCGGACACCGGGGGCTCGATCCGCCAGCCGGCCGCGCTGACGGCGACCGTCGGCGTCAAGCCCACCTACGGGACGGTGTCACGCTACGGGCTGGTGGCGTGCGCGTCGTCGCTGGATCAGGGCGGCCCGTGCGCGCGCACGGTCCTCGACACCGCGTTGTTGCACCAGGTAATCGCCGGCTACGACGCCCGTGATTCGACATCGATGACGGCCGAGATCCCCGACGTCGTCGCCGCCGCGCGGGCCGGAGCGATGGGTGACTTGCGCGGGATGCGCGTCGGGGTGGTCACACAGTTGCGCGGCGAGGGCTACCAGCCGGGGGTGCTGGCGTCATTCGAGGCCGCCGTCGAGCGGCTCACGTCCTTGGGCGCGGAGGTGAGCGAGGTCGACTGCCCGCACTTCGAGTACGCGTTGGCCGCTTACTATCTGATCCTGCCCTCAGAGGTGTCCAGCAACCTGGCGCGCTTCGACGCGATGCGCTTCGGGCTGCGGGTCGGCGACGACGGCACCCACAGCGCCGAGGAGGTGATGGCGCTGACCCGGGCCGCCGGATTCGGACCGGAAGTCAAGCGGCGCATCATGATCGGCACCTACGCGCTGTCCGCCGGGTACTACGACGCCTACTACAACCAGGCGCAGAAGGTGCGGACGCTGATCGCCCGCGACCTCGATCACGCCTACGAATCCGTGGACGTCGTGGTGTCGCCCACGACCCCGACCACTGCGTTCCCGCTGGGCGAGAAGGTCGACGACCCGCTGGCGATGTACCTATTCGACCTGTGCACGCTGCCGCTGAACCTGGCGGGTCACTGCGGCATGTCGGTTCCCTCCGGGCTGTCCCCGGACGACAACCTCCCGGTGGGCCTGCAGATCATGGCGCCCGCGATGGCCGACGACCGCCTCTACCGGGTGGGCGCTGCCTACGAGGCCGCCCGCGGGGCGCTGCCGTCCGCCCCCCTGTAATCAGGCGGGACCGGGCGCTACTTCCAGAAGCCGTTCAGGGGCTGGGCGTACATGTCGTTGTACGTCAGCGGGGCCAAGGCCCCCGGCGTCGGACTCAGGGACTGCTCGATGGTCGCCGCGAGGCCGTACTCGTTGTAGTAGCTGGTGGTGACGAAGTGGCCCGACTGCATGTTCCCCTGCGTCACGGCGCCCTGGTTCGGGATGACGACCATCGGGACGTTGTTGCCCTGGTTGCCGATGCCCAGTGACAGGTTGTTGTAGTCCTCGTCCCAGGTGACGATGATGACGTCCTTCTGGTTCGGGTTGTTCCAGGCGGGCGAGCTTTGAATGGTGGACACCTGTTGCTGGACGAACTGGTCGCTGGCCGAGACGTTGTACTGGTGCGTCGTGAGCTGGCTGGCGACGAAGGTGGTGGCGCCGATGGGGGTGTTGATCGGGCCTTCCCCGTTGTTGGATTCGTTGGCGGCTATCCACGCGAATTGCGGTGCGGTGGAGGGGTTCTGCAAATCAGTGCCCAACTGCGTCAGCGGCAGCAGGTGCGCCTGATGGTAGGCGGGCGTGTTGTTGTAGACGGAGCTGTAGGTCGCGAAGGGCAACTGGTCGACGGAATAGTTGCCCGACGAGGTGAGGTCGCCCGGGTAGGGCATGCTCTGCGCGTAGCCGGCCCAGGTGACGCCGCTGGAGTCCATTTCCTGCATGAGGTTGGGTGCGTTGATGGAGTTCGGGGGCGCGTTGTACATGATGCCGAAGTCCGATCCGCCCAGGATCCGGAAGTAGTTGGGGTCGCTCGGGTGGCTGAGCGCGTGGTAGTTGTTCGCATACCCGTAGGTGTTGATCAGCGCGTTGGTGTACGGCGCGTTGGGGCTGCCGACGATGTCGCCGGTGCCGTGGTTCTCCATGTAGATCAGGAACACGTGATCGAGGTGGCCGACGTTGGACGGCGGCGGTGTCAGCGGCGCCGGGGTGAGGCCGTGAGCGCCGACGGTGAACGACAGGTTGTCGGCGTAGGCGTCGTTGTAGTTGCCGAGGATCGGGTTGCGGTCGTTGAAGGTCGTCGTCACCACCGCCGAGGTGGTGCCCACCGGAATGGTGCCGGAGATCGCGCGTTGCTGGAACCCGGTGACGCCGAGCCGGTCGGCCACCGTGACGGGCCCGATGGTGCCGGTGCCCAGAACAGTCCCGGTGGAGTTGAGGAAGTTGACCTGAACGGTGCTCCGCGACGGGTCCAGCATGTAGCCGCCGAGGTCTGCGCTCAGGGTGTACGGCGTGGTGCCGGTGTTGATCTTCCCGGACGCACTGGACAAGTCGACGGTTTGGCTGAGAGTGGACGTGGCCACGGGCCCGCCGCCGGCGAAGCTCTGGCCGCCGCCCACCGGCGCGTGGCTCGGGAAGCCGAGCGAGCCCGGCAGGTAGGGGAGGGACGCTATCCCGGGGAAGCGGCGAGAGGTGCCGTAGTCGATGACCGTCGGAGTGCCGGACTCCGTCCAGCCGGGAACGGTCACGCCGCTGAAGCCAGAACCGGACGGTGAGGCAATCTCGAAGCCGGGGTTGACGAGCAGGTTCTGGCTCATGGGCAGCCCGGGGCTCCCGTTCTTGCCGAGCAGCAGCCCCCCGGTCCCAACGGTGCCGGGGTCTCCCATCATCCCGAACGTCCCGGCGTTGCCGCCGTTGCCGCCGTTGCCGCCGTCGCCGATCAACCCGGCGTTGCCGCCGCTGCCGCCCGTCCCGCCGACGGAGGACGAGGTGGGTGGCACGTCCCCGCCCGCCGCGCCGTTGCCGCCGTTACCCAGCAGCGAGCCTGCGGCACCGCCGTTGCCGCCGTTGCCGCCGTTGCCCCCGGCGGAGAGTCCGCCGGACCCGCCGGCCCCGCCGCAGCCGAGCAGGTGTGCGTTGCCGCCAGCCCCGCCCTGGCCTCCGGGGGTGAAGTTGACAAGGCTTGCCCCACCGGCCCCGCCGGGCCCGCCCGAACCCAGCCACCCGGCGTTGCCGCCGGCCCCGCCGGTGCCGCCCGCACCTGCCAGGCCGGCGACGTTCGTTCCGCCGGCTCCACCGGAGCCGCCGGCGCCCCACAACGGGCCGCCCGCCCCTCCGGCCCCACCCGGACCGCCCGAGTCCCCAAAGCTGGCGCCGCCCTCGCCGCCGGTACCGCCGTGACCGAACAGCGAGCCGCCGCCGCCTCCGGCCCCACCCATCCCGCCTCCGTTGGTGATCGACGACCCGCCTGCCCCGCCGACCCCGCCGCCCGCGCCGACCAGGCCACTGAGTGCTCCGCCGGACCCGCCGACACCGCCGACCCCGCTGCCGTAGCTGGTGGACGACCCGCCCGCGCCGCCCGCACCCCCGGAGCTCAGCAACCCGCCAGCCCCGCCGGCGCCGCCGC
>CAIYOH010000204.1 GCA_903927745.1 uncultured Mycobacteriaceae bacterium
CGCCACCGGCGCCCACACTGCTGTAGCCCCCGGCGCCCCCGGCGCCACCCACGCCGATCAACCCGGCCGCGCCCCCGGCGCCTCCAGCGCCACCGGTGTCGGCCGTACTCGCCACCCCCGAACCACCCGAACCCCCGTCACCCACCAACCAGCCGCCCGCCCCGCCGGCCTGACCCGTACCCGGCGCCCCATTGATGCCGTTGCCGATCAACACCCGGCCCGTCAGCGCGAACACCTCGGAGTTCACCGGGGCCAACACCAGCGACGTCACCGACTGCGCCGACTGTGCCGCCGCCTGCAACGGCGACACACTGGCCGCCTCCGCACCCGCATATGCACCCCCGGCACCACTGAGCGCCCGCACGAACTGATCGTGAAACGTCTGCGCCTGCGCGCCCGCCGCCGCAAACGCCTGCCCATGCCCGGCGAACAACGCTGCGATCGCCGCCGACACCTCATCACCGGCCGCCGCCACAATCGACGTCGTCGCCGGCGCCGCCGCCGCATGGGCCTGCGACAACGCCGACCCGATCCCCGCCACATCCGACGCCGCCGCCGACACCAACTCCGGGGACACCCACATCAGCGACATAGCAAACCTCCGACAAGCTCAGTTATCGACGCGAGGATAGGTCGAGTGGAGGAAACGCTACTCGCGCGTCACACGGGAGTCCACAGAACCGCCGAAGAAGCGATGCCTGCGATCACCGGCATCGCTCAGAGGGCGCAGCGACAGTGTTTGTGGTGATTCCGGCACCTCCGCCGCGCCCGTACGCCGCCCGGGCCGCTACCATGACGACGCGATCACGGACATCGCGGAGGTAGGTACACATGAGCGAAGTTGCGGGGTCGGGAGCGGTTTCCGGGCAGCACAGCACGGCCGAGAAGCTGGCCGAGCTGCACGCCCGCCTGGAGCAGGCCAGGGAGCCCGGCGGCGAGCAGGCCGTCGCCAAGCGCGAGAAGAAGGGCATCCCCAGCGCCCGCGCCCGTGTCCACGCGCTGGTCGACCCGGGCACGTTCCTGGAGATCGGAGCGCTGGCGAAAACCCCCAACGACCCGAACGCGCTGTACGGCGACGGGGTGGTCACCGGCCACGGCCTGATCGGCGGCCGGCCGGTCGGGGTGTTCTCCCACGACCAGACGGTGTTCCAGGGGTCGGTCGGCGAGATGTTCGGCCGCAAGGTGGCCCGGCTGATGGAGTGGTGCGCGATGGTCGGGTGCCCGATCGTGGGCATCAACGACTCCGCCGGCGCCCGCATCCAGGACACGGCCACGTCGCTGGCCTGGTACGCCGAGTTGGGCCGCCGCCACGAATCGCTCTCGGGGGTGGTCCCGCAGGTCTCGATCATCCTCGGGAAATGCGCCGGGGGAGCGGTCTATTCGCCGATCCAGACCGACCTGATTGTCGCGGTGGGCGACCAGGGCTACATGTTCGTCACCGGTCCCGACGTGATCAAGGATGTCACGGGCGAGCAGGTGAGCCTCGACGAGCTCGGCGGCGCCCGCGCGCAGGCCCACTACGGCAACATCCATCAGGTGGTCGAGTCCGAGGCTGCGGCCTTTGCCTACGTGCGCGACTTCCTGTCGTTCCTGCCGTCGAACGCCTTCGCCAAGGCGCCGGTGGTCAACCCCGGCCTGGAGCCGCAGATCACCCCCAGCGACTTAGAACTCGACGCGCTCGTACCCGACGCGGACAACACCGCCTACGACATGCACGAGATCCTGCTGCGCATCTTCGACGACGGCGACTTCCTGGACGTGGCCGCCCATGCCGGCCAGGCGATCATCACCGGGTACGCCCGCGTCGACGGCCGCACCGTGGGCGTGATCGCCAACCAGCCCATGCACATGTCCGGCGCGATCGACATCGAGGCCGCCGACAAGGCCGCCCGTTTTGTGCGGTTCTGCGATGCCTTCGGCATCCCGCTGGTGTTCGTGGTGGACACGCCGGGATTCATGCCCGGGGTGGAGCAGGAGAAGAACGGGATCATCAAGCGCGGCGGACGCTTCCTGTACGCGGTCGTCGAGGCCGACGTGCCCAAGGTGACGATCACCATCCGCAAGTCCTACGGCGGCGCGTACGCCGTAATGGGCTCGCGGCAACTCACCGCCGACTTCAACTACGCCTGGCCGACCGCGCGCATCGCGGTGATCGGCGCCGACGGGGCCGCGCAGCTACTGATGAAGCGGTTCCCCGACCCGACAACGCCCGAGGCGCAGACCATCAAGCGGGACTTCATCGAGGGCTACAACCTCAACATGGCGGTCCCGTGGATCGCCGCGGAGCGCGGATTCATCGACGCAGTGATCGAGCCCCACCACACCCGCCTGCTCATCCGTAAGTCGATGCACCTGTTGCGCGACAAGCAGATGTGGTGGCGTGTGGTCCGCAAGCACGGACTGATCCCGGTTTAAGCCGGGGTTTTGGCGCGCGACGGCCGGGGCCGGTAGGGGGCGAGCAACGGGCGGTGACGGCGCCTGTTCGGCTTACTGCCCCAACTGGATCCGCCGGACGCGCGGTGAGCCAGCGCGGACGGTTGCAGGATCAGCGTCGACTTGCCTTCGGCTTCGATCCAACCGCGGGCGGCGAAGCGCCGCAGGACCCTGTTGACCGACGACCGGTCGGCGCCGACGAGTTGCGCCAGCTCATCCTGGCTGAGGTCGTGCATCACGCGCACGGTGTCGCCCTCGGGCTTGCCGAATCGCTCGCCCAACAGCAGCAGCTGGCGGGCAAGGCGGGCGGGTACGTCGCTGGACAACTGCTCCACCAGGTCGTCGTCGGTCTCGCGCAGGCGCCGCGAGAGCACCCGCAGCAACTGTTCGCCGATGCACGGCATCGAGGCCATCCACTCCCGCAGCACCAGGCGGTCCATCCACACCGTGCGCACGTCGGTGATCGCCGCGACGGTGAAGGTCTGCGGGCCGGGGTCGAACACCGACAACTCCCCGAAGATGTCCGCCGGGCCCATGATCGCCCGCAGGCTGGCCCGACCGCCGGAGCCGTGAATACTGGATTTGGCCTTGCCATCGAGGATCACGTGCACCCGGTCGCCCAGGTCGCCCTCGCGAAGGATCGTCTCGCCGGGCGCGAAGCCGGCCCGGCCCAGCTGCTCGATCATCACCGCGGCCTTGGCGGGCTCGACCGACTGGAGGATTCCGGCGCGCTCGAGAATCGGATGGATCGCGCCCGGGTGCGTCTCGACCAGGGGTGTGTTCCACGACATGTTCAGTGGTCTGTTCAACATCGTGGTCATGGGGTTCTCCTTGGTAGTGGGGCCCAGCCGGCGGACGTGAGGATCCCGGCCTGCGAGTGCGGAAGGGTGTCCATCGCAGTCCTCCCCTACATCATCTCGACTCACAGTTCTTTGAAAGCGTGTTTACCGTACTATAGGAACGGCAGGGACCGGCCAGGGTCCAAAGTCACCTGATGCAGGGGTCACATTACCCAAGTGATGGTGCGGAAAACCGACCATAAACCGACGAATCGACCGGAATGGGACGCTACGGCTTGATCCGGATCTGACCGGGGGACCACAGGCCGCTGCGGGTGGCCGTGCCCAGGTCGAGTTGCGCGGGATGCGCGTCGGCCACGGTCTCGAACTTGCGCAGCGATCCCCAGTCGCGGCCCCAGTCGTGGGACAGGTAGGTCGACATCACGTGCGCCTTCACCAGCAGATCGGTGATGCCCAGCAGGCCGCCGTTGACGCCGTCCTCCCACGTGTCGGTGTCCTGCTTCTTGGCGTTGTAGTCCGGCGTGATGCGGAACTTCGGGACCTCGGTGACGCCGTTGACGTGCAGCATCGGGTGCAGGCACGGGAAGGCCAGCCCGACAGCCCAGTCCATCAGCACCGGCTGTGCGGGGCCGACATATTCCTGCAGGGTGCGCAGTTCGGGTACCCGCGGCGGGGTCACCGCGACCCAGTCGTCGGGCGTCAGGGACAGGTCCTCGGCGACCACACGCACCGCGACCGTGTCGGCGGGCATCGCCGACCGCGCGAAGCGCAGGTTGCGCCACGCCCTGGGCTGCTCGCCGTTGAGGTCGTAGGGCACCAGCCGGCCCGCCGGGGCCACCCCGCCACCGGGGCCGCCCGGGCCAGGCCTGCCGTATTCGAGCGCCACGGTCTGGCCCGAGGTGAATCCCTTCAGGACGCTGTTGCCGGCGATCGTCCCGACGGCCGTGACCACCACCAGCGGGTGGGCGGCGTCGGGCTTGGGCAGCTGGTACCACGCCGAGGTCAACTTGCTGGGCTGCTGGCGGCCGGTGGTGGTGTAATTACCGCCAGCGGCACCCGGGCGGGGTCCAGCCCATAGGGCAGCACCGCAAGCGACCCGTTGACGCCGGGCGTCGTCAGCCTCTTCGGGCTGTACCAGTCGGCGTCGGTGCCGGGCTGGGGCACCAGGGTCTCCTGCAGCGCCTCGGCCACCAGCCGTTCGGGCACGCCGTTGGGCGTGAACCCGATCGGGTCGACGCCGCCGAGCGGGCCCAGCGGTCCGTACTGCGCGTCGGCGGCCGGGGCGAGCGGCGTCATGAAACCTGCGTTGCTATCCGGTTCGACCAGCACGTAGTCGGCCAGCGAGCAGCCCCCGGCGAGCTGGCGCACATTGGCGACGCCGTTGGTGTAGGTGGGGTACTGGCGCACGATCGCGGCCACCATCGACGCGATGAACACCAGCGCCATGAACCCGGCCGCCAGGGGGATGGGGGCCCAGTAGGTCGCGGTGAGCGCGCGGGTGGCCCGGCCGTCCACATGGTCGCTGGGCGCGAAGTGCAACCAGACCGCCCACACCGCGGCGATCACGAACAGGACGAAGAACACGGTGCTGGCGGTGATGCCGGCGAAGCGGGGCATGACGCTGTTGAACGGCACGCCGAAGCTCGAGACGTACCACCAGCCGTTGGTGGTGGCGAAGCACAGTGACAGCAAGAACAGCAGCGCCGCCAGGAACGCCATGCGGTTGCGCGACGAGCGCAGCGCCGTCGGCGACACCAGCACCGTGGTCAGCGCGGCCATCGCCGCCCCCACGGCGGCGAACAGCCCGAAGTGGTGCACCCACTTCGTTGGGGTGAACATCAGGAAGAACATGGTGCCGAAGATGACGCCCATGAGCCGCCACGCCGGACCGCGGGCCACCCCGGGAATCTGCTTGCGGCGCAACATGATGAACACCGCGGTGAACAGGCACAGCGCGGTCACCAGGAAGCCGAATCGGCGCGACAGCGAGCCGTCGACGGTCGGCAGAATGAGGTAGTAGTAGCGCAGGTTCTCGGTCCACCACGCCTGGCTGGGGCCGATCGCGGTGCGAATCCTGGTGGCCTCCAACACTGTTGCGAAGGTCTGGTCGGCGAACACCACGGTCAAAATCACCGCGCCCGCGGCCAGCATCGGGGCCACCAGCGGCCAGGCGCCCACCATGCGGCGCCGGCGCACGAAGATCCGCAGGATCGGGCGCCCGCCGGCGACCAGGGCGGCCACCGCGATCAACCCGGTGGGCTGCACGCCGAGGGTGAACGCGGCGGTCACCACCGCCAGCGCCGCGGGTGTCAGCCGGGAGGCGGACATGGAGCGTTCGATCAGCACGTAGGTGATGAGCGCGCCCAGGGCGATGATCGGCTCGGGGCGCAGGCCGTTGTTGAACGGCATCCACGCGGTGAGCAGCACCATGCCGGCCGCCCAGTTGGCGGCTTTGCTCGACGTCACGGCCGGCCCCAGCCGGGGCAGCACCTCCCGGGAGAGCAGCAGCCAGCACACCAGGCCGGCGACCAGGTCGGGTAACCGCATCCACAGGCTGCCGTCGCTGACGCGGGTCATCAGCGCCAGCAGGTTGTAGTACCAGCCGAACGGGTCCTCCGGGCTGCCGAACCAGCGGAAGTAGTTGGACATGTAGCCGGCGCGGCCGGCGACGCGGGCCATACCCAGGATGTAGCCGTCGTCGGAGGAGTTCGCGCCGATCACGTCCCACACCACGAACCCGGCGATCACCGCGGCGTCGACGAGGCTGAACCTGCGCCACCGGGTGGGGATCAGCCGCTGCATGCGGCGCCCGTCAAGGCGGTCCAGGCGCCACAGCGCGAGCAGCGCGACCACTGTGGAGAGAACCGCCAGCACCATCGCGGCAAGCTTCACTGTCGTTGGGGTGCTGGAGAATCGGGTGTCGATGGTCGACGAGAACCGCAACCCGGCCGGGGCGGGGCCGGTCAGGTCGGTGAACACCCCGACAATCTGCGGCCGCAGGTTGGGGTCAGCGAAACCGGCACTGAGGGGCTTGCCGGCCGCGTCGGTCAACCCGGCGAACGTGGCGTAGGTGCCGGCAGTGGTGGAGGTGATCTCGATCTGTTGGCACTGCGGCGAGGCCGCCTTGTCGCGGGGCGCGCTGAGGATCACCACGTTGCGGTCGGTGATGTCAACGTGCTGGCCGTTGGCCACCACGAACAACCCGAAGAGCGCGGCGTCCTTGCCCTTCTTGGGCGCGGTGCTGAACACCACCCCGCCCTCGGGTGGCAGGTCGCGCACCACCGCGCACGGCACCGTCGCCGTCACGTCGACGGGGGTGAGCGAAATCAGCGGCGCGGTGACGTTGGTGAGTTGGCCGTTCTGCGGCCAGTTCAGGGTGGCGGTGGTCTGCACCACGGGCAGCAGCGGGGTGGCGACCGACAGCACGAACCCGATCAGCCCGGCGATGGTCGCGACCCAGCGCGTCGTGCGCACGCTCACGGCAGGGCCCGTATCGGTCCCGGCCGGCTCCAGCCGGGCACGGTGATCACTGCCTGGTCGACGGCGGCGTTGGGGGCCTGGTCGGCCGACACCAGCCGGTGATACTGCTCCACCGAGCCCCAGTCGCGGTACCAGTCGCCGCTCAGATAGGTCGGGACGGTCGTGGTGTACATCATGGCCTGGGTGATCAGGAACGGGCCGCCGGCCTCGCCGGACTGCCACCCGTTGGACGACGCCGCCGTCTGCTTGTGGTCGGGCAGGATCCGGTAGTCGGGGAGTTCGGCGACGCCCAGGTGCTCGGTGTAGGGGTGCTGGCAGGGGAAGTTCGCGGCGGTGGCGATGTCGAGCAGCACCGGCGTGGTGGTTCCGAACAGGTACTGCAGGGTCTGCAGCGCCGGGACGCGCGGCGGGGTGAACGCGAACCACTGCTCAGAGCTCAGGTTCGGGTCGTAGGCGACGATCCGCGCCACGTTGGCCTCCGGCGGCGCCCAGGCGAGCGGGAACCGCAGGTTGCGCCATGCCGGCCACGGCCCGATGTCGATCGGCTGCACCTGGCCCAGTGGCGTGGTGGTGCCGTCGGGGTGGTCGACGCCCCACTGCAGTTTCAGCGACTGCCCGTAGGTGAAGGTGCCGTCCTCTTTGTAGGACCAGATGGCTCCGGCGGCGGTGACCACCACCAGCGGCCGCTCGGCGGTGTGCTGGCTCCAGTCGGGGGGCAGCTGGTACCAGGACGAGGTCGCGGTGGCGGACAGGGTGTTCTCGCCGTAGCTGCCCAGCACCGGGGTGCGGGCCGGGTCGAGACCGAACGGCAGTGCGGCGTGTGAGCCGTTGACCCCCGCGGCGCCCTTGCCGCCGGCGGTGCCCGCGGAGTCGCTCATGGTGGCGTTGGGTTTGTTGGGGGAGGCGTCGGAGTTCACCACCCCGGGTTTGCTCAGCACCGGGTGCGAGCGCAGGTCGTCGCCCACGCCATCGGGGATGAAGCCGACGGGGTGCAGGCCGCCGAGCGGGCCGGCGGGCCCGAACTGCTGGCCCGGAACCGGTTGCAGCATGCCGACATTCGGGTCGGGCTCGGCCAGGACGTCGTCGCCCATGGCGCAGCTTAGGGGCGGCGAGCCCCTCAGACCGGCAGTAATGGCGGCCAGGTTCGCCTTGCCGATGGTGTAGTGCGGGTAGCGGAACACGAAGGCCTTGGTCAGCGAGGTGACCTCCAGGAAAACGATGAACGAGGCCACCACCAACAGCGGGGTGGAGGCCAGCACCCGGTTGCGGCGGTTGTTCTCGACCTCGGTGTGCCCGGCGTAATCCAGGCGGAAGTGATACCACGCGGTGAGCAGTCCGGTGACGATCGACAGCGCCAGCACCATCGACGTCACCGGCTGGCTGGCGATCACCGGCGGGATGTCGAACCAGGGGACGCCGTAGTTGGCGACCTCGAACCAGCCGTTGACGCCCGCGCTCGACCACGCGAGCACGAACAGCAGCGCGGTGACGTAGAGCGCCAGGTTGCGGCGGCTGTGCAGGCCGATGCGGGCGAAGGTGAACGCGGCGACGCCGCCCAGCGTGCCGGCCAGCCCGGCGAACACGCCGAACTGCACCGCCCATTTCGTCGGGGTGAACGTCAGCAGCAGCAAGCCCAGGGCGGTGGTGCCGATGAGCCGCCACGCCGGCCCGCTGGCCATGCCCGCGACCCCGCCGCGGCGCAGCAGCACCATCAGCACCCCGAACATGCTGAGCAGCATCACCAGCACGGCGAACCGCCGCGACAGCGAGCCTTCGTTGTTGCTCTCCAGCGTCAGGAAGTAGAGGCGCAGGAAGTCCTGGTACCAGGCGACGGTGGGGCCCACCGTGTATTTGAGGCGCGCCGACTCGAGCACCGTGGCCAGGGTCTGGCTGCGGAACGCGATCACGGTGATCAGCGACAGCGACGCCGCCAGGGCGGCCACCGGGGCGGCGAGGCCGTCGGTGCGCCGGCGGCGGCGGACGATCGCGGCGATGGCCCGGCCCCCGGTGAGCAGCGGGGCCAGGGCGATCAGGCCCTGCGGTGCGAGCGTCGCGGTGAGCATGGCGACCACGATCGCCACCGCGGCCGGCGCCAGGCGCCCGGTTGCGATGGCGCGTTCCACCAGCATCCAGGTGACCAGCACGCCCAGGGCGATCAGCGGCTCGGGCCGCAGGCCGTTGTTGAACGCCAGCCAGGCCGCCAGGAACACCGCGCCCGCGGTGAGCACCGCGGCCCGGTTGTGGCCCAGGCCGCCCCGGGCGGGCCCCAGGCGGCGCAGGGCCCAGTGGGCGATGAGCAGCCAGCACGCGATGCCGGCGCACAGGGCGGGTAGCCGCATCCACACGCTGGCGGTGCTGACGGCCGCGAGCGCCGACAGCAGGCTCAGGTACCAGTCGAACGGCGCGGCGGTGGCGCCGAAGTAGCGGTAGTAGTCGACGACGTAGCCGGCCTTGGGGGCCACCCGGGCGAGGGTGAGGTTGTAGCCGTCGTCGGATGAGGTGGCGCCGATGACGTGCCACAGCAGCAAGGTGGCGATCACCACGGCGTCGGCGAGCAGCGTAGCGGCGCCGGCCCGTCGTGTCGGCCAGCGGGGGCGCCAGCGGGGCCGCCACCGGGTGCGCCAGCCGGGGTTGCCGCGGGCGCGCCCGTCCAGCACGGCCAGCGCGGCGATGGACGCCACCACGGCCAGCGCGCCGACCAGCAGGATGAGCGCCTTGAGGGCGGTGGGGGAGGTAATGAACCGGGTGTCGACGTCGACGCGGGCCGACAGCCCCGGCTGGGCGGGCACTTTCAGGTCGGTGAAGATGCCGCCGACTTGCGGCTTCTTCTCCGCGGCAAGGGTTCCCGCGGCGCCGGGGATGCCGACGAAGTCCGCGCCCACGCCGCCCGGTCCGCCCCAGGCGTGCAGCACTGTGCAGCCGCCCGCCGCGATGGCCGCGCGCTGGGCCACCGCGGCGACGACGTCACGGAAGGCGACGACGACGGTGGTCTTGTCGGCGCGCACGAACAGCCCGGCCTTGCCGTTGTCGCCGCCGGGCGGCAGCGTCGCGAAGACAAGGCCGCCGTCGGGAGGCAGGGTGGCGATCGCCGCGCACGGGATGGAGACGTCCAGCGAGCGCGGCGCGCCGGCCACCAGGGGGGCGGTGATCTGGGTGACGTGCCCGTCGGTGGCGCCCTGCGGCCACAGCACGGTGGCGGTGGTCTGCTTCACCGGCGCCAACGGAACCAGCGCGCACAGCAGGACACCCAGCAGCCCCGCGACGGTGGCGACGCGCCTGGCGAGCGCGTTCGGTGGGGGGCACGAGGGTCGATCGTAGGCGAAACGGCTGAGGGTCCCCGGGATGCCGGGCCGTGAGCCGCTGTCACCAGCGGGCGTCAGGACGGGGCCGCGTCCGGCGAGCCGACCAGGATCCCCTCGACGTCGCCGTCGACACCGACCAGCAGGCCGCGCCCCGGTGGCAGCGCCTGGGCGCGCACGACGCGGCTGATCTTGTTCTCCGGGTCGTTGTCCATATACAGCTGGGCGACTTTCGCCGACGTCTGGAACCGCATCCACGGATCCATCGTCAGCGTCGCCCAGTTGGCGCTGTTGCGGGTGGTGAACACGTGCAACCCGATCTGGCGTGCACGTTCCATCA
>CAIYOH010000205.1 GCA_903927745.1 uncultured Mycobacteriaceae bacterium
CTTCTTCTCGTCGGCCCCAATGTCCTTCAGCCACGCGAGCGGGACCGGCGCGAATGCCTCGTTGACCTCATAGGCGCCGATGTCGCCGATGCTCAGCCCCGACCTCTTGAGCACCTTCTGCGTCGCCGGGATGGGGGCGGTCAGCATGATCACGGGGTCGGCTCCGGCCAGTGTCGCGGTATGCACCCTCGCAAGCGGCTTGAGCCCCAACGACTTCGCCTTCTCCGCCGACATGAACAGCAGCGCTGCCGAACCGTCGGAGATCTGCGAGGAGTTGCCGGCGTGGATCACGCCGTCCTCCTTGAACGCCGGCTTGAGCGACGCCATCTTCTCCATCGGCGTGCCGCGGCGGATTCCCTCGTCCTTCACGACGACTGATTTTTCTGTCCCGTCCGTTACCGTGATGCCCACGATCTGGTCATCGAACGCCCCTGAATCCTGGGCTGCACCAGCCTTTTCGTGTGAGGCGAGGGAGAACTCGTCGAGCGCGGTGCGGCTCAGGCCCCACTGCTCGGCGATCATCTCCGCGCCGATGCCCTGGTTCGGGATCTGGCCGTTGTAGCGGTCGATGAAGCTCTGCGGGTAGGGCCGCCCGCCGTTGGCCAGCGACGAGCCCATCGGGGTCCGCGACATCGACTCCACGCCACCTGCGACGACGACGTCGTAGTGCCCGGCGATCACCCCGGCCGCGGCGAAGTGAACGGACTGCTGGCTGGAGCCGCACTGGCGGTCGACGGTCACGCCCGGCACGGTCTCGGGCCAGCCGGCGGCGAGCAGCGCGGTGCGGCCGATGTCGAGGGCCTGTTCACCGGCCTGCATGACGCAGCCCCAGATGACGTCGTCGACAATCGCGGGGTCGATGCCGGCCCTGTCGACCAGCCCGTTGAGGACCTGCGCGGAAAGATCGGCCGGGTGCACCCCGGACAATCCGCCGTTGCGTTTACCAACCGGTGAGCGCATTGCTTCGACGATGACGGCCTCGGCCATGATGGAGTCTCCTTTGACGTGTGCAGTCCGTCGATTGTCAACCAAGGGATGTGACGGCCGGAGGGCGGGGGTGGTCCCCGCCGCCGAGATTGCCGCCACGGTCGCGATCGGCCCCGGAATCACAGCCGTCACGGCAATCTCGCCGCGACATCAGGTGCTAAACGACGGGGTACGCCACGGACTTGATCTCGGTGTACTGGTCGAACCCGGCCACGCCGTTCTGGCGGCCGACCCCGCTGGCCTTGTACCCGCCGAACGGCGTGTCGGCGGCGTAGGGGGTGCCGCCGTTGACGCCGATGAATCCGGCGCGCAGCCTACGGGCCACCGCGAGCGAACGCTCCAGCGAGCCCGACACCACGTTGCCGGCCAGCCCGTAGGGGCTGTCGTTGGCGATCCGGATCGCGTCTTCTTCGTCGTCAAACGGGATGACGACCAGAACAGGCCCGAAGATCTCCTCCTGTGCGATCGTCATCGAGTTGTCGACATCAATGAACAGCGTTGGCCGGACGTAAAATCCCCGGTCGAAGCCGGTCGGTGCGTCGGGCCCCCCGACGAGAGCGGTGGCGCCCTCTTCGACGCCCTTCCTGATGTAGCCCAGAACACGCTTGCGCTGCTTGTCCGAGATTACCGGGCCGCACAGGGTCCCGGGGTCCTGCGGGTCGCCGCACGTGACGTTGTCGTAGATGCTCTTGAGGATCGCGACGCCCTCGTCGTAGCGCGACCGCGGCAACAGCATCCGTGTCGGGTTGGCGCAGCCCTGTCCGGCGTGCATGCACGGCGCGATGCCGATCGCGCAGGCCGACCCGATGTCAGCGTCCTCTAAGACGATGGTGGCCGACTTCCCGCCGAGTTCGAGGAAGAGCCGTTTCATCGTGGCGGCACCCTTTTCCATGATCCGCCTGCCGACAGCGGTGGAGCCGGTGAACGAGATCAGGTCGACCTTCGGCGACAGCGTGAGCTCCTCGCCCACCAGATGGTCCGACGCGGTGATGATGTTGATGACACCCGCCGGGATGTCGGTCTTCTCGGCGATCAACCGGCCCAGGCGGGTCGCGTTGAACGGCGTGTCGGGTGCCGCCTTGAGCACGACGGTGTTGCCGGTGCCCAGCGCCTGGCCGATCTTGTTGATGGTGACCTCGAAAGGGAAGTTCCATGGCACGATCGCGCCGACGACGCCCACCGGCTCCCGCCACACCTTGCGGGTGGTCAGCGCGCCGGTGAGGCTGATCACCTTGTCACCGAGGTCGGTCTCCCAGGGATACTCGTCGATCAGCCGGGCGGGGTACTTGAGCCCGTCTTCCAGCGGGGCGTCCAACTGGGGGCCGAACGTGATCGCGCGGGGCGTACCGACCTCGAGGATCAACTCCTCGCGCAGTTCTTCCTTCTCCGATTCAATCGCCTCGTGCAGCTGCAGCAGGCAGCGCTTGCGTAACTCCCGGTTTGTCGACCAGTCCGTGTCGTCGAAGGCCCGCCGGGCGGCGTCGATGGCTCGGTGCATGTCCGCCTTCGACGCGTCGGCGACCTCCCCGAGCAGCTCTTCGGTCGCCGGGTTGATATTGGTGAAGGTCCCTGCCTGGCCATCGACGAGTTGGCCGTCGATCATCATCTTCGGCTCGAAGCGAACCTTTACAGTGTCAGCCATATGTGTTCAGCTCTCTCTCGACGAGGCGCTGCTCACAGCGCCGGGACCCTGCCCAAGCCTGACCGGAAACTAGCTGATTGGCAACCGTCAACCTGAGGTGTCTATCCAGTGCGGCGGACTGGTTCCGGTGATTGCGGTGGTCTACCATCGCGTCGTGCAGCAGCAGACGACGGTCACCGGGTTGGCGGCCAGCATGACGATCCTGGGGATGGGCCTCGGAAATGGCCTCGTCGTCGGCGACATGTTCATCCTGGATCTCAACCTGGCGACAGTCCAGACCGGCCTGCATTGCTCGGCCAGCACCTGCGTTTTCATCGCGTGTCTGGCAGACCTGACTCTGGCGGCCACCGTGCTCGGAGCCGGGGTCCTCGGCGACAAGTATGGCGCGAAACGGATGTTCATCGCCGGCGCGTGCGGAGCCGGCGTTTTCGGGCTGCTGGCCGCGGCCGCCCCGAACGCCGCCGTGATGATCGTCGCCCGAGCCTGCATCGGGATGGCGTTCGCGTTCCTGTGCAGCCTGTCGCTGGCCATCATCAATGCGGTCTTCCCCGTCCACCAGCGGGCAAAGGCGATCGCCCAGTATCTGGCCGTGATCTACGTCTTCGGCGTGGCGCCGCCCGCGATCGCCAGCCTGCTGGTCAAAAACGCCGGCTGGCGCAGCGGCTTTCTCATCACGGCAGTTCTGGCGATACTCGTCGTGGCGATCACTCTGCGATATGTCCCGGAAACGCAGCGTACGGACTCCAAGGTCGACGTACCCGGCCTGCTGCTGGTGGCCGCTGCCCTCGTGGGTCTGATCTATGGCATTTCCAAGTTGGAGAACGGATTACAGTTTGCCGCGCTGGTACCGATCGCGATTGGAGTCCTCGCCGGTGTCGCGTTCGTGTGGTGGGAACGGCGCACCGACGAACCGGCGCTGGATCTGGGCATTTTTCGCTCACCCCGCTTCGACGCCGCGGTGATCGCAGGCGCCGCCGGCAGATTCGTCGAGGCCGGCGGACTGATCATGGTCGGCTATTACCTCATCATTCTCCGCGGTACGTCGACCCAGACGTTCGCACTGATGATCATCCCTGCCGCCCTGTTGTCCGCAGTGGCTGCGCTCGGTGCCGGTCGGGCGGCGGCACGGCTTGGCGTCCGCACCGTCATGGTGGCGGGCCTCATGATCGTGACGCTGAGCCTGCTCTTGCGCCGGTTGTTCGAGGTCGATACCCCTATCGTCGCCGTCGCCGCCGTGGTGGCGCTGACAGCGATAGGCGGCGCCATCGTCCACACCCCGCAGGTCACGATCATGATGTCCAGCGTGCCGACCAGTCTCGGTGGCGTGGTCTCGGCGATAGAGACCTCCGTGGCATCAGCCTCCACCGCCATCGGCGGGTCGCTTTTCGCACTGCTGAGCATCGCCCTGTTCGATCGCCACTTGAAGCTGTCAGATTCGGGCATCACGGGGAAACAGGCTCTCGGGACTCTGCGAGTGGCGCACGCTCCAAGCGCCCTCAGCGCCCCAGGGGATGGGCTGGCCGATCCCCAGCAGGTTCACAAGGTGATTGCCGAGGCCTCGTCGAGCATGATCGACGCGGCGCACGAGCTGAATCTCATCATCACCATCGTTCCCGTGACCGCGATCGTCCTCGCACTCTTCTTATTCGGCCGGGAACTTCCCCGCGAAACACGACAATCGGCAACGCCGTGATGTCACCTCACGGCGGCTGGTGGCCGACGGTGCTCGAACGCCGGGCGTATTGAACTGCGCAACCGTTGTTCATAAGGTAGGGGAGGCCTCCATGGCCCACCACATGGCCCGAGAGAGGAACTCATGTCCGTAATCGACAGGTTGCGCTACGACGGCAAGCGGGCGCTGATTGTCGGCGGAGCTACCGGCATGGGCGCCGCGGCGGCCAAGTCGGCAGCGGAACTGGGCGCCGAGGTCGTCGTTATGGACCACGCGCCGGTGACCTACGACGTCGCCCAAGCGATCAACGTCGACCTGCGCGACCCCGCGTCGATCGACTCCGCGCTAGACCAGCTGGGGGGCCCGGTCCATGCGCTGTTCTCCGCCGCCGGGGTCGCCGAGGGACCCGATCTGATGAAGATCAACTTCATCGGCCACCGCCACATCATCGACCGCCTGATCGACAAGGGCTGGCTCCCCTCCGGCTCGGCGATCTGTTTCATCTCCTCGGTGGCCGGCATGGGATGGGAGAACGATCTGCCCCTGTTGCAGGAGTTCCTCGCCAATACCGATTTCGCGTCGGCCCAGGACTGGGTGGCGGCGCACGAAAAGAAGGGCATCATCCACTACGGTTTCAGCAAGAAGGCCGTGAACGCCTACGTGGCGATGCAGGGCTATCCGTTGCTGAAGAAAGGGGTCCGGATCAACGCGATCTGCCCGGGCCCCACCGACACACCACTGGCCCAGGCGAACGCCGACCTGTGGCTCAGCTTCGCTCAGGACTTCCGCGACGACACCAGCTCCAAGGTGCACACCCCGGAGCAAATGGGCGACGTCATGGCCTTCCTCAACAGCGCCGCCGCCTTCGGCGTCAACGGCATCACCCTGCTCGTGGACTACGGGCACACGATGGCGTCGCTCACGGGAGCGTTCGCGCCGGGGAAGGCGATCATCGACCTGATTATGGGCCGCGTGAAACTGAGCTAGGACGCTCGGCGAGGTCTAGTCGGACAAGACCTGCACCGGGAGGTCGTCGGCCCAGGGCTGGCTGGTGACCATGTCGGCGACGCGCACGATGCCGTGCTCGAACTCGCCGGTCGCCGCGTCCACCAATCGGTAGGCCTGGGTCTGCTTGTGGATCGGCTGCGCATCGAGCAACACCACCCGCACCTCTCCCGGCTGGAAGCGGCAGCGCTCCTGCAGCGCGGAGATCAGTTGTTCGTTGTGCATGTGGCCATCGCCGAAATTCCAGCCGATGGCGGTGCTGCAGATCCGCTCACCATCGGTGACGACGTAGTCGTCCTCGTTCTCACCCGCCATCGCGCGGTGCGCCAACGTGAACAGCGCCCGGCCATGGGTGTTGAAACCACGGAACGCGTATCCCATGTAGATCGGGATCTGTGCGGCCTCGGGGCTGCCGTAGAACCGCTCCAGCTGGGCCGCCGGCATGCTCGCGATAGCCACGATGCCCCGGGCTATCTTCTCTTCCGCCGAGGGCTTGACGCACCACAGCGTGGTGTCCCAGTTGCCCGCGTAGTACCGCATGCCGGGCAGGAATGAGATCTTACGCGGAAACATGTTGCCCACGGAAACGATTCCCGTAATCACGGCGAACAGGATCGCCACCGGTACCGGGTTGTCGAGGTCGGCCAGCCCCAGGCGGGCGTGCGCGACGAACAACGACAGCACCCCGAAGATCATGAAGACGTTCCACTCCAGGGGCACCCCCATCGGAATCGACCCCAGGATGCCGAGGTGGAAGCACACCATCACTGCGGCTGCCACCGTGGTAGGCCAGCCGCCGTGGCAGAGGAATAACACCAGCGGCACGAGCATCTCGATGGCGGTGCTCACGTGGGCTAGCCATCGCGACGGCCACCCGGGGCGCAGGTCGTCGGGGAAATTCTCGAAGAAACGCCGCTTGAGCCACCGGGGCCGCATCAAAGGGTTGTTGGACATCATCGTGGAGATGACGAAGGGAAAGTGTTTGTTGAGTTTGGATATCGCCGCGCCTATCCAGATGACCATGAAGACCACTTTGGACCCCACGACCATGTCGGCGCCGAAGAGGAAGGTCACCGCCAGGGTCGCGTAGACCTCGCCACGGGCGGCCAGAAAGATCACCTTGTCGCGCAAGGCAAGCACCCCCAGAATCACCAGGATCAGCGCCACCTTCCACTCCGGCAGCAACCCGACCGTCGTGTTCAGCGACGGCACCGGCCCGGTGCCGTCGGCGACCAGCGCGGCCAACGTCATGATCAGCAGCAGTCCGTACAGCGCGACATCGAACGGGGTGCGTTTGGTTCCTCTGGTCCCCGGAACACGATCCGGCCACGGTGGCAGCCGAATGGTGCCGAACCGCATCCAGTACAGGATCGAGCCCATCGGCGGGAAGAACCGGTTGTTCAGCGGCCCGAAGCCGCAGCCCAGCCCGATCACCTCGAACAGCATCGTGTAGAGCACGACCTTCTCGAACACGATCGGCTCCGACCACCACGATGCGACCTCGGTGAACCCGCCGAGGCCCGCGGTGGCCGAGGCGAACAGCCACCCGCCGAGGATGTACAGGAGAATCTTGACCACGTAGAACAGATGTAGGGCGACCGGAGTACCGAAGCCCACCTCGGCCCAGTGCCGGGCCATCGGGCGGATCTTCTCGCTGCGGGTGCCCTTGCTCCACTCGTCCATGTCGACTTCGGGTAGGTCGGGCTTCAGGAATCCCATGGTGTGACAGCCTAAGACGTGGCGGTATCGCAGTCCGTTCCATGGGATGAATCACGCGCTGCGGGACTCTGAGACCAGTCGTTTTGTCTGTAAACCGACGTACAATTCGAACATGCTTTCGATAGCTGGCGCGAAGGTCGATGAGGTCTTCGATGCGCTCGACGCTGAGATCGACCGCGTCTGCGAGCTGTCCTTCGACGCCTTGACCAGCGGGCAACAATTGCGCGTCCTGGAGCGCCTGGAGACGATCGCGCGGCGGCTGCCGGTGCCGCGCCACGCGCTGATCAACCAGCTGGTCCAGCACGCCACCCCGGCCGAGCTAGGCGGCCGGCTTTCTCACGTTCTGGCCGACCGGCTCCGCATCACCCGCAGCGAGGCCAACCGCCGTGTGGCCGAAGCAGCCGACCTGGGGCCGCGCCGAGCGCTCAGCGGGGAGCCGTTGGCGCCGCGGCTGGCTGCCACCGCCGCCGCACAGCGTCGCGGCGAGGCCGGCGCCGAGCACGTCACCGTCATACGCCGATTTCTCGACGACCTGCCACACTGGGTCGACGTCCCGACCCGCGAATGCGCGGAGCGTGATCTGGCCCGCGCCGCCACCCGACATCGCCCCGAACTCGTGCGCAAGCTCGCCGACCGGCTTGCCTGTTACCTCAACCCCGACGGCAACTTCAGCGATGAGGAACGCAATCGACGTCGAGGACTGACGCTGGGCAAGCAGGACGTCGACGGAATGTCGCCCCTGCGTGGATTGCTCACGCCGTTGGCCCGCGCCGCCCTTGAGGCAGTTCTGGCCAAACTCGCCGCACCGGGAATGTGCAACCCCGAGGAACTGACACCCGTCGTCGACGGCGTCCCGAGCGAGGAAACGATCCGGCGCGACACCCGCAGCGCCGCCCAGCGCAATCACGACGGTCTCACCGCCGCGCTCAGGGCCGTTCTGGCCACCGGAGAACTGGGCCAGCACAACGGGTTACCTGCGTCCATTGTTGTCACCACGACGCTCAAAGACCTGGAATCCGCAGCGGGTAAGGGGCTCACCGGCGGCGGCACCATCCTGCCGATGAGCGACGTGATCCGCTTGGCCCGGCACGCACACCATTATCTTGCGATCTTCGACAAGGGCAAGGCGTTGGCCCTCTATCACACCAAACGCCTCGCCTCACCGGCACAACGAATCGTGTTGTACGCCAAGGACCGCGGCTGTTCGGCTCCGGGGTGCGACATCCCCGGCTACTACAGCGAAGTCCATCACGTCACCCCGTACGCACAATGCCCCAGCACCGACATCAATAATCTGACGTTCGCCTGCGGAGGTCACCACCCCTTGGCGGAGAAAGGCTGGACCACCCGCAAGAACGCCCGCGGCGAAACCGAATGGATACCACCGCCAGACCGCGACCGTAGACAACCGAGAACCAACACCTTCCACCACCCCGAAAAAATCCTGGCGGAGGACAACGACGACCCGTGAGGCTAGCCAGCCATGAAACCAGTCGGCCTCAGAAACTAACCGGTCTTCGCCGCGGGCGGGCGGTAGAAGAAGAGCAACTGGCCGATGGCCCCGGCCAGCCCGAGACCGACCGAGATCAGCAGACCCTGACGGCCGTCGCACCAGTTGTGGCCGAAGACAAGCCAGTCCAGGCTCAGTCTGCCGGCGCCGAGCGTGGCGACGGCGACGGCCGCGGCCGCCAGAACGAGGTTGTACTCCCAGCCTTCCTTGACGATGAAGAAACCGTTGTGGCGGTGCACCGTCCAGGCCGCGACCAGCATCAGGGAGACGAAACCCGCCGCCGGGATCGGCGTCAGCAGGCCCGCCGCCACGCCCAATCCCGCCGCCGTCTCGGTGGTGGCGGCGACGGTCGCGTGGAATTTTCCGGGCTTCATGCCGATGCTCTCGAACCAGCCGGCGGTACCGGCGATACGGCCGCCGCCGAAGAACTTGTTCAATCCATGGGCGGCCATAGTTAGGCCCAGCACCAGCCGCAGGAGCAGCAATCCGACGTCATAGGCAGTCACAGAGCTAGTCATGGCTCCAAACCTAGATCATGCCGGGATCCGGACAGCTAGAGCGCCGCATCAAGGAGCCGCACGTACTCATCGACGTCGGGGACGGCAGACGTCGCGGCGTGCACACTGATCGCGACGGTGTCGCCGATACCGTGCACCCCGTGAGTCAGACCCATCACCGGCGACAACGGCGGATATCCGGCGGTCAGCACCACCGGACAGCCGCCGAAGCTGAAGTCGGCGGCGCCCCGGTTGACGCTGGACACCACCGTATGGCCGCTCACCAGCGGCGGCCGGACGGCGGGATCGAACCGGGACACGCCCCAGCGCAGCAGGGGCGCGGGCACCGCCGCGAACGCCCGGTCGGCGGCGGCCGTGGCCGGATGCTCGAAGCGGCGCCGGCCGTTGGCCAGGTCAGCCGCGATTCGCTCCGAACGGAGATGCAGCGCGAGCGCCGGATACAACCCGACGCTGACATTTCCGAAGTGATTGCGCGCCTGCGCAACACCGGGCTTGCTCATGGGAACCTCGGCGCCGAGCGACTCGGCGGCCGCACCGAGCAGGCGTGACAGGGCCGTCGAGACCGCCGCCAGCACGGCGACGGTGACGGTGGGACCCGCCAACTGCGAGCGATGGCGCACCAGCGTGTGAATCGCGCGAACGCCGTCGGGATGGGCGTTGGTGCGCAGCGGCGGCCGGGGGCCGGTGCCCGCAACCAGCAGTCCCGCACGGATGTCGCGGCTCATCCGGCGATGGGCGCGCCCCGCCTCCACCACACGCCGACCGAAGAAGCCGGGCCGCGGCGTCGGCACCTGCGGCACCGGGCTGTCCCGGCCAAGGAGCCAGGCCGCCATCGCCGAGGCGCGAACACCGTCGGCCAGCGCGTGCGGAACCTGCATGACAACAACGGTTCCAGGCCCGTCGACTCCGGGAATCCCGAGGACCGGCGTGAAAACGTGCAGCTGCCACGCCATCCGCCGCATGTCCAGTGGGTCGCAGGCGATCGCGACGACGGCCGCCAAGCAGCCCAGCCAGCTGCTGTCGACAAGGTCGTGCCGGACCACCTGCTCGTCCCCGACGGCCGCCGGCACCCACCGCGGATAGGTCAGCGGGCTGTCGTCCCGAACCCGGGCCACCAGCCCCGGAGACGCACGCGCCCGCCGCAGAACCTCCTCGATGGCCCGCCCGCAGTCCGCGGGTTCACCGTTGAACGCGTACAGCTGAAAATCGTCGTTGGGGACTGTGGCCGACATCCAGTAGAACTGCGCGTCGACGGCCGCCATCCGGTGCCCGGAAACCATGCGGCGCCGCGTTCAGCCGGCTGAGCCGATGAACCCGAGGATCATGTCGGCGACCTTGTCCGGCTGCTCGAGCTGCAGGAAATGCCCGGCGTCGTCGACGATCGCGGAGTCGCTGCCCGGGGGAAGCACGTGGCCGACCCAGCGAGTGAAAGCCGATGCCATGCAACCGTCGTCGCGGCCGTGCAGGTACAAGCACGCCACGACGGGCTTCTCGAGCCACAGCCGGTTCGCGTCGGCGTAGCGTGTCGGCGGGCGAGCATTGCGTATCAGCGCCCGGTAAGTCCCCAGCGCTGCCCGCCAGCTGTCCGGAGCTCCGATCGCCGCGTCGACGTGGCGCAAGTCCTCGTCGGCGCGATAGCCCGGTGACCAGCGCCGCCAGAGCAGCGGCACCACCCACGACGCGGAACGTTCAGGAAGCCATGGTGATTGGAAGTAGAAGATGTACCAGCTGCGCAACAACTGGCGAGGCAGTTGGCTCACCAGCCGGGCGGTGCCTTCGGACTCCCGCAGCGCCGCAGACGGCGGAACCGACATGATGACCGCCTTGGCAAAAGGGCTGTCGGGCATCGCCGCCAACCCGGTGGCGGTGATCGCGCCCCAATCGTGGCCAATCACGATATCGCGATCGGTGCCGCCCGCGGCCTCGCGCACGCGCAGGGCATCGTCTATCAAGGCACCGATGTGATAGCTGCCGTCGGCCGGAATCGACGAGGGCGCGTATCCGCGCATGAACGGCGCGACGACCCGCCACCCCGATTCGACCAGTCGGGGCGCGAGCTTACGAAATCCGTAGGGGGTGTCGGGGAAGCCGTGCAGGCACAGCGCGATGGGGGCGTCATCCGCACCCCACGTGAGTGCCTTCAGGTTGCCGGCGGGGCCGGGAACGTCGATCCAGCCCGGCTCACCCATGACCGATCATGTTCCTCCCTACTCGGGGCTCCTGCAGGCACCAACCTACCGGTGCGGCCGTGCAACCGCCGGACCACCGCACGGAGTGAAACCACAACCTGGGTAACGTGCGGAGGGCACCCTAGCGAGAGGACGCCCGTGAGCGCGGTCAGCAGTAGTCCCCGGACGGTCACGTTCTCCGGCCACGACGGGATCGCCCTGGTAGCCGACGAATGGAACCGTGGCGCCGACACCGCTGGCCATCCCACGATCCTGATGTTGCACGGCGGTGGCCAGAACCGGTTCTCCTGGAAAAAGACGGGCCGGATCCTGGCGGACGAGGGCCTTCATGTCGTGGCCCTGGACAGTCGCGGACACGGCGACAGCGATCGCGCCCCCAACGCCGACTACTCCGTCGACGTCCTGACTGCCGACGTCATGCGCGTCCTGGACGCTGTCGGCCGGCCGGTGATGATCATCGGGGCGAGCATGGGCGGCTTGACGGGCATCCTCGTGGCCGACCAGGCGGGCCCGGACCGGGTGACACACCTGGTGCTCGTCGATGTGGTGCCACGTTTCGAGAAGGGTGGCAGCGCCCGCATCCGAGACTTCATGATGGGCAGTCTTGACGGTTTTGACACGCTTGAGCAGGCTGCCGACGCTATTGCCGCCTACCTGCCCTACCGGACCAAGCCCCGCAACCCCGAGGGCCTGAGGAAGAACCTGCGCCTGCGTGACGGCCGCTGGTATTGGCACTGGGATCCGGCGTTCATGACCAAGCCCGGCGACGACCCCGAGCTGCGCACGGAGAAATTCGAACATTCGGCCGCGAGCCTGACGATCCCGGTGATGTTGATCAGAGGGAAGCTATCCGACGTCGTCAGCCCCGAAGGCGTTCAGCATTTCCTGACGACGGTGCCGAACGCGGAGTTTGTGGAGTTGTCCAACGCCGGGCACACCGCGGCCGGCGACGACAATGACGCTTTCAGCGACGTCGTCGTGGAGTTCGTCAAGCGCCACTAGTGCGCGGGTTTCTCTGCGTGTCCGCCGAATTGCTTTCGCATGGCCGAGAGCACCTTGTTGGCGAAGTCATCGAGGTGGCGGGAGGCGAAGCGGGACTGCAACGCGGTCGTCAGTACCGGTGAGGGAACTCCCTCGTCGATCGCCGCGATAGCGGTCCACCGACCTTCGCCGGAGTCGGAGACCCGACCGGAGAACTCCTGCAGGTCCGCCGACTCCCGGAGGGCGATCGCGGTCAGGTCCAGCAGCCAGGAGCCGACCACACTGCCTCGTCGCCATACCTCGGCGACCTCGGGGAGGTCGAAGTCGTACTGGTAGAACTCGGGATTCGACAGCGGTGCGGTTTCTGCGTCCCCCTGCTGCACGTGCTTGCCGACGTCGGCGTTGCGCAGGATGTTCAATCCCTCGGCGAGCGAGGCCATCATCCCGTACTCGATGCCGTTGTGCACCATCTTGACGAAGTGCCCCGCGCCGGACACCCCGCAGTACAGGTAGCCCTTCTCCGACTGCGCGATCGCACCGTCGCGGCCCGGCGTGCGCGGGGCTGCATCCACACCGGGCGCGACGGTGGCGAAGATCGGTTCGGCATGCGCGAACGCGTCGGCATCTCCGCCGATCATGAGGCAGTAGCCGCGTTCACGGCCCCAAACGCCACCACTGGTTCCGCAATCGAGTAGCCGAATACCTCTCTCTGACAACATTTTCGAGTGGCGGATGTCGTCGCGGTAGTAGGAGTTGCCGCCGTCGATCACGGTATCGCCCGACTCCAGCGTTGTGGCCAGATTTTCGATGACGCCCGTGGTGATTGTTCCGGCCGGCACCATCACCCAGACGACTCGCGGGGCCTTGAGTTGATCGGCAAGTTCCTGCAAGGACGACGCCCCTGTGACGCCACTTTCTTCGGCCAGCGCCGTGACAGCAGCGGGATCGTGGTCGTACACCACACACTCGTGTCCGTTCGCGACAAGCCGGCGGACGATGTTTCCGCCCATCCGGCCCAAGCCGATCATCCCTAGCTGCATCGTGTCCTGTCTCCTCACCGTGGTGCGCCACGCGGGCATTCAACGAGGGTGCATTCCCCGAGGACACTACGCCGAGGTGTGCGCGTGCTCCACCGCTGGCGATTCGCTCACAGAGCACCGAAGACGACCAACTCTGCAGCGCCGGCGGTCAATAACCTCGAGCTGGAATTTCCGGATTTCCCGGACCCGAGTTGTTGCCGGGAGGCAACCCCGTGTTCACCAAGCCCGGTGCCGGAGCCTGGGGCCAGCGCGACTAGGTGTTGGCCAATCCGGGATCGCCCGGCGGCGGGGCGGCGGGCGGCGGCGCAGGAGCCGCGACGTCGACGGCATCCGGCACGCCGGCTGGTGGCGGCGCATCCGGCGGAGGAGCTGCGGACTCGCCCCCGGATGCCATCGGCAGATACATGTGGTGTGTGAATCCGGCCTGATATGCGCCGGCGCCACCGACGTGCACACCGCCGCGTTCACCGCTGGCTACCGGGGTGCCGTCCGGCAGGGTCACCGCGGTGTGGCCGCCGTTCCAACCGATCACCAGGGCGTCGGAGGCGGTCCCGTAGCGAAAGCCCCGCGCCAGCAGTGCGGACTCCTCGTTCCCCGTATTGAACCGGCTACCGAAGACCGGTCTGTCGGTCGCCGCGTTGGCTATCCACGACGCAAGGCCAGAGCAATCGGTCCCGGCGGGCGAATCCCCGCCCGGGATATAGGGCGTTCCGGACACTTGATTGATCAGCGAAAGAAGTGTTGCTAAAACAAACATGGGCCATGACGCTATCAACGGAGATCAGCGAGAACAACTCGCCTCGCCGTCCGCATTTTGTGGCTTATCTCATCAATTCATCGGCAAATGATGTTCGTCGCATATGAGCAAATTGCCACTACCGCTATGTTTTTGGGACGAGCATTCTCCCGTCCCGTCAACGCGCATCGGATTTCTCGGCTAACCGCGTACCAGCCGGATCGGGTCGCGACCGCCGACTGATGGCCAAGCTGTAGTTCTCCTGCTGGCGACATCGGCCAGCGAGAACCTTCCCCACAGATGGCTTTTCAGGTAGATCAGTCCTGCGGTGTCGTCACCGTCAGCCATCGCGCCTCACCGTCAGCCGCACGATCGGACTGCCGGTGGTAGCAATCGGCCCGCTCAGCCAGCCGTCAAGTAGGGGCCATGTGAATCTGCATTGCGACGGCGCCGGAGATACCGGACACGGGAATCACCACAACTCCGGCTCGGGTCACTCACGTGGGCTGGTGTGATTATCGGACCGGGAGTCTGTCCCCGATGTCGGCCGGGGGTACTGATCGCTAGATCAGTAGTTGTGGCAGGTGTTGACGGCTTTGCCTATCGGGCCGGTGGACGAGTTCAAGAGGTCGTTGCTGATACCCGTCCACTGCTGTTTGCCGAGGGTCTGCTCCAACGTGGTCACCAGCTGCTGTCGCTGGCCCGGCGGCGCGATCAGGACAACGTCAAGCCCGGTCCGTAGCTCCTGCTCCTGCTGCGGGTTCGAACTGATCTTTCCCCAGATCATGGGGTCGTTCTGCTGTATCGACGAGATCACCTGCTGGCCAGAGCATGTAGTGGTGTTCAAATCGTCAGCGTTGGCCGGTCCTGCTACCGCAATGGCCAGACAGGCGAGCCCGGCCGCCGTGCCCAGCTGCGAAAGCCCACGAACACCTTTATTCATTCTGATTCCAGTCATACCCGGTACCTTATCACCCCCCTGGGAATCACCCCTTGGGATCAAAGGTTCGTGGCCGTCGTGGGTTTACCGGGTGCCGGTGACTGCACCGGAGCGTCAGACGTTGAACCGGAACTCCACTACGTCGCCGTCGGCCATGACGTAGTCCTTGCCCTCGATCCGGACCTTGCCGGCCGCCCTGGCGGCCGGCATCGACCCGGCGGCCATCAGGTCGTCGTACGACACGACCTCGGCCTTGATGAAGCCCTTCTCGAAGTCGCTGTGGATCACCCCGGCGGCCTTCGGTGCCGTGTCGCCATGATGAATGACCCAGGCGCGGGCCTCCTTCGGCCCGGCGGTCAGGTACGTCTGCAGCTTGAGGGTGTGAAATCCCGCCCGGGCCAACGCGTCCAGCCCCCGCTCGGCCTGTCCGATCGACTCTAGGAGCTCAACGGCCGACTCGTCATCGAGCTCGCCGAGCTCCGCTTCAATGGCCGCATCAAGGAACACGGCGTCGGCAGGCGCGACCAGCTGCCGCAGCTCAGCCACCCGCGCGGCATCGGTCAGCACCGCCTCATCGGCGTTGAACACATAGAGGAACGGCTTGGTGGTCAGCAGGTTCAGTTCCCGCAACGGCGAGACGTCGATGCCCGCCGCGAACAGCGTCGTGGCCTCGTCGAGCAGCTGCTGCGCGCTCAACGCGGCGTCGTAGACGGGTCTGCGCTCCTTGGTGGTACGCGCTTCCTTTTCCAGCCGTGGCAGGGCGCGCTCGAGGGTCTGTAGGTCGGCCAAGATCAGTTCGGTCTCCACGACCGCGATGTCGGATCCGGGGTCCACCCGCCCGGCGACGTGGGTGACGTCGTCGTCGGAGAACACCCGCACCACCTGGCAGATGGCGTCGCACTCGCGAATGTGGGCCAGGAACTTGTTGCCGAGCCCGGCCCCCGTCGACGCGCCCTCGACCAAACCGGCGATGTCGACGAAGGTCACCGGCGCCGGGACGATGCGCTCGGAGTGAAACAATTCGGCCAGTTTGTCCAGCCTCGGATCGGGGAGCGAAACGACACCCTCGTTCGGTTCGATGGTCGCGAACGGGTAATTGGCCGCCACGACATTGTTGTGGGTCAGCGCATTGAAAAGGGTCGACTTACCGACGTTGGGCAGGCCAACGATTCCCAGGCTCAGGCTCACGGGGAGACAAGTCTAGGGTGCGGCGGCCCCCCGGCACGCCGAGCGTCACCGCCAGGGTGAATACGGATCTTCGGGCCGATAGCCGGTACGGTCGAGTTGTGTCAGCACAGCGGGCCAGACCGGGAGACGCAGCGTACGCGGCGGCGCTGGTCGACGCACCACGCGGCTCGATCCACCCCAACGTGCCGGGCGTGCCGTGGTGGGCCGCCATCCTTATCGCCGTCGGCGCGACGGCCATCGGGTTCGCCATCGACGCCGGAGCCGGACACAGCGATCTGACGTTCATCTTCGCGGCTTGTTACGTGGTCGGCTGCGTGGCTGCGGCGCTCGCGGTGCGTCAGGAGGCCTTGTTCACCGCGATCATTCAGCCGCCCTTGATCCTCTTCTGGGCGGTGCCGGGGGCCTACTGGTTGTTCCATGGGCGCAAGGTGGGCCACCTCAAAGATCTCCTGATCAACTGCGGCTACCCGCTGATCGAGCGCTTTCCACTGATGCTGGGAACCGCGGGCGGGGTCTTGGTGATCGGGCTGGTCCGCTGGTACCTCGGCACGTTCCACCGGACCAGTGCCACAGACGCCGGCACGGCCACCGGTGGCGCCGTGGCATCGGCCGGGGTGCTGTCCCTCGTCGGCGGTGTCATCGCGAAACTGCAGTCGGCTGTGCGGCGTCAGCGCGACGCAGACGGCGCGGCCGCACCCGCTGGGCGCTCGGGTACGCGGCGGGGCCGCACGGCTCGGCAGCCGGCGAACGCCCGGCGCGCGGCCTCCCACACCAACAGGTCCGCCTCACGGCGTGATCCGCGGGACCCGCGGCTCGGCTCGCCACGGCGCCCGAGCCGCGGCGGCCACGCCGGTCCCCGCGACTTCGACGCGTCCGATCCGTCGCGGCGGGCGCCGCGTCCGGGGCCGCAGGGCGAACCAGACCGGCGCCAGCCCCGCCGGGACCCACGAACCCGCGTCAATCCCTACGAGCGGCAGGGTCCCTACGAGCGGCAGGGTCCCGGCAGTCGCTTCGACGCTTATCCCCCACCGGACAACCGATACCCCCCCCGCGGGGGTCCCGACGGCTACGAGCCTCCCCGCCGTCGGCCGCCCCCCAGGGGCGCCACCGGGACCGACCCATCGCTCCACCCCATTTCCCGGGTCCGCTACCGCGGGGAATCCCGGGGCCGTCCGCCGGGGGAATCCCGGGATCGCGACGCCTGAGCCGACAACTCGGTCGGCTCGGTCAGGCTAGCCGGCCCGGTCAGCGCGGAGCGCGAATTTCGCGGGGCAGCGCGAAGACGAGCGTCTCCTGAGCGGTCGTGACCGATTGCACCAGCCCGAAGCCGCATTCGGCGAGCCTGTCGAGCACACCGCGCACCAGCACCTCGGGCACCGAGGCCCCAGAGGTCACACCCACCGTGGTGACGCCCTCCAACCACGCGGGGTCGACGTCGTCGGCCCAGTCGACCAGGTGAGCGGCCTGTGCGCCCGCCCCCAACGCCACCTCGACCAGCCGCACCGAGTTCGATGAGTTGCGGGAGCCGACGACGATCACCAATTCGCACTCGGGTGCCATCGCTTTGACGGCGCCCTGCCGGTTCTGGGTCGCGTAGCAAATGTCGTCGCTGGGCGGATCGGCCAGCGTCGGGAAACGTTGCCGGAGCCGCGCAACGATCTCCATGGTCTCGTCGACCGACAGCGTGGTCTGTGACAGCCAGACCACCTTGGTCTCGTCGTGGACGGTGACGTGGTCGACGGCATCGACGCCGTCGACCAGTTGAATGTGCTCGGGCGCTTCGCCGGTGGTCCCGACGACCTCCTCGTGCCCCTCGTGGCCGATCAGCAGGATCTGATACCCGGCGCGCGCGAATCGCTTCGCCTCGTTGTGCACCTTGGTCACCAACGGACACGTGGCGTCGATGGTCTGCAGGTTGCGCGCGGCGGCCGCGGAGTGCACGGTCGGCGCGACACCGTGAGCGGATAACACCAGGATGGATCCTTCGGGCACCTGGTCGGTCTCCTCGACGAACACAGCGCCCGCCTGCTGCAGCGTGTCGACGACGTACCGGTTGTGAACGATTTCGTGGCGGACGTACACCGGCGCGCCGTGCTTGTCCAGCGCGCGCTCGACCGTCTCGACGGCCCTGTCCACGCCCGCGCAGTAGCCTCGCGGCTCCGCCAGAAGCACCCTCTTGCCGACCGGGTCGCCGGCCACCGAGGCGGACGCACCAGGAATCCCTACATCCACAGTCGGCGGCATGGTTACCAGGGTACTGACCGTCGACCCCAGCCCGCCATCTCACGGCGCGCGGCTTGGAGTTCGCGGCCGGTTTGAGGCAGGCTTGGGCGCATGAGTTCTGCACCGTATGGAGTTCGGCTGCTGATCGGCGCGGCGACTATCGCCGTCGAAGAGACGGTCAGGCTACCCAAGACCATCCTGATGTACCCGGTGACCTTCGTCAGCCAGGCGGCACACGTGGTGATGCGGTTCCAGCAAAGCCTCGCCGAACTGGTGAACAAGGGCGACAACACCCTGGAATCGATATTTCCGCCCAAGGACGAAAAGCCGGGGTGGGCGACGTTCGACGAGGATTCGCCCGGCGCCGAGACGGGCCAGCCCACGACGGCGGGCGACGCCGACCGCCTCACCGAGGGCCGGTTCGCCCTGTACTCGTCGGGCGACGCCCCGGCCGCCAAAGCCCGGCGGGCCGCCAAGAAGCCGCCGACGAAGGCCCCGGGGCGGTCTGGGGGCCGGTCCGGGGCCGGGTCTGCAGCGCGTTCCGCAGCCCGCGTCCCCGAACCCATGGTGGCCGACCTCGACTACGCGACGCTCACGCTCGCCCAGTTGCGGGCGAGGCTGCCGTCGCTGACCGTCGACGATCTCGTGTCCCTGCTGGCCTACGAGCAGGCGACCAAGGCCCGCGCGCCGTTTCAGACGCTGCTCGCCAACAGGATCACCCGCGCGACCGCAAAGTGACCCGCGCGGCGAATGCGGAACCCAATTCCGCCGAGAACCCTTTCCCTGTTCGCGCGGTGGCGGTTCGGGTCGCGGGCTGGATCGACCGGCTCGGCACCGTATGGGTCGAGGGCCAACTGACCCAGATCTCGATACGGCCCGACGCGAAGATCGTGTTCATGGTGTTGCGGGACCCGGCCGCCGACATGTCGCTGACCGTCACCTGCTCGCGCGACCTGGTGCTCAACGCACCGGTGAAACTGTCCGAGGGCACCCAGGTCGTGGTCTGCGGCAAGCCGTCCTTCTACACAGGGCGCGGCACCTTTTCATTGCGTATCAGCGAGATTCGCGCCGTCGGCGTCGGCGAGTTGTTGGCCCGCATCGAACGGCTGCGCCGGCTGCTGGACGCCGAGGGTCTCTTCGATCCCCGGCTCAAGCGCCCAATACCTTTCCTGCCCAACATGATCGGGCTGATCACCGGACGCGCCAGCGCGGCCGAACACGACGTCAGGACGGTGGCGGGCGCGCGATGGCCGGCGGTGAGCTTCGCCGTCCGCAACACCGCCGTCCAGGGACCGAACGCGGTGGCGCAGATTGTGGCGGCGCTTCGCGAACTCGATCTCGACGCCGATGTCGACGTGATCGTCGTGGCCCGCGGGGGCGGCAGCGTCGAGGACCTCCTTCCATTCTCCGATGAGACTCTGTGCCGTGCGATCTCCGCGTGCCGGACACCGGTGATCAGCGCGGTCGGGCACGAACCGGACAACCCGCTGTGCGATCTGGTTGCCGACCTGCGTGCCGCGACTCCCACCGACGCGGCGAAGCGGGTGGTTCCCGACGCCGCCGCCGAGCAACGGCTGATCGGCGACGTGCGCCGCCGCAGCGCGCAGGCGCTACGCGGTTGGGTGGGCCGCGAGCAGCGGGCGCTGGCGCAGTTGCGGAGTCGTCCCGTGCTGGCAGAGCCCCACCGGGCCCTCGCCGAGCGCGACGACGAGATTCGCCAGGCGCGTTCGGCGGTGCGCCGCGACATCACGCGCCGGGTCGCGACCGAGGGCGACCGGATCGGTCACCTGAGTGCCCGGCTGGCGACCCTGGGCCCGGCGGCCACCCTGGCGCGCGGGTACGCCATCGTGCAGACCGCGGCCGCGGTGCTGCGATCGGTCGGCGACGCACCGGCGGGCACGCGCCTGCGGGTGCGGGTGGCCGACGGTGCGCTGGCTGCCGTGAGCGAAGGACCGACCGATGGCGCTTAACAAGAAGAGCGCAGACAGCCCGGACAACAGCTACGAGGCCTGCCGGGACGAACTGATGGAGGTCGTCAGGCTGCTGGAACAGGGCGGACTCGACCTCGATGCGTCGCTGACGCTGTGGGAGCGGGGCGAAGCGCTCGCGAAACGGTGCGAGGAATACCTCGCCGGTGCCCGCAAACGGATCGAGGACGCGCTGTCGGTGGATGACCCCGATGAGGCCTGAGCTCCAACGGATCTCGGCGGACCCGACCTACCGGAAGCCCACCATCTCGCTGCCCCAGGCGGCACGGATGTGCACGTCGATGTCGTGCTCGACACGGTCGCGCTTGTCGATGAGCAGGCAGGCGCGCTCGGCGGGCCCGTAGGGCGCCCATTCCGGTTCGCCCGGCCCGCCGGACGGGTCGCCCGCCGCCGCGAAGTTGACCCACCTCGTCCGCATCCGCTTGGACACACCCCTGGCGGTCTTGGCGCCGCCGAGCTTGAGGGTCGGGTCCTTCGGCCCGCCGAGATTGCCCCAGACGTACGGCAATTCGGTGGCATGGGCGGCGTTGACCAACAGCAACTTCAGCAGGGGCGTCGCGTAGTCGAACCGGTAGAGGTACACCGGCGCCACGTGGCAGTGGCCCTCGGCCAGCCACACCGTGGGCATCCGGAATCCGACATCGGTGGCGATGTTCAAACTTCTCGCCCGGCGCGGCACCCCCGAATACGCCGACCCGATCTGTTCCGCGGTTGGTAATTGCAGATCGGGTTGCTCGGCTGCGATCTCGTCGAACATCGACGTGATCGCGCGCGGCGTGATCGGCATCAGCCGCGACCGCATCAACCGGAAGAGCGCGGCCTCGTGCCGGTTGGTACCGATGATCAACGGAACCGCCAGCGAACGACCCTCCTGCGCCCTCTTCACCGGGTAGTCATCCAGCAGGTCGCCGTCGACGATCGGCACGAACGCCAGAGTGCCGGGATTGCGCACCGGCACTTCGTCGAAGACTTCCTGGGACGCGGCGAGGAGTACCGCGGTGGGCACGTCCGGCAACCGGTCCGCGTCGACATCGAGCCGCTCCAGGATCGTCTCGGTGACGCGCACGGCCCTGCCCCGGTCGTATACCGACGTGGCCGGCGAGCTCTGGGCGATTGCGCGGGCGAACAGGCCCTCGGCCGCCGCGCTGGCGAGCAGGGTCGTCACGATCCCTGCTCCGGCGGATTCGCCGAACAGGGTGACTCTGCGGGGATCTCCCCCGAACGCCGCGATGTTGTCGCGTACCCAGCCCAGGGCCGCCAGCACGTCGCGCAGGCCCACGTTCGAATCGAACTGCCGGCGCGACGTGCTGAACGACGACAGGTCCAGAAACCCGAGCGCCCCCACCCGGTAGTTGACCGTCACGACGACGACGTCGCCGCTCGACGCCAATCGGCGCCCGTCGTAGAGGGCCTGGCTGCCGGATCCCAGGACGTAGGCGCCCCCGTGCAGCCAGACCATCACCGGTTTCCCGGTGCCGCATTCGGTGCCCGGTGGGGCCCACACGTTCAGCCGCAGGCAGTCGTCGCCCTGCGCCGCGCCCAGGTCCAGCGGCGTGTTGGGGAAGAGTGGTTGCGGGCAGGCCGGGCCGAAGCGGGTGGCGTCGGCGACCTCGGTCCACCGCGGCGGCGGCGCAGGCGCGCGGAACCGCAGGCCCCCGACGGGCTGCGCGGCGTAGCGGATGCCTTTCCAGACCCTGACCGTGGTCCCCGCTGCGCCACCCCCGACTGAGCCGCCCCGAACGGGGCCGTGCGTGGTGTCAACCACCAGATCGTCGGTCGCCATGAGTCCCACAGTTTCTCTGCCGGTTGTTCGTCTACGTGAGCTGCCGGGCGAGGAACTCGACCACCCGTGTGCGGGCCTCGTAGGCCTGCTGGCCGTCGACCTCCCGGACCTCGTCGGTCAGCACCGAATGCGCCATCCTGCCGAAGCCGCCCGCGTTGCCGGGACCGGAGTCGATCTCGATGACCTCGAACGCGTCACCGAGTCGCTGCTTGAGCGTCGCGAACCGTTCGCCCGGCGCCGTCTTGTCCTCGCTGAACCGAAGCCCCATGGCGCTCAGGCCGTCGGTGGCGCACCGTTGCGCGACCGTGGTGAGCTCAGCCTGGCTCAGCCCGGGGTCGCTGCGCCGCGCGGCGCCCAGGGGCAACGGCACCGACGGCTGACTGAGCACGGGTGCGAGCACGCTGTCGTCGACCGCGGCGGCCAGCGCGAAACCGCCCGTGAAGCACTGGCCGATCACCCCGACACCCTTGCCGGGAGTCGACGCGTTGAGGTCGCGGGCAAGCGCCCGTAGGAACGCCGTCACCGGGCGCTGCCGGTTGGTCGCGAACGCCGCGAACTCCCGCGCCACGCACGCCCGGGTGATCGACGTGGCGATGTAGCCGATTGTCTTCGGTCTGCCGGGCTGCCCGAACAGCGAGGGCATCGCGACGGTGAAGCCGTTGTCCACCAGGTGGTTACCGAGGGCGAGCACGCCGGGATGGATACCGGGTATCTCGGGGATCAGCACCACGCCGGGGCCGCTGCCCTTCCGGTAGACGTCGTGGGTGTAGCCGCCACCGGTGAACGGCGCCACCGACCATCCGGACAGGTCTGCTTGCGGTGCGGTCACGCTGAGTCCTCCTCGGGGTGCCTGTGCTCTTCGGGGTGCGTGTGCTCTTCGGGGTGCGTCAGTCAATGCGCGGGCAGGGGCGGCTGCGATTGCGTCGCCGATGCCAGAGTACGGAACTCGTCGGTGCTGCCCGAGCCGGTGATCGCGAGCGTGGCGGTGCCGGTCGGCCCGGCCAGGCTGGTCGTCCAGATCGGCTCGGCGGCCGCGCCGCGGTCTCCGGCCCCGCGGTAGACGACCCAGGTGGTGCCGGAGACGTCGACCGCCCCGGTCGGGACCGCCGAGGAATGGATCGAACCGACCAGCTTCTCCTCGTCGGCGTTGCTCTGGGTCAGGCTCAGGTACATCCCGGCGGGGCTGATGTATCCCACCGTGGAGGTGACCGCGTGCACGCGCCGGCCCTTGGCGGGGTCGGCGGGGTCGGGTCGCCCGGCCTCGATCCCCCCGCGACCCCCGGAATTGGGCCGCCAGCCTGCGGGCAGGTGCGGCAACCGGATGGGGAAGCCGAGCGTCTGGGCGTCGGCACGCAGGGCGCCCGCCGCGTCGTAGGACGGAACAGGGCCCTGCTTGGAGCTGCCGGTCTGGAAGGAACACATCCCGACCAGGCCCGCCAGCAGGATGCACGCGAGCACCAACGGCATCAGCGACCAGAACATGTCGCGGCCGTCCTGCAACAGCCTCGGCTTGGCCGGCCTCGGCCCGGGCACGGGCTCGTCACCCGCTCGGGCGTCCGAGCTGGGGATCGGCTGCGGCTGCTCGGTCACGCCTCGAGTATCCCAGTTCCGGCTGACCGATTCGTTTCTGGGACACTTTTCAACCATGAGAACCAGGGGCCGTCAACCATGACAACCGAGGGCTCGGGTGCCGAGCGGTTGCGGGGCGAGCCTCCGGACCGCAACCTGGCCCTGGACCTGGTGCGGGTCACCGAGGCCGGCGCCATGGCCGCGGGCCGCTGGGTGGGCCGCGGGGACAAAGAGGGCGGCGACGGAGCGGCCGTCGACGCAATGCGGAAACTGGTGAACACCGTGTCGATGCGCGGCGTCGTGGTGATCGGCGAGGGCGAGAAGGACAACGCCCCGATGCTGTACAACGGCGAAGATGTCGGTAACGGCGACGGCCCGGAATGCGACTTCGCGGTCGACCCGATCGACGGCACATCGTTGATGAGTAAGGGTATGCCCAACGCGATCTCGGTGCTGGCGGTCGCCGAGCGCGGCGCGATGTTCGACCCGTCCGCGGTCTATTACATGAACAAGATCGCCGTCGGACCCGACGCGGCGGACGTGCTGGATATCACCGCTCCAATCGCCGAGAACATCCGGGCGGTCGCTGCGGTCAAGCACCTGTCCGTACGCGACATGACCGTCTGCATCCTGGACCGGCCACGGCACGCCCGGCTGATCGAGGATGTCCGGGCGACGGGGGCCCGCATTCGGCTGATCACCGACGGCGACGTCGCCGGCGCGATCTCGGCGTGCCGGTACCTGTCTGGCACCGACATGCTGGCCGGGATCGGGGGCACCCCGGAAGGGATCATCGCCGCCGCGGCGATCCGCTGCATGGGCGGTGCCATCCAGGCACAACTCACGCCGAAGGACGATGCCGAACGCCAGAAGGCCATCGACGCCGGCTACGACCTGGACCAGGTACTCACCACCACGGACCTGGTGTCCGGGGAGAACGTCTTCTTCTGCGCCACCGGGGTCACCAACGGCGACCTCCTCAAGGGCGTTCAGTACTACCCTGGCGGCTGCACCACCCAGTCGATCGTGATGCGGTCGAAGTCGGGCACCGTCCGGATGATCGAGTCCTACCACCGGCTCTCGAAGCTCAACGAGTACTCCGCGGTCGACTTCACCGGCAACAGCACCGCCGCCTATCCCCTGCCCTGACCTCCAGACCAGTCCTAACACCAGCGAGGAGTCCCTCTCATGGCTGATCGCGCCACCGGTCCCGAGTACCGCATCGAGCACGACACCATGGGCGAGGTGCGTGTGCCCGCGAAAGCGTTGTGGCGCGCGCAAACTCAGCGTGCGGTGGAGAACTTCCCGATCTCGGGCCGGGGCCTGGAGCGTGCGCAGATCCGCGCGCTGGGGCTGCTCAAGGGCGCCTGCGCCCAGGTGAACAAGGACCTGGGCCTCCTGGCACCGGAGAAGGCCGACGCGATCATCGCGGCCGCGGCCGAGATCGCCGAGGGCGGGCACGACGACCAGTTCCCCATCGACGTGTTCCAGACCGGCTCGGGCACCAGCTCCAACATGAACGCCAACGAGGTGATCGCGAGTATCGCGGCGGCCCACGGTGTCACGGTGCATCCCAACGACGACGTGAACATGTCGCAGTCATCCAATGACACATTCCCGACCGCCACCCACATCGCAGCCACCGAGGCCGCCGTTCGCCACCTCATTCCGGCGCTCGAGGTGCTGCACGAGGCGCTCGCGGCCAAGGCCGGCGAGTGGCACTCGGTGGTCAAGTCCGGCCGTACCCACCTGATGGACGCCGTCCCGGTGACGCTCGGTCAGGAGTTCAGCGGCTATGCACGGCAGATCGAGGCGGGAATCGAGCGGGTGCGGGCCACACTCCCGCGGCTCGGCGAGCTGGCGATCGGCGGCACCGCCGTGGGAACCGGCCTCAACGCTCCCGACGGCTTCGGCGCGAAGGTCGTCGAGACGCTGATCACCTCCACCGGGCTGAATGAGCTTCGCACGGCAGCCAACTCGTTCGAGGCCCAAGCGGCACGCGACGGGCTCGTCGAGGCGTCCGGCGCGTTGCGGACCATCGCGGTGTCGTTGACCAAGATCGCCAACGACATCCGCTGGATGGGTTCGGGGCCGCTGACCGGCCTGGGCGAGATCCGGCTGCCGGACCTGCAGCCGGGCAGCTCCATCATGCCGGGCAAGGTCAATCCCGTTATCCCCGAGGCCGTCACGCAAGTTGCGGCGCAGGTGATCGGTAACGACGCCGCGGTGGCCTGGGGCGGCGCGAGCGGCGCTTTCGAGCTCAACGTCTACATCCCGATGATGGCCCGCAACCTCCTCGAGTCGTTCACCTTGCTGACCAACGTGTCAGCGCTGTTCGCCCAGCGCTGCATCGTCGGTCTGGTTGCCAACGTCGAACACCTGCGCGAGCTGGCCGAGTCGTCGCCGTCGATCGTGACGCCGTTGAACTCGGCGATCGGGTACGAGGAGGCTGCCGCCGTGGCCAAGCAGGCCCTCAAGGAGCGCAAGACGATTCGCCAGACCGTCATCGACCGGGGGCTGATCGGCGAGAAATTGTCTATCGAAGAACTCGACCGCCGGCTGGACGTCCTGGCGATGGCGAAAGTGACACCGAAAGACGCGAAGCGCTGATAACGAGATGATGGGAATGAGAGACGTGCGCCGATGACGATCCCCCCCGAGGATCCCCACGAGTCGAATCCCTATGGGCAGGGTCCGTATGGGCAGGGTCCGTATGGGCCGGGTCCCTATGGGCAGGGTCCGTATGGGCCGGGTCCCTATGGGCAGGGTCCGTATGGGCCGGGTCCGTATGAGGGTAGCCAGCCCCAGGGTGGGTCGTACCCCTACCCGCCGCCGGGCGGCGAGTACCCCGGCCAGCCCGGTGCGCAGCCCTACGGCGGGTACCCGCCGCACTATCCACCCGCCGGGCAGGGGTATCCGCCGCCGGGGTATCCGCCGCCGGGGCCGCCGTACCCGCCCGCCGGCTGGCCGGGCGGGCCGTACCCGCCCGGGCCGCCACCACCGACTGGACCCCGCTCGAAGCTGCCGTGGATCATCCTCGGCGCCGCAGTGCTGGGCGTCATCGCGCTGGTCGCCCTGCTGGTAGTCGGGCTTGGCCGTGGACATAAGGCGACCACGGCCACGGCCCCGACCGTGCAGCCGACGACAAGCGCCCACGCGACGCAGCCGGGCACTGCCGGGCAGGACGCGACCGGTTGCACCGCTAACGGCTCCGGCGGGGACAAGCCCACCGGCGACACCATCCGGGCCGGGAAGCTATCGTTCCCGGCCGGCGCGGCACCCGGATGGTCCGCCTACTCCGACGATCAGACCCCCAACCTCGTCGAGGCGGTGGGCGTCGCTCAGGAGGTTCCCGGCGCCAATCAATGGATGATGCAAGCCGAGGTGGCGATCACCAACTTCGCCAGCAGCATGGACGTCGGTGCGCAGGCGTCGAAGCTGTTGGAGTGCGTGGTCGCCGGCCCGGGCTACGTGAGTTCGATGCCCACGCAGGGTCCCGTCAAAACGTCGTCGCCCACGGTCGACGGGGTTAAGGCCGCCCGGGTGGACGCCGACGTCACGATCGGCGATCCGTCCCGCAACGTGAAGGGCGATTCGGTCACCATCATCGTGGTCGACACCAAACCGGTCACGGTCTTCATGAGCGCAACCCCGATCGGCGATGCAGCATCGGCGGCCATCATCGGCCGCGTGATCGCGGCGCTGAAGGTCAAAAGCTGACGCTCAGGCGCCGTTGTTGGGTCCACCTGAGTTCTGGCCCGCAATGTCGGTGATCGGGAAGTTCGGCATCGGTTGCGGGGAGGGAGTATTGGGCAGTGCGGGGATCTCGGCTGCCGGGATGTCGTGAAGGCCGTTGACGGGCGGCCCGTTCTCGCGGCCGCCGTAACTGCTGCCGGGCGCTCGCGGCCCCAGTAGTTCGCTGACCGTCACCAAACGGTAGCCGTTGGCCCTGAGCACGGGAATGAATTGGTACACCAGGTCGACGGTGCTCGAATACGTGTCATGGAACAGCACCACCGAGCCCGGCTTGACGTAGGTCATCAGCATGGAGCGCGTAGCACCGGTGTTCGAGTCATTCACCCAGTCGAACGGGATCACATCCCAGAGGATTTCGGCCAGGCCCACGCGGGCAGCAGCCTGGCGGACGGCGCCGTCGGATAGCCCGCCCGCGGGGCGATAGAGCTTCGGGGTCAGACCGGTAGCGGAGGAGATCGCGTCATTGGCCTTGGAGAATTGACCGGCGATGTCCTCGACGGGGATCGTCGTCATGTTGGGGTGTTCCCAGGTGTGGTTGCCGATCTCCATTCCGGCCTCGGCGATCCGCGCGGCCCCCGCCGGGTTGGCCGCCGCCTTGTTGCCGATCAGGAAGAAAGTGGCCTTGGCGTCGTTGTCCTTGAGGATCTGCAGCAGCCGGTCGTCGAACGGAGTCGGCCCGTCGTCGAAGGTCAGCGCAACGCACTTGACCGTTGCACAGCTGACATCGTCTGCCCGGGTGACGTGGCCCGTCAGGCCTCCGATCACCAGCACCGCGGCGGCCGCAATGACACCGATGACGGTGCGCCAGTAGCGCCAGGCCTGACTGTCGGCACGTTTCCGCACGCCCGCAGCCTACCTGGCATACCCGCACGTCAGTTCGGTCCGGCGATCTCCTCGAGCATTTCGGTGACCAGGGCGGCAATCGGCGAGCGCTCGCTGCGCAGCAGGGTGATGTGCGCGAAGAGCGGGTGCCCCTTGAGCTTCTCGATCACCGCCGCGACCCCGTCGTGGCGGCCGACCCGCAGGTTGTCCCGCTGGGCGATGTCATGGGTCAGCACCACCCGCGAACCGGTGCCCAGCCGGGACAACACCGTCAGCAGGACGTTGCGCTCCAGGGACTGCGCCTCATCGACGATCACGAAGGAGTCGTGCAGCGAGCGACCCCGGATATGGGTCAGCGGCAGCACTTCGAGCATGCCACGGGACAGCACCTCGTCCAGCACGGCAGGGCTGGCCAAACCCTCGAGGGTGTCGAACACCGCCTGAGCCCACGGCCCCATCTTTTCGCTCTCGCTGCCGGGCAGGTAGCCCAGTTCCTGGCCGCCCACGGCGTAGAGCGGCCGGAAAACCACCACCTTGCGTTGCGTTCGCCGTTCCAGCACCGCCTCAAGACCGGCGCACAGGGCCAGCGCGGATTTGCCGGTGCCGGCTTTGCCGCCCAGGGACACGATGCCCACCGACTCGTCCTGTAGCAGATCGAGCGCCACCCGCTGTTCGGCGGAGCGACCGCGCAGGCCGAACACCTCACGGTCACCGCGAACCAGCTGGACACGCTTGGCGGCAGTGACCCGGCCGAGAGCGTGAGAAGTACCGCCCAGCAACCGGATACCTGTGTGGCAGGGCAGGTCCCGCGCCTCGGCCAGGTCGATCTCGCCATCGGCGAAGAGCGTGTCAATATCGTCGGTCGCCGTCTCGATCTCGTGCATCCCCGACCAGCCCGAGACCACGACGTCCTGCGCGTGGTATTCATCGGCGGGCAGGCCGACTGCGGCGGCCTTGACCCTCAGCGGAATGTCCTTGCTCACCAGGGTGACCCGCTTGCCCTCGGCGGCGAGGTTGGCGGCGCAGCTCAGGATGCGTGAGTCGTTGCTGTCGGTGCGGAAGCCGGCAGGAAGCACCGACGTATCCGTGTGGTTGAGTTCGACGTGCAGTGTTCCGCCCCGGTCACCAATGGCGATCGGTTGATCCAGCCGCCCGTGCTCCAGTCGAAGATCGTCGAGCAGACGCAGGGCCTGGCGGGCGAACCACCCCAACTCGTGATGGTGCCGCTTGGCCTCGAGTTCGCTGATCACCACCAGTGGAAGCACCACCTCGTGTTCTGCGAAGCGACTACACGCCCACGGGTCGGACAACAGCACGGACGTGTCGATCACATAGGTGCGGATTTCGGTCACGTGGCTCTGCTCCTCGAGCGGGGTGAGTCCGCGCGGACCCGCACGGACATCTCGGCGGGAATCGCGGCATCAGGACCGGGGCCGGTCCTGCCGTAGTCGTGACGGAAGGTGCCGCCCTGGCAGCTGAGCATGTCGCTGACCATCGCCCCTGACGCTACTCCGACGGCCGGCCGCCTGCCGGGCAGGCGCGCCGAGTCGGCGGTTCGCTCAGTCGGAGACGAACTGCTTCATCGCGGGTTCGTCGGCCAGGCCCCACGCGGTGATGCGGTCGGAGATCGCCCGCCGCAACTGTTCCGGCCCGAAAACGCCCGCCTGGGCGACATTGTTGACCTTGTCGCGATAGGAGTCGATGTCGGCTCCCGGCACCTGCAACTCGGCCGCCCGGCCAACGATCGCCGCAATCGTCTCGTCGCGGGCGCAGTCCAGGCAGTGCGCAACGAGGTTGGCAAAGAACTGCTCGTGGCGGGCCTCGTCGCGGGCGATCCGATCGACAAGCCCGGCGAGAACGGGCTCCTCGATCTGAGCGGCCAGGTTGCGGCAGTACACCGCGTACGCGCGCTCGCTGAGTGCCACGTGCACCAGCGTGTCAATCTGGCTGTACTGGTCGGCGCGGTAGCCCTTCATGACGTATTCGAGCCGCGCATCCTCGTTGGCAGTCGGGTCGATCTCGCGGGTGACCACCAGGTACTCCCGCAAGGCAATGGCGTGCAGGTGCTCCTCCGCGGTCCATCGGCCCAGCCATCGACCCCACCAGTCCTCGAGGATGAAGTGCTCGACGAGCTCCCGGTGGTGACCGGCGAGATTGTCCTTGAGCAGCAACAGGATCTCGCACGCGTCGGTGACGGTCCTGGGCAGCGTCGCCTGGGACGGGTCCCAGTCACGTCCGCCGAGGAAGGCGAAGTTCTCGCCCCTCTCGAACGGGACGTAGTCGTGGGCGAACCAGACGTCCTCCGTGTCGAGGTGGCGCGCCAGGTTGACTTCGACGACCGGCTCGAGTTCCAGAGTCAGCGCGTTAGCGACAGGTTTCTGTGCCATGAGATAACTGTAACCCGCATACACAGGTTCGTGGAATCTTCGGCCCGTGTCGGGCCGGCAATGGTGACCTTTGTCATGTTTGAGTCATGTTTGAGTCATGTTTGAGTCATGTTTGAGCCATGTTTGAGTAATTCGCGGGTCACGCGCACCGGCCTATCGGTCGACCAGCGTCCAGTCCTCCAGGCCCTCGTAGAGGGGGAACTCCCTGGCCAGGCGTACCACCCGGTCGTGCAGTGCCGGCATGTCCAGATCGGAGCCGCCGGCCAGCGCCGTCGCGATGATGTCGGCGACCTCGATGAATTCGGCGTCCCCGAAGCCGCGCGTCGCGAGCGCGGACGTCCCCACCCGCAGGCCCGACGTCACCATCGGCGGCCGCGGGTCGTTGGGGACGGCGTTGCGGTTGACCGTGATGCCGATCTCGTGCAGGAGATCCTCGGCGACCTGCCCGTCCAGCGACGAATCCCGCAGGTCGACCAGCACCAGATGGACGTCGGTGCCGCCGGTGACCACCGACACACCCGCCCCGGCGACGTCAGCGGCCAGCAGTCGGTCGGCGATGATGCGGGCCCCAGACACCGTGCGGCGCTGACGCTCGGCGAATTCAGGCGTGGTGGCGATCTTGAACGCGACCGCCTTGCCGGCGATCACGTGCATGAGCGGCCCGCCCTGCTGGCCCGGGAACACCGCCGAGTTGATCGCCTTGGCGTACTCCCGCTTGCCGATGATCAGTCCGGAACGGGGGCCGCACAGGGTCTTGTGGACGGTGGTCGTCACCACGTCCGCGTGCGGCACCGGCGACGGGTGCAGTTCTGCGGCAACCAGTCCTGCGAAGTGCGCCATGTCCACCCACAGCTTGGCGCCGACCTCGTCGGCGATAGACCGGAAGGCCGCGAAGTCGAGTACCCGCGGGTAGGACGACCAGCCGGCAACGATCACCTGCGGGCGGAACTCGAGGGCCTTGGCGCGCACGGCGTCCATGTCGATCAGGTGCGTCGTCGGGTCCACCCCGTAGAAGCCGCAGTCGTACAACAACCCGGAGAAATTGAGCTTCATGCCGTGCGTGAGGTGACCGCCGTTGGCGAGGTCGAGCCCCAGCATCCGTTCCCCCGGAGTCAGCAACGCCTGCAGCACCGCCTCGTTGGCTTGGGCGCCCGAATGCGGCTGAACGTTGGCGAATTCGGCGCCGAACAGCTCCTTCGCCCTGTCTCGGGCGATATTTTCCACCACGTCGACGTGCTCGCAGCCGCCGGAGTAGCGCCGGCCCGGAAGCCCCTCGGCGTACTTGTTGGTCAACACGCTGCCTTGGGCCTGCAGCACCGAACGCGGTGCGAAATTCTCTGAGGCGATCATCTCCAGGGTGTCCCGTTGCCGGCTGAGCTCTTTGCCCAACAGGTCGGCGATATCCGGGTCGACCTCGGCCAGGGGTGCAGACATTACGGAAGCGTGGGTGCGGGGCGCGACGGTCATGGGAGCGAGTGTATCGACCGACGGCTTCGCCAGCCCAACGACGCGACGCGCGCCCGCTCCTGCCACACTGACACCATGCCGCGGCCGAGCGAGCCGAGCCCATACGTGGAGTTCGACAGAGCGCAGTGGCGCGGGCTGCGCATGTCGACGCCCCTGGCCCTCACCGAGGGGGAGCTGGTCGGCCTTCGTGGCCTCGGCGAGCAGATCGACCTGCTGGAAGTCGAAGAGGTGTACCTGCCGCTGGCCCGGCTCATCCATCTCCAGGTCGCGGCCCGCCAGGGATTGTTCGCCGCCACCGCGGAGTTCCTCGGCGAGCCCCGGCAGAACCCGAACCGGCCGGTGCCCTTCGTCATCGGCGTGGCCGGCAGTGTGGCGGTCGGCAAGTCGACCACCGCCCGCGTGCTGCAGGCGCTGTTGGCGCGCTGGGATCACCACCCGCGTGTCGATCTGGTGACCACTGACGGCTTCCTGCACCCGAACGCCGAGCTCTACCGGCGCAACATCATGCACCGCAAAGGTTTCCCCGAAAGCTACAACCGCCGGGCGCTGCTCCGGTTCGTGACCTCGGTCAAATCCGGTTCCGACTCCGCGTGCGCTCCTGTGTACTCGCACCTGAAGTACGACATCATCCCGGGCGCCAAGCACGTCGTCCGCCATCCCGACATCTTGATCCTGGAGGGCCTCAACGTCTTGCAGACAGGCGCCACCCTGATGGTGTCGGACCTGTTCGACTTCTCGCTGTACGTCGATGCACGGATCGAGGACATCGAGAGGTGGTACATCTCCCGGTTCCTGTCGCTGCGCGGCACGGCGTTCGCCGATCCCGAATCCCACTTCCACCACTACTCGGCCTTCAACGACACCAAGGCCGTGGCCGCCGCGAGCGAGATCTGGCGGTCGATCAACCGGCCGAACCTGGTGGAGAACATCCTGCCGACTCGCCCCCGCGCCACCCTGGTGCTGCGCAAGGACGCCGACCACTCCATCAACCGACTGCGGCTGCGCAAGCTTTAGCGGAGCCGTCTCATGAGATCGATCACGCGGCCGCGCTAGGTTCTCATCGTGCGGTTCCGGGCCTACCTTTTCGACGTCCAGGGGACCCTCCTGGACTTCTTCAGCCCTGTCAGCACCGCGGTCGGCCACTACTTGAGCGCACGCGGGATCACGGAGGTCGATGCCGGCGAGTTCACTCGCAACTGGCGGGAGAACTATTTTCAGAGGGTCCGAAGCATCCCGCAACGCGAGGACACGTGGCGGCCGGTGCGGGCCGAGTATCACGCCGGATTCAGCGACGTCTGCGCAGGCTACGGGCTGCCCGCGCCGGACCACGCCGCCGCGGAAGCCGTCGCAGTCAGTTGGCAGCGCCTCGAACCGTGGCCCGACGTCCGGGCCGGAATGGCCCGTGTGCGTGAGCAAGCGATCACGGCCGCGCTGTCAAACACCGATATGAGCACCGCAATCGCGTTGTTCAAAGGGCTCGGTATCGGCATGGATGCAATCTTCACCGCGGAAATGTTCGGAGCGTTCAAGCCCGATCCGCGCGTGTACCAGCGCGCACTGGCCTACCTGGGAGTGCGCCCGCAGGAGGCTGCGATGGTTGCCAGCCATCCCTACGACCTCGAGGCGGCCGACTCACTGGGCTTGGGAACGATTTTTGTCAGCCGGCCGCTCGAGTACGGCGACCCTGCGCTGGCTCACGAGATGGCTGCTGGGAGCGTCACCCAGCATGTCCGAGCCATCGGAGAAATCGACTGAGCTGGTGACCGCCAACACGCAGGTGCCCGCGGCGGCGAGACGGCCGGCCTACGTGCCGTATCTGCGGTGCCGCCGGCTGTAGTCACGCAACGCACGAAGGAAATCGACGCGCCGGAACTCGGGCCAGTGCGCTTCGGTGAACCACATCTCGGAGTACGCGCTCTGCCACAACAGGAAGCCGGAGAGGCGTTGCTCCCCCGAGGTGCGGATCACCAGGTCCGGATCGGGCTGCCCGTAGGTGTAAAGGTTTTCGGAGATCCCGTCGACGGAGACAGCGTCGATGAGCTCCTCGGCGGTCGCGCCGTTGGCGAGCTCCTTGCCCAGCAGTGCGCGCACCGCGTCGACGATCTCGCGCCGCCCGCCGTAGCCGACCGCGACGTTGACATGGAACGGTGCGACGCTCGGCGTCGAGTCCACCGCGCCCCGCAGCCGGCGGGCCGGTTCGTCGCCGAGCAGCGCGAGGTCGCCGACGGTGCGCACACTCCAGCGGTTGGCCGGCGCGCAGATCTCCTCCACAACCTCGGTGATGATCTCGATCAGCCCGGCCAACTCGCCGGGATTGCGCTGCAGGTTCTCGGTCGACAGCAGGTAGACCGTCGCCATCTCGATGCCGGCGTCCTGGCACCAGCGCAGCATCTCGGCGATCTTGGCCGCGCCCATCCGGTAGCCGTAACTGACGTCGTCGTAGCCGGCGTTGCGCGCCCACCGCCTGTTGCCGTCGCACAGGACCGCGATGTGGCGCGGCAGGTGCGCTTTCGACGAGGCGAGTTCCTGCTTGAGCCGCAGCTCATAAACCCGGTACAGCGGCTCCTTGAGCCGAGGCGGAATAATCTCCACAATCAGTCACCCTACTGCGCGCGGCGAGGTGCTCCAGCCGCGATGATGAGCCGGTAATGTCATGAAAAAGCTCTGCCAACCCCTAGTTCTGCCATACCCGACCTGCACGACGAGGCGACCAACGACATGATCAGCCAGATCGGCGCGGCCACCGACGGCGCTGCCCATGTTCCGGCCAAACCGCGGCTGCGCGGCTGGATCCACGTCTACTCCGCGTGGCTGGCCGTCATCACCGGCACGGTCCTGGTGTCGGTGTCGTGGGCGGCCGCGTCGCCCCGAGCCGGGCACTCGACCCTGGTCTACGCCGCGTCCACGGTGGCGATGTTTGCCGTCAGTGCCACCTATCACCGGGTTCACTGGGAGTCGGAGGCCGCCCGCAAGGGCATGAAACGCCTCGACCATTCGATGATCTTCGTGTTCATCGCCGGCAGCTACACGCCGTTCGCGTGCCTGGCGATGCCGCACGAGACCGGGGCGCTGGTGCTGTGGATCGTGTGGGGAGGTGCGCTGGCGGGTATTGCGCTCAAGGTGTGCTGGCCGTCGGCGCCGCGATGGCTGGGCGTGCCGCTCTATCTGCTGCTGGGCTGGGTGGCACTCTGGTTCGCCCCCACGATCCTGCATTCGGCGGGCGTGGCGGCGATGGTTCTGCTGGCCGTCGGCGGCGTGTTCTACAGCATCGGCGGCGTGTTCTACGCGCTGCGCTGGCCCGACCCCTGGCCTACCACGTTCGGCTACCACGAGGTCTTCCACGCCTGCACTGCGGTGGCCGCGATTCTGCACTACATCGCCATGTGGTTCGCGGTCTTCTACGTCGGCTGACCTAGAGCCGGGTGACGTCGGCCGGCGACCAGTAGGCCTTCATCGCGGTGATCTTGCCGCGCTCGTCGAAGGCCATGACGTCGATCGGCTCGATCACCATCCGGTGTTCGCCCGCGGCGATGGTCAGCCGGAACTGGAAGGCCGCCTCGTCGCCGCACACCCGCAGCGTCACCAGTTCGCACTCGCGCTGCGTGGTCTCCACCGCCGAGTAGAACCCGTGGATCGCCTGACGACCGATGTGCACCTCGCCGCCGACCGGGTCCTCCACGGTGGCGTCGTCGGCATAGAGCGCCGCGATGTCGTCGGCGCCGCCACCGCCGACCAGCTCGATGTACCGCGTGACGATGTCCGTGATCGCCTGCGTTCTGTCCGCTGCTGCCATGGGGGGTAAGAGTAGTCCCGGGCCTACTCACCGGGCACGGCCAGGGCCGCCGCCAGGTCCCCCGCCTGCGTCACCGGCAGGTCGCAGACGCGGCCGCGGCACACGTAGGCGGTGTCGGCAGCGCCGACGCGTCCCCTGCCGGTCAGCAGCGCCGACGAGTCGGCGTCGCCGCCGACGACGATCGCCCCGCCGGGCGCCAGCCGTCGCGCCTCGGCCAGCAGTGCCGACCGCGACGGTTCGCAGGCGACCGCGATCTGCAGCGGTCCGCGGACACCCGCTTCAGCGACCGCCAACCAGTGGCCGGCCGACCGCGGGGCCCGCGCCAGCAGCACCGAATGCACGGCGAGCGCCTCAACCGCGGCCTGTAGGTACCGTTCCGCGCGCTCGCCGTCGACCAGATGCGCCGCCGTCAACAACGCCTCGGTAATCGACGACGCCCCGGACGGAGTCGCGCCGTCCAGCGGGTCGGCGGGCCGCAGCATTAGGGCCTCGGCGTCGTCGGCGGTGTCGAACCAGTGGCCGGGCCGATCCGGGTCGGCGAAGTGCCGCAGTGCCACGTCAAGCAACTCCGAAGCCGAGGCGAGCCAGGCCGGTTCGCCGGTCAGCTGGTGCAGGGCAAGCAGCCCGGTTGCCAGCATCGCGTGATCCTCCAGGATGGCGGCGCTATCGCCGACGACGCCGCCCAGGCTCGCGCGCCGCAGCCGGCCGTCGACTACGTGCAGTTCCAGCAGCCTCCCGGCGCAACGCCGCGCGGCCGCAAGCAATCCGGGATCGTCCAGGGCGACGCTGGCCTCGGCCAGCGCGGTGATCGCCAACCCGTTCCACGAGGTGACGATCTTGTCGTCACGCGCGGGCTGGGGCCGGGCGCGGCGGGCGGTCAGCAGCGCGGCCCGCACCCGGTCCAGACGCTGCGCATCATCGGGATCGGCGTGTAGCTGCAGCACCGATGCGCCGTCCTCGAACGTGCCGGTGACGGCGAACACCTCGGCGGCCCAACGGGCGTCGTCGTCACCGAGCACCCCGGCTAGCTGCTGCGGAGTCCAGACGTAGGTCGAGCCTTCGCGGCCGTCGGCGTCGGCGTCCAGCGACGACGTGAACATGCCGCCGTCGGCGAGCTCGTCGAGGAGGAACCTCGCGGTCTGGGCCGCGACCCGACGGGCCAACGGGTCTGCGGTGCGCCGCGCCCAGTGCGCGTAGGCCCGCAACAGAAGCGCGTTGTCGTAGAGCATCTTCTCGAAATGCGGCACCACCCAGGCATTGTCGACGCTGTAGCGGGCAAAGCCACCGGCGAGTTGGTCGTAGATGCCGCCTCGGGCCATCGCCGCGCCGACGCGACCCGCGGCCTGCAGCGTAGCGGGCGACCCGGTGCGCTCATGGTTGCGAAGCAGGGCCTCAAACGCCGCCGACGGCGGGAACTTGGGTGCGCCGCCGAAGCCTCCGTTGGCGGTGTCCTCGTCAGCCAGGATCGCTGCGGCGGCATGGTCGCACAGCGCCGGCGTCACGTCCGGCCCGCTGTCGGGCAGTCGCCGGGCGATAGAGCCCAACTCCTCGGCGATGCGGCCCGATGCCTCCTCGACATCGTCGCGGCGCTCGCGCCAGGTGGACGCGACGGCCGAAAGCAGCTGCAGGAATTGCCCTTTCGGGTAGTAGGTGCCGCAGAAGAAGGGGCGGCCGTCCGGCGTCAGGAAACACGTCATCGGCCAACCGCCGTGGCCGGTGAGCGCGACCGTGGCGTTCATGTAGATCGCGTCGATGTCGGGCCGTTCCTCGCGGTCGACCTTGATGCAGACGAATTCGGCGTTCATCACCGCGGCCACCTCGTCGTCCTCGAACGACTCGTGCGCCATGACGTGACACCAGTGGCAGGCGGCATAGCCGATAGAGAGCAGGATCGGCTTGTCGCGTGCGGCCGCGTCCGCCAGCGCCCGCGGTGTCCACTGCTGCCAGTGCACCGGGTTGTCGGCGTGCTGGCGCAGGTACGGGCTGGTGGCCGACCCGAGCGTGTTCATCCCGGCGTGCCCGGGGGCCCGCTCCCCGCGTCGGTGCCTTCGTCGGCCGCCTGGTCTGGTTCGGGGTGCCCGGGGTCGAACGACTCGGGCACCTTCTTGAGCTGACGATTCATCGATCGCAGCAGCAACATCGTGGCGATCAGCAGCAGCACGACGACCACCAGCCCGACGGGGCTGGCCTTGCCGAAATCGGGTCCCGTGTTGCGTGGCGCACTGTCAGCCTGCCAACCCGCCCAGACGGTGACGATCCCGGCGACGATCCCGGAGGGGAGAAGACTCACCCGCCGCACTCTATTCCGGCGAACAAGTCGTCCTCGGGTAGTCGGACCGGAACCCGGGAGCGGGCAAGCTCGAACTCCTCGGTCGGCCACAACCGCTGCTGCGACGAGATCGGGACGGCGAAGAAGTCGTGATTCGGGTCGATCTGGGTGGCGTGCGCGCGCAACGCATCGTCGCGCTGACTGAAGTACCTCGCACACTCCACCCGCGTGGTCACCCGGGACTCGAACGGGTCGTGCTCGGGATCCCAGTTCTCGAGCCACTTCTTGAACGGTGGGTCCTCACCCCGCTTGACGGCCTCGTCGTGCATCAACTGCATCCGCGCCCGCAGGAAGCCGTGGTTGTAGTACAGCTTGGAGACCGTCCACGGCGCGCCCGCATCCGGAAAGCGCCGATAGTCCCCCGCGGCCTCGAACGCGCCGATCGACACCTGGTGACACCGAATGTGGTCCGGATGGGGATAGCCGCCGTTCTCGTCGTAGGTGGTGATCACCTGCGGACGAAACTCGCGCACCACCCGCACCAGGGCCTCGACTGACTCCTCCAGCGGCGCCAGCGCGAAGCAGTCCTCCGGCAACGGGGGCGGCGGGTCTCCCTGGGGTAATCCGGAGTCCATGAACCCGAGCCAGGCATGCTCCACGCCGAGGATCTCCGCGGCCTTGACCATCTCCTGACGGCGGACCTCGGTGAGACGCTCCCGCACATCGGGGGTGTCCATCGCGGGGTTGAGGACGTCGCCGCGCTCTCCGCCGGTCAACGTCACCACCATCACGCGGTGCCCGTGGGCCGCGTAGCGGGCCAAGGTGGCCGCACCCTTGCTGGACTCGTCGTCGGGGTGGGCGTGCACGGCCATCAACCGCAGTTCGCTCACGGGGCCCCTGTCGTTCTGATGGTCGCGTCGGTCTGGTGGTCGCGTGGGTCTGGTGGTCGCGTCGGTCTGGTGGTAGACCTTCTGACCCTATAATTCCAGTCCTGACACCACCGAGGCGGAACCAGCCCCGTTGAACCAGCCCCGTGCAACCACATATGACCGAAACCCCCATCGAACGTCCCGCAGACCGCTACGGGCGTCCGCGGCTGTCACCGGCGTCGCGGCGCCGTGTGGCTGTCGGGCTCGCCGCGCTGGCCGTGGCGGGTGGTTTCGCTGTCGCGTTCATCGGCTATCACCGGTTGGGCACCAGCACCGTCTCCGGTTCGCTGGCCGGCTACCGGGTGATCGACAACGAGACGGCGTCGGTAACGATCAGCGTGACGCGATCCGACCCCTCGCGGCCGGTGGACTGCATCGTGCGGGTCAAGGCGGCGGACGGCACCGAGACGGGCAGGCGGGAAGTTCTGGTCCCACCCGCACGCGAGGCCACCGTGCAGGTGACGACGACCGTGAAGTCCTTCCAACCGCCGGCGGTGGCCGACATCTACGGCTGCGGCAGCGACGTCCCCGGCTACCTGCGACCATCCTGACCAGATCAGAGGTCGCCAATCGTTTGCCCGGTGGTAACATTTGCCTTCGCACGGTTCCGGCTGGGACCGTGTATCTGCGTTAACGGCCCGGGCTCACCCTGATTGATAGCGCACGGGGGGCCCCGCCAGGCCTAGGCGAAGACGCGGAACCCAAAAAACGAGGAGCACGACGAGATGACGGACACCCAAGTGACCTGGCTGACCCAGGAGTCACACGACCTACTCAAGGCCGAACTCGACCAGTTGATCGCCAATCGTCCGGTCATCGCCGCGGAAATCAACGACCGCCGCGAGGAAGGCGACCTGCGCGAGAACGGCGGCTACCACGCCGCACGCGACGAGCAGGGCCAACAGGAGGCGCGCATCCGCCAGCTTCAGGATCTGCTGGGCAGCGCCAAGGTCGGCGAGGCCCCCAAGCAGTCGGGTGTCGCATTGCCCGGCTCGGTGGTCAAGGTCTTCTACAACGGCGACAAGTCCGACACCGAAACGTTCCTGATCGCCACCCGCCAGGAGTCCGTCAGCGTCGGCAAGCTCGAGGCGTATTCGCCGAACTCACCGCTGGGCGCCGCCCTGCTCGACGCCAAAGTGGGCGAGACCCGCAAGTACATGGTGCCCAATGGCAACACCGTCGAGGTGACCCTGGTCAGCGCGGAGCCCTACCACTCCTGACGCCCCTGGGCCCGAGGCTGATCGAGAGTCACGAGAGAGCCTGCTCCAGGTCAGCCAGCAAGTCGGCGACGTCTTCGATGCCGACGGACAGCCGCACCAGGTCGTCGGGCACTTCCAATTGCGACCCGGCCGTCGACGCGTGCGTCATCGCGCTGGGCAGTTCGATCAGCGACTCGACCCCACCCAGCGATTCAGCCAGGATGAACACGCGTGTGCCGGCGCACAGGCGCTCGGCCGCGGGGCGGCCGCCCCGCAGGCGCAGCGACACCATGCCGCCGAAGCCCCGCATCTGCCGCGCGGCGACCTCATGCCCGGGGTGGCTCGGTAACCCCGGATAGAGCACCGCATTCACCGCGGCATGCTCGGCGAGGAATTGCGCGACGGCCATGGCGTTTTCGCTGTGCCGTGCCATCCGCAGCACCAAGGTCTTGAGCCCCCGCATGGTCAGGTAGGCGTCGAACGGACCCGGCACCGCGCCCGCGCCGTTCTGCAGGAAACCGAACGCCTCGTCCAGCTCGTGGTCGTTGGTCACCAGGGCGCCACCGATCACGTCGGAGTGGCCGCCGATGTACTTGGTGGTCGAATGCAGCACCACATCGGCGCCCAACGACAACGGCTGCTGCAGCGCGGGCGAGGCGAAGGTGTTGTCCACCAACACCTTCACCGACTGCGTCCGGCCGAATCCGGCCGCGAGCTGTGCGAGCCCGGAGATGTCGGCGATGGACAGCAGCGGATTGGTCGGTGTCTCCGCCCAGATCAGCCTGGTGTGGGGGGTGATCGCGGCACGCACGGCGTCCAGGTTGGACAACGCCACCGGCGTGTACCCGACGTTCCACTGGGTGAAGACCTTGTCGATCAACCGGAACGTGCCGCCGTAGGCGTCGGTGGGGATCACCATGTGGTCGCCCGGGCGCAGCATCGCGCGCAGCGCGCAGTCGGTGGCGGCCATGCCCGAGCTGAAGGCCCGCGCGTGGGCGCCCTCCTCGACGGCCGCGAGCGATGCCTCCAGCGCCGCTCGGGTCGGGTTGCCGGTGCGCGCGTACTCGAAGCCGCCCCGCAGGTGCCCGACGCCGTCCTGGGCGAACGTGCTGCTGGCGTAGATCGGGGTGTTGACGGCCCCGGTCGCCGGGTCAGGCCGGTAACCGGCATGGATGGCCCGGGTGGCCAGACCGGTGAACTCACGGTGACGATCGTCGCTCATCGACGCTCAGCCTACTGACCGGCGCGCGATCAGCCCGCCGGGATCGGCAGCACCACTGTCGTCATGATCTTGTCCGCCAGCGTCTGCCGCTTGGCGTCCCACAGCGGGAACAGATAGCCGATATCGAGGATGATCGCGTCGACGACGTGGGCGAGTTGGCGCACGACGGACCTGCCGAATCCGATGGGCCGGCCGGTGACCTCGCTGACCACCGCGATCTTCATCACCGACTTGCCCAGGCTCGACCCGGTGGTGCCCTGACGGTAGCCGTAGTTCCAGACGAGGTAGGCCAGCCCCAGCAGGTTCGCCAACGACACCCAGGCCTGACTGAACTGGCTGTCCTGCACGAATGCCGAGCCGGAGTTCACCAGGACGAAGGGTAGGTAGTCGATGACTAACGCGAGCACGCGGATGTGCCACGCCGCATAGGACTGCTTCGGCAGGGCGCGGATCGCGGGCCCCGGCGGGGGCGGGGCGTAGCCGCCGGAGGGCGGCGGGGGCGGGGGGTAGGACCCTCCGCCCGGCAGCGGCGGCGGGGGCGGGGGGTAGGACGAGGGCGGCGGTTGATCGGTCACGACGGTGTCACGGTACCCGGCGCGGCGTCAGCCCACGGGGGCCTTCGGACAGGAACCCCAGCAGGTCATGCCGGGTGATGACGCCGACCGGTTTGCCTCCCTCGACAACCATCACCGCGTCCCAGTCACGCAACGCCGTGCCCGCGGCGCTGACCAACTCGCCCGAGCCGATCAGCGGCAGCGGCGGGCTCATGTGTTCGGAGACGGCGTCGGCCAGCAGGGCCCGGCCCTCGAAGACGGCCGACAGCAGTTCCCGCTCGGATACGCTGCCGGCGACCTCACCGGCCATCACCGGGGGCTCGGCGCCCACCACCGGCATCTGGGACACCCCGTATTCCCGCAGGATGCCGATGGCGTCGCGGACCGTCTCGGCGGGATGGGTGTGCACCAGATCGGGCAGCTCACCCGATTTGCGTCGCAGCACATCCCCGACGGTCGCCTGCTCGGTCGACCCGTCAAGGCGGCGGCGCAGGAACCCGTACGACGACATCCAGCCGTCGTTGAAGATTTTCGACATGTAGCCCCGCCCGCCGTCGGGCAGCAGGACCACGACCAGCGCGTCGGGCCCGGCTTGCTCGGCGACCTTCAGCGCGGCCACCATCGCCATGCCGCACGACCCGCCGACCAGCAGCGCCTCTTCGCGGGCCAGCCTCCTGGTCATGTCAAATGAGTCGGCGTCGGAGACGGCGATGATCTGGTCGGGCACGGACGGGTCGTAGGCGCCGGGCCAGAAGTCCTCGCCGACGCCCTCGACGAGGTAGGGCCGGCCGCTCCCGCCGGAGTAGACCGAACCCTCGGGGTCGGCGCCGATGACGCGCACCCGTCCCCCCGGCCTGTCGCCGGACACCTCCCTGAGGTAGCGGCCGGCGCCGGTGATGGTGCCGCCGGTACCGATGCCGGCGACGAAGTGGGTGACTTGGCCGTCGGTGTCGGCCCACACCTCCGGACCCGTGGTCGCGTAGTGGCTGGCCGGTCCTTGGGGGTTGGCGTACTGGTCGGGCTTCCAGGCGCCCTCGATCTCGGCGACCAGCCGGTCGGACACGCTGTAGTAGCTGTCCGGGTCCTCCGGGGCCACCGCCGTCGGGCAGACGACCACCTCGGCGCCGTAGGCGAGCAGCACGTTTCGCTTGTCCTCGCTGACTTTGTCCGGACAGACGAACACGCACTTGTAGCCGCGCCGCTGCGCGACGAGGGCCAGCCCTACTCCGGTGTTGCCGGAGGTGGGTTCAACGATGGTGCCGCCGGGCTTCAGCTGGCCGCTGGCTTCCGCGGCGTCGATCATCTTCACCGCGATGCGGTCCTTCGAGCTGCCGCCGGGGTTGAGGTACTCGATCTTGGCCACCACGGTGCCGGCGCCCTCGGGGACGACGGCATTCAGGCGAACCAGCGGCGTTCCGCCGATGAGGTCACTGATGTGCTGGGCGATCCGCATGCGTTCATCGTCGCAGGCACGCCCGCGCGGCGCGCGGCCGCACCGGGGGTCAGCCGGTGGCTTCGCGGATATAGTCGCCGATCTGGCGCAACGAACGGATCGCCTCCGGCACCAAGGAGGCCGCGAGTTGGAAGTCGTGCACCTGGCCGGGCCACACCCGGACCTCGGCCGGCACGCCGACGGCCGCCAGCCTGGTCGCCGCCAACCTCGCGTCATGCAGCAGTACTTCGGACCCCGACACATGGATCAGCGTGCGCGGCAGGCCCGGCCTGATGTGGTCCAGGGGCTCGTAGATCTCTTCCGGCTTGCCGTCGACAGGGTTCTTTCTGGCCGCGCCGGCAACCAACTCGACGAGGGCGTCGAAGGCCTGCGGGGGGAACAGCGCATCGGTCTTGATGTTCGGGTGGGCCTGCTTGAATTCCTTTGCCAGCTGCAGCAACGGCGAGATGGCGACCAGCGCCGCCGGCATGTCCCCCTCGCCGAACCCCTCCCTCTGGAGGCGCTGCGCCAGGGCGAGGGCCAGGTAGCCGCCGGCGGAGTCGCCCGCCAGCACGATCTGCTCGGGGGGAAAACCGTGCAGCCGCAGCCACCGGTAGCCGTCGTGGCAGTCGTCGAGGGCCATGCCGACCGAGTGCTTGGGGAGCAGCCGGTAGTTGACCACCAACACGGGCGCGTCGGCGAACCTCGACAGGGCCTCGACCAGCCTGCCGTGCGAGTTCGCCCCGCACGTCAGGAAGGCACCGCCGTGGAAGTAGACGATCACCCGGCGGGTGCCGTCGGCGGGCAGCACCCCGGGGGCACGCACCAACTGAGCTGAGGCGTTCGGCAGGGTCACCGTCTCGCGGACGGTCGCTGACACGGGAAGCACGACGCGGGCCGCGAAGTCGATGAGACCCCACGGCCAGGGCACGCTGTGCAGGTGGCTGCCGACGGCCAGAACGGGGCGAATCGTCGCCCGCAAGGCGAGCGAAGCCGCCCGGGCGGCGATGCTGGGTCCCGACTCGAGGACCTCGACCGGCGCGCAATCGCTGATCGCGAATCTGCGCGCGCCGGACCGCGCCGAGCCGCTGGAGCCGAATGTCTTGCTCGGAACAGTCATGCTCAACACTTCCTACGCCTGTGCGGAACAGCATGCGGTGGGACAGCCGCTCCAACCCGATGGACCCCAATGAACGTAGCGTGACAGGCGGGCGTCGGGGCCGCGATCGACGGATCCGATCCGTTGCCACATCTGATTCATTCCGTTACCGCATTGTGCGCAACGAGGCCGCACGGACACCGCGGGCGATTTACACTGATCGCGTGACCAACTCGGTGCCGCGTCGGTCGACGATCGCCCTGGCCACCGCCGGTGCGCTCGCCTCGACGGGTACGGCCGTCCTGGGCGCACGCAACCTGCTGGCAGGTCAGGCGATTCGCGCTCGGACCGTCATTCCGAAGTCCTGGGATGTCCCGCCGCGCGCCGACGGCGTGTACACCCGCGGCGGTGGCCCGCCGGGACGGTGGCAGCGCGACACACCCGTGGACGTGCACATCATGATCTTCGGCGACTCGACGGCCACCGGGTACGGATGCGAGGACGCCGAGGAAGTGCCCGGCGTGCGGGTCGCCCGCGGGCTCGCCGAGCGGACCGGCAAGCGAATTCGGTTGAGTACCAAGGCTATCGTCGGCGCCACCTCGAAAGGCCTGTGCGGCCAGGTGGACGCGATGTTCGTGGCCGGCGCCCCGCCGGATATCGCGGTGATGATGCTGGGAGCCAACGATGTCACGGCCCTCAATGGCATCAACCAATCGGCGCAACGACTGGGCCTGGCCGTCCGCAGGCTGCGCGATCGCGGCGCTGCCGTCATCGTCGGGACGTGCCCCGACCTCGGATTCATCAGCGCCATTCCGCAGCCGTTGCGGTCCGTGGCGCGTGAGCGCTGCGCTCAATTGGCCCGCGCGCAGGCCGCATCGGTGCGGGCGGCCGGGGGCGTGCCGGTGCCACTGGCGCGGCTGATGGAAGGGCAATTCCGGACGTTGGGTCACGCCATGTTCTCCGCCGACGGCTTTCACCCCTCCGCGGCCGCCTACGCGCATGCCGCCGACGCGCTGCTGGCCGCAGTCTGCGATTCGCTGGGTCTGGAGGGCCAAGAGGACCCGCGGGGCCCGCAGGACGGAAGTCCCGTTGCCGCGCTGGCCCCGCAGGACGCGGCCCCGGCGCCGGGCCCGCGCCGGACCAGGCTGGGCGCGATCTCGCGGGTGTGGCGGCCCGGGGTGCGTGCCCCGTCGTGGTCCCGACCGGTGGCAGACGACTAGTTTTGAGCTGACCCATTTGTTCTTGGTTGGAGGGAACACCCATGCCTGACGCCGTCATCGTCTCGACCGCCCGCTCGCCGATCGGCCGCGCCATGAAGGGATCGCTGGTCAGCATGCGGCCGGACGACCTGACCGCGCAGATGGTGCGCGCGGCGCTCGACAAGGTGCCCGCGCTCAACCCGCACCAGATCGACGACCTGATCCTGGGCTGCGGGCAGCCCGGTGGTGAATCCGGATTCAACATGGCACGGGCCGTCGCAGTCGAACTCGGCTACGACTTCCTGCCCGGCACCACCGTCAACCGGTATTGCTCGTCGTCGCTACAGACCACCCGGATGGCGTTTCACGCGATCAAAGCGGGCGAGGGCGACGCGTTCATCTCCGCCGGCGTCGAGACCGTGTCCCGGTTCGCCCACGGCAGCGCCGACTCGTGGCCCGACACCAAGAACCCACTGTTCAACGAGGCCCGTGAGCGCGTGGATTCCGCAGCCGCCGCGGCGAATGGCGCCGACGAATGGCATGACCCCCGCGCCGACGGGAACCTGCCCGATGTCTACATCGCGATGGGCCAGACCGCCGAGAACGTGGCCCTGCTGACCGGAATCAGCCGCGAGGACCAGGACCGCTGGGGGGTGCGCAGCCAGAACCGGGCCGAGGAGGCGATCACGAGCGGCTTCTTCGCACGCGAGATCACCCCGGTGACTCTGCCCGACGGCAGCACCGTGAGCACCGATGACGGTCCGCGTGCGGGCACCACCTACGACAAGATCAGCCAGCTCAAGCCTGTGTTCCGCGCAGGCGGCACGGTGACGGCGGGCAACGCCTGCCCGCTCAACGACGGCGCTGCCGCGCTGGTGATCACCAGCGACACGAAAGCCAAGGAACTGGGCCTGACACCGCTGGCGCGCATCGTGTCCACCGGCGTCAGCGGGCTGTCGCCCGAGATCATGGGCCTGGGCCCGATCGAAGCCTCCAAGCGGGCGCTGACGCGCGCAGGGATGGCACTCGGCGACATCGACCTGTTCGAGATCAACGAGGCCTTCGCGGTGCAGGTGCTGGGGTCGGCCCGCGAACTGGGCATCGACGAGGACAAGCTGAACGTGTCCGGTGGCGCGATCGCCCTGGGTCACCCGTTCGGCATGACCGGCGCACGCATCGCCACCACGCTGCTCAACAACCTGCAGACCCACGATAAGACGTTCGGGCTCGAGACCATGTGCGTGGGCGGCGGCCAGGGCATGGCGATGATCATCGAACGGTTGAGCTGATTGTGCGTTGACTCTGCGGCTGGGGCGGAGAAGTTCGAGTAACCCTCGCCGTCACCGCAGAGTCAACGCCACGATCAATCGTTCTGGAAGTAGCTGAGCAGGCGCAGGATCTCCACGTACAGCCAGACCAGGGTCACGGTCAAACCGAGCGCGATTCCCCACGCGGCCTTCTCCGGTGCTCCGGCACGCACCATCTGGTCGGCCGAGTCGAAGTCGATCAGGAAGCTGAACGCCGCGATCCCGATGCACACCAGCGAGAAGATGATCGCCACGGTCCCGCCACTGCGCAGGCCCAGGCCCGTACCACCATTGACACCGAACATCCCCAGCACCAGGTTGCCAATCATCAGGGCCAGTACGCCGAAGAGGGCGGCGACGACCATGCGTGTGAGCTTGGGCGTCACGCGGATTGCGCCGGTCTTGTAGACCACGAGCATCCCGAAGAACACGCCGAAGGTGCCCAAAACCGCCTCGAAGATCAGCGCACCGGCATTAGCGTGCGAGACCGTCATGTTGGCGAAGATGAACGAAATGGACCCCAGCACCATCCCCTCGAGGACGGCGTAGCTGAGGACAAGCGCCGGGTTGTCCTGCTTGCGACCGAAGGTGGCGATCAGCACCAGCGCCAAGCCGCCGAACGCGCCGATCATGGTCAGCGGACCGGCCAGGGCGAGGTTCGAGCTCACCACGAAGTAGGAGATGACCGCCGACAGGGACAGCACCGCCAGCGTGATGCCGGTCTTGGCGACGACGTCGTCGATGGTCAGCGGCCGGGAGACCTTGCCGGCCTGCTGGTAGGGGGCCTGCTGGTAGGGGGCCTGCTGGTAGGGGGCGTACCCCTGCGCCGCGCCGTTGCCGAACTGAGCGTATCCGCCCTGCTGCTTGGGCAGCGAACGAAATACCGGGTTGCTTGACTGCCGCACCGTCGGTTCCTCTCTGATGGACTGTGTTCGAGTTCTCCGAACATCTGGTCGACGAACATCTGATCAACGAACAGCGGGCCACCCGGGTTCCCCCGGTCTGGAAGCTCTCGTAAGGACAAACATAACCCTTACCCGCGGGTACCGCCTCCCCCGTGACGATCTAGATTGCTCGTCGAGACCGGGCGGCGATGGGAGGCTGGGGGCGTGATCGAGGGATCCGAGGACATTCTGGCCCGTGTCGAGGGAGGCGTCGGCCTGATCACCCTGAACCGCCCCAAGGCGATCAATTCCCTGAATCAGCCGATGGTGGACGCGCTGGCGGCCCTGCTCACCCGGTGGGAACACGACGACGACGTGCGGGCCGTGGTGTTGTGCGGTGCCGGTGACCGCGGGTTATGCGCCGGCGGCGACGTGGTGGCGATCTACCACAGCGCCCGCGGGGACGGGACCGAGGCGCGGCGGTTCTGGCGCGACGAATACCTGCTCGACGGCCAGATCGACCGGTTCGCCAAACCGTTCGTGGCCTTGATGGACGGCATCGTCATGGGCGGCGGCGTCGGCGTCAGCGCACACGCCAGCACCCGGGTGGTGACCGAGACCTCGACGATCGCGATGCCTGAGGTCGGCATCGGGTTCGTCCCCGACGTCGGCGGGACGTTCCTGCTGTCGAGGGCACCCGGCAACCTGGGCCTGCACGCCGCCCTGACCGGCGCGCCCTTCACCGGAGCCGACGCCATCGCCATGGGGTTCGCCGACCATTACGTCCCGCGCGGTCAACTCGAGGCGCTGACGACATCGATCGTCGCCGACGGGGTCGACGCCGCCCTGGCGCGTCACCGCGTGGAGCCGCCGCCGAGCGAGCTTGCCGCGCAGAGGGCCTGGATCGACCCCTGCTTCACCGGTGACACCGTCGCCGACATCATCGCCCGGTTGCGTGGTTATCGGGGTGACGGGGCGAAAGCAGCCCGGGACGCGGCCGACCTGATCGCCACGCGGTCCCCCGTCGCGGTCTCCGTCGCCTTGGCGGCGGTGCGCCGCGCGGCCGGCCTGACGACTCTGGAAGAGGTTCTCGTCCAGGACTACCGGGTCGCGTCGGCCTCGGTGCGATCCCACGATCTGGTCGAGGGCATCCGCGCGCAGATCATCGACAAAGATCGCAATCCCAGATGGTCACCCGCGACACTCGCCGACGTCACTGCGGCTGACGTCGAGGCATATTTCGCGCCGGTCGACGACGACCTGAGCTTCTAGAAAGGCAATTCGATGACGAGCTACGAAACGATCCTCGTCGAGCGCGAACAGCGCGTCGGCATCATCACCTTGAACCGACCGCAGGCGCTCAACGCGCTCAACAGTCAGGTGATGCACGAGGTCACCACGGCGGCAACAGAACTGGATGACGATCGCGGGATCGGCGCGATCATCATCACCGGTTCAGCCAAGGCATTCGCGGCCGGCGCAGACATCAAGGAGATGGCCGCCCTGTCGTTCGCGGACGCATTCGGCGCCGACTTCTTCGCCGCCTGGGGCAAACTCGCCGCCGTCCGCACGCCGACCATCGCCGCCGTGGCCGGCTACGCGCTCGGCGGCGGGTGCGAGCTCGCGATGATGTGCGACCTGCTGATCGCCGCCGACACCGCCAAGTTCGGCCAGCCCGAGATCACACTCGGCGTGCTGCCGGGGATGGGCGGGTCCCAACGCCTGACCCGGGCCATCGGCAAGGCCAAGGCCATGGATCTGATCCTCACCGGGCGCACCATCGACGCCGCCGAAGCCGAACGCAGCGGCCTGGTGTCGCGGGTGGTGCCCGCCGCTGACCTGATGACCGAGGCCAGGGCCGTCGCCACCACGATCTCTCAGATGTCGCGGTCGGCGGCCCGGATGGCCAAGGAGGCCGTCAACCGGGCCTTCGAATCCACCCTGGCCGAGGGGCTGCTGTACGAACGCCGGCTGTTCCACTCGACCTTCGCGACCGAGGACCAGTCCGAGGGCATGGCCGCGTTCGTCGAGAAGCGGCCCCCGAACTTCACCCACCGCTAGGGCGTCTGATGAACGAACCGGCCGCAGCGACCGGCCCGACGGACGTCGCCGGGCCGCAACGAACCGGCAAGCCGTGGTGGGTCCGGCACTACACCTTCACCGGCACAGCCGTCGGCCTCGTCTTCGTGTGGCTGTCGCTGACGCCGTCGCTGTTGCCGCGCAGCGCGGTGTTTCAAGGCGCGGTCAGCGGGGTCTCCGGAGCGATCGGCTACGGGCTCGGGGTGTTCGCGGTATGGCTGGTCCGGTACATGCGCACCACGAACGACAGCCCGCCCGCGCCGCGCTGGGCATGGAAGGCGCTGATCCCGGTCGGCGCGATCGGCATCATCATCATGGCGGTCGAGTTCCATGTCTGGCAGGACGACGTGCGTGACCTCATGGGGGTCGAGCACCTGACGTGGTACGACTATCCGCTGGCTGCGGTCCTGGCGCTCGTGGTGCTGTTCTCCGTGGTCGAAATAGGCCAGGCGACCCGCAAGCTCGTCGCGTTCCTGGTGGACAAGCTGGACCGGGTCGCGCCGTTTCGCCTCTCGGTGACGATCGTGGTGGTGCTGCTTGTCGCGCTGACGGTCACCCTTCTCAACGGCGTGGTGCTCAAGTACGCGATGCGCATCATGAACCACACCTTCGCCGCGGCCAACAACGAGATGAGTTCCGACACCGCGCCGCCGAAGACCCCGTTGCGGTCGGGTGGCCCACAATCGTTGGCGTCGTGGGATTCGCTGGGCCGCGAAGGCCGCGTCTTCATCGAGAGCGGTCCGACCGTCGACCAGTTGACCGCGTTCAACGGCGCGCCGGCCACCGAGCCGATCCGCGCCTACGCCGGGCTGAACTCGGCCGACGGTATCGCCGCGACCGCGGAACTCGCGGCGCAGGAACTCGAACGCGAGGGCGGGTTGCGGCGCGCCGTCGTCGCCGTGGGGACGACTACCGGTACCGGGTGGATCAACGAGGCCGAAGCCGATGCGGTGGAGTACATGTACAACGGCAACTCCGCGGTGGTCAGCATGCAGTATTCGTTCCTACCCAGCGCGCTGTCGTTCCTGGTGGACAAGGAGAACACCCGGCGCGCGAGCCAGGCGCTCTTCGAGGCCGTCGACAGGCGCGTCCGGCGGATGCCGGAGGGCCAGCGACCCAAGCTGGTCGTGTTCGGGGAAAGCCTGGGATCGTTCGGCGGCGAGGCGCCGTTCATGAGCCTCAACAACGTCCTGGCCCGGACTGACGGCGCTCTGTTCAGCGGGCCGACGTTCAACAACACGATCTGGGCCGACCTGACCGCGACCCGCGACGCAGGTTCACCCGAGTCGCTGCCGATCTACCGCGACGGCAGGAATGCCCGGTTCGTTTCTCGACCAAGCGATTTGGCGCGGCCCGAAGCCCTGTGGGACTTCCCGCGGGTGGTCTATCTGCAGCACGCCTCCGACCCGATCGCCTGGTGGAGCCCCGATCTGCTGTTCGCCAAACCTGACTGGCTGCGCGAAAAGCGGGGCTACGACGTGTTGCCCCAGACGCGGTGGATCCCGGTCGTGACCTTCCTGCAAGTCAGCGCCGACATGGCGGTCGCGCAGAAAGTACCGGCCGGGCACGGCCACGACTACGTCGCCGACGTCGCCGACGGCTGGGCGGCGGTCCTGTCACCACCTGGCTGGACGCCGGACAAGACCAAACGGCTGCGACCGCTGCTGCGGTCCACCGGCGTGTAGAGCCGGAGCCGAACCCGCCGCCGACTTTCTGTTACGGCTGCGCCGACGCTGGCGGCGGGGCGGTTAGAGCCAGCGGCGACCAGGGGTGGCGTCGGCCAGACCCTCCCGAAGCGCGTCGACCGCACCGCTGAGGGAACGGTGCGGCACGCCCGCTTCCGCCAGCGCGCGGTAGCCCCCGACGATGTCGGTGGCCTGGTGCAGACCGATATCCAGCAGAGCTGCGACCGCGAGGCTCGACGTGAAGCCTTGCGAGCAGAAGATCACCCATTCGACGTCGTCGCCGGTGGCTTGGGGCAAGCGAGCGTCGCTGGTCGGGTCGCAACGCCATTCCAGGACGTTGCGTTCGACCACCAGGGCACCCGGGACCTCCCCCTCGTGTTTTCGCTGTGCCTGCGGCCGGATATCGACGAGTACCGCTCCCCGCCTCAGAGCGTCGGGCACCTCCGCGGCGGTAAGGCGGCGATATCGGCGCCGGGCGGCCGTGAGGACGAGATCGATGCGGCTCATAGCGGTCCTTCCAGGTGATCGGTCAGTTCGGTGCGCCGGCGGCGCAACCTGTCGCCGTGAGTGACCTCGTAGTACGACATCGCACTCAGCGGCGGAGAGTAGGCGTGCACGCTCAGCGTCGGCTCCGGCCTCACTCTTGCCGGCCCCGGGTCGGACCCCATGACGATCCGAGGCGCCCACACCACGTCGTGCACCCACCCGAGGGGGAACCCCGCCTGATCGCCCGCTTCAAGTCGACGACGCCGTAATGTCGCTCCGTCCCAACGAAATTCGTTGAGTGATCCGGACAGGACGGTCAGCGCACCCAGCGATCCGGCGTGGTCGTGCAGTTCAGTGGGGTGGCCCGGGACCCAGCTGATGAGCCACACGTCCAGTTCGTCGTCACCGTGAATGCGGGCGAACCAGCGCCGCGACTCCGGCGGACCGCCTGCGGGCAGCAGATGGCCGTAGCGGCCGCTGAGCACCGCGTCGGCCGCGTGATCGCAGGCATGCAGCAGGTCGGGTACGCGCAGCCGCGTCGGACCGGGGGAAGGCAGGCTCAGGGGCACGCTCAAGGGCCCACTCAAAGGCAGAGACATCGGGAAACTCCAGGGGAATGCGGACGGACGGGCGGCGGCAGGTCAGGGCCGACGACACTCGCAGAATCCGCAGCACTCGAACACGGCGCCAGTGTTGCATAGATTGACAGCATGCGTCGGCGTGGTTATCGGCCCCTGCGGTGGGGCGCAGTTGTCATCGGGGCGACGTTGTCGGCCGTGGCGTGCTCTCATGAGGTCCCCGGCACCGCGACCCATACCGGCGCGCCGACGATCCACCCGGGGACCTCGTCGGCGGCACCGCGCAGCGGCATCGGCCAATCCCCCGCCGGTGTGACGACCAGTGTCGATGTCCCCGCGAATTCGACCGAGGAGGAGTACTACCAGGCCTGCCACGCTGCCAAAGAGTGGATGGACGCCCAACCCAGGACCGGTCAGTCCCTGTTCGAGCCGTACCTGGCGATGGTGCAGGAGTCGCCGTCGGGCACTCGGGGCAGCTGGAACGCACGATGGGCGGACCTGACTCCGGCGCGGCAATCCGCCGTGATCGTCGCCGCGCGCGCGGCCGCGAACGACGAGTGCGGATAGCGCGCCGGGGTTGGAATCACAGGTATCCGAAATGGCAACAAGCTCACCTGTCGCGTCGCGTTCGCGCGGCCCGACCCGCGTGGCGCTGGCGCTCGGCAGCGGCGGCGCCCGCGGTTACGCCCACATCGGGGTGATCGACGCGCTCCGGGCGCGCGGCTACGAGATCGTCGGCGTCGCCGGATCATCGATGGGGGCGGTGGTCGGCGGCCTGCACGCGGCCGGACACCTCGACGAGTTCGCCGAGTGGGCGAAGTCCTTGACGCAACGCACCATTCTGGCCCTGCTCGACCCGTCCATCACCGCCGCCGGGGTGCTGCGGGCCGAGAAGATCCTTGACGCCGTGCGCGACATCCTCGGTCCGGTCGCCATCGAGGATCTGACCATCCCGTACACCGCGGTGGCGACCGATCTGGTGGCCGGGAAGTCGGTGTGGTTTCAGCGCGGGCCCCTGGATGAGGCGATTCGGGCGTCCATCGCCATTCCGGGGGTGATCGCCCCGCACCAGGTCGGCGGGCGCCTGCTCGCCGACGGCGGCATCCTCGACCCGCTACCGATGGCCCCTTTGTCGGCCGTCCACGCCGACCTGACCATCGCGGTGAGCCTCAACGGCGGCGAGGCGATCGGCTATCGCGACGCGCAGCCCGGTGCCACCGCCGAGTGGCTGAACCGCATGGTCCGCAGCACCTCCGCCCTGCTCGACACCACTGCGGCGCGCTCGCTGCTGGACAGGCCCACCGCACGCGCCGTACTGAGCAGATTCGGCGCGTCGGCAGACCTGGAACTGGAGTCGGATTCGGATTCGGATTCGGATTCGGATTCGGTGCCGAAACTGGGCAGCTTCGACGTGATGAATCGGGCGATCGAACTCGCGCAGTCGGCGATGGCACGCCACACCCTGGCGGTGTACCCGCCCGACCTGCTCATCGAGATCCCCCGTGTCACCTGCCGGAGCCTGGAATTCCACCGGGCGGCGGAGGTGATGGCGGTCGGCCGGGAGCTGGCCGACCGGGCCCTGGATGGCCTGGTGGTGGCGCCCGAGATCGGGAGCTGACGGCCTACCGGGCTCCCAGGAAACGTGCGACGGCCTCGGCTTCCCGGCGGCCCTGGTCGCGTCCGGCGCGGGCCGAGGGGGTACGGCAGCGCGGGTCGAGCGAATGGGAACCGAAGGCCGCGAGCGAGGCATCGTCGGGAACCACCGCGAATGCTGCTCCGGGGAAGGACGACATCTCCTCGACCACGCCGCTCGGTGCCAGCACCACCGCGACCGCGCAATCCCCTGCCACGGCCAGGTTGACGGAACTGCCCACGCCGCCGTCCATGTGGCGCCGGCCCGCAATGGTCACCAGCGGCCATGCCCCCGGAACCGCGCAGCTGGCCATCACCGCGTCGATCAGGCCTACCCCCGAATCCCGTTCGAAGACAACGAGCTCGCCGGCGTCGATGTCGATCGCGGTGAGTCGCAGCACCCGGTCGGGCCAGTCGTGGCAGGGCAGGCGCTGCGCGATCACGTCACGCCGGACGCTGTCGGGGACGGTCTCGGTCGCCGCCGCAACCACACCGATCCGCCGCAGTTGTTGACGGGTCGTATCCAGACTCGGGTCACAGGGTTCACTCACTGCGGCCGCGAAGAGGTCGGTGAGCTCGTCTCGGGTCAAGCGGGGAGCGATCTCGGCCGATGATTCAACGAGCTGGCGTGCATAGAGCTCTTCGAGCGGAACGCCACTGCCGATCTGTGCGGCCACCGTCGAACCCGCCGAGGTCCCCACCAGCACGTCCGACTCCAGCAACAGTCGCGCTGCATCCGGAGACTCGTCGGCGAGACCACACAGAATGCCCGTCTCCCAGGCGATTCCGGCCAGACCTCCACCGCCCAGCACCAGGGCCCGTCTCAGTGGCACGCCCACTTCCCTTCCTTGCGAGCAGACACTCAGCCGCGGTCTTCGACCACCTGATAACGCTGCGCGGCGTATCGCGACCGGATCTCTTTCTTGTCGTACTTGCCGACGCTGGTGCGCGGGATCTCCTCGACGAACGTCCACCGCTCCGGCAGCCACCAGCGCACCACTTTGTCGGCGAGGAACTCGCGGAGGTCTTCGGCACTGACCGACTCGCCGGGCTTGGCGACCACGACCGCGAGCGGTCGTTCGTCCCACCGGTCGTCGGGGACCCCCACCACTGCGGCCTCGAGAACCAGGGGGTGACCGATCAGGCAGTTCTCCAACTCGACCGAGGAGATCCATTCGCCACCGGACTTGATGACGTCCTTGGCGCGGTCGGTCAGCGTGACGAAGCCGCGCTCGTCGATGCGCCCGACATCGCCCGTGCGCAGCCACCCGCAGTCGAACTTGGAGTCGTCCTGACTCAGGTAGTACGAGCCGGTGATCCAGGGACCCCGGGCCTCCACCTCACCTACCGCGGTGCCGTCGTTGGGCAGCGCCCGACCTTCGTCGTCGACGATTCGCATCTCCACGCCGCAGATCGGTTGGCCCTGCGTGGCGCGGTAGGCCCAGTGCTGATCGGCCGGCGTGTCCGGCGGCGGCCAGGCCATGGTGGCCATCGGGGAGGTTTCCGTCATGCCCCACAGCTGCCGGATCTGGACGCCGTGGCGTTCCTCGAAGGTCTGCATGAGCGAGACAGGCACCGCCGACCCGCCGCAGACCACCAAGCGCAGCGACGAGATGTCGTGGCCGGGCTCCTGTTCGAGGCGGTGCGCGACGTCGTTCCAGATGGTCGGCACCGCGCCCGCGATGGTGGGCCGCAGGGTCTCGATCATCCCGATCAGCGAGCGGGCATCCAGATGCCGGTCGGGCAGCACCAAGTCGGCGCCGGCCATCATGGCCGCGTACGGCATCCCCCACGCGTTGGCGTGGAACATCGGCACGATCGGCAGCACGCTGTCGGTGGCCCCGACGCCGACGCTGTTGGCCGTGCAGTTCCCCATGGCGTGCAGGAAGCTGGAACGGTGGCTGTAGACCACGCCTTTGGGGTTGCCGGTGGTGCCGCTGGTATAGCACATCGCGGCGGCGGAGTTCTCGTCGATGCGCGGCCAGTCGAATTCGGCGGATTCCCCGGCCAGCACGTCGGCGTAGCGCAGCACGGTCTTGCCCGCCTCCCGCAGCGCGGCGTCCTCGTCGCCGGCTCCCCCGACCACAATCACCGTGTGCACCGTCGCGAGTTCGCCCACTACGGGCGCCAACAACCCGGCCAGTGACGCGTCGACCAGGACGACCTGATCCTCGGCTTCGTTGGCGATGTAGGCGATCTGCTCGGGGAAGAGGCGGATGTTGAGGGTGTGCAACACGGCGCCCATCGAGGGCACCGCCAGGTACGCCGCGAGGTGTTCGGCGTTATTCCACATGAAGGTCGCCACCCGCTGATCGCCGGTCACCCCGATGCGACGCAACGCGTTTGCCAGGCGCGCGGCGTCTGCGAACAGTTCGCGGTAGGTGCTGCGCCGGTAGCCGTCCCCGGTGGCGGTGGTGACTGTGCGCGGCCCGTGGATGCCGCAGCCGTGCCGCATGATCGCGGCGACTGTCAGGGGAAAGTCCTGCATCGTGCTGTCCATCGAATTGCCTCTTTTCGTCTGCTCGGGCGCGTTGGGGGAGTCAGCGTGCCTTGTCGCGGACCTTGTCGCGGACCTTGTCGCGGACCTTGTAGGTGGAGGGCCACGACTTGCGGGACTCGTCTCCGGTGAGGGGCGTCCCCATCCCCCCGACCTTCACGTTGTACACCTCTTTGCCGGGACCGGCTTCGCGGTTGGCGTGTTCCCGGGCGAGGTAGTACAGCTCGTCGATGGTGGCCTCGTCGTAGGCGACGAAGGAAGTCTCCCGGACGACGTCGTCGATGCCGGCGAGCATCCGGCCGGGCAGATACCCCGACGCTAGCGCCGCCACCCCCAGCGCCGCGAACGGGACCACCCAGGAGCAGACGACGGCGAGCGGGGTCGTGGCGGTGCCGCCCACGATCGGCGGGATCGCCGACGACACCGTCATGACGGCGAACGTCGCGACCCAGATTCGCGTCAGCGTGGCGACGAGCCGGTCGAACAGTGGGGTCGTGACCACGTCGGCGGGTTGTCCGGCGGCGGCCCATGGACGCACGAACGTCCCGCCGGTGATCGCGCCGACGAGGGTCACCATGAAGAGTCCCGCGAAGCTGACGGGCATGATCCACCTCGTCAACAACGAGTCACCGAGCGTCCACGTCAGCACCGCGACGACAGAAAAGGTTGCTACGGCGCCGATCTCCAGCGCCCGCCCCGGCTTGCCCGTGGCGGTGCCGATGGCCGCGCCGGCGACGGCGATCGCCAGCCCCACCAGTGCGGCAACCAGGTGGGGAACGTGGCCGACGAGGATCCAATAGACGATCCACGGCGTCAGACCGGACAACATGCCCACGACCGGTCAGTGTAGGAGTGACGCCGGGCGGATTCCGACAGCACCGCTATTCCCTGGCATCGTGGTGGTTATGAACAGCACGATGACTCGCCGCGGACCCGTCAAGGCACTGGTGGCGGTGACCTTTGCAGCGATGATCACGATGAACGTTCTCGCCAACGCGCTGCCACTGAACGGGCGCACCACCGGCGGGGTGTCGGACTCCTACCCGAGCCTGTTCACCCCGGCCGGGGTGACCTTTGCCATTTGGAGCCTGATTTACCTGCTCCTGGGCGCCCATGTTCTGTATCAGCTGGGCCTGTTCCGGGACGGTCCCGAGACGCCGCGGGAAGCGGCTCTGCTGAACCGGATCGGCGTGCTCTTCGCGATCTCGTCGCTGGCCAACGCCGCCTGGGTGTTCGTGTGGCATTACGACCACATCGCGCTGTCGGCGGTACTGATCACGGTCATCCTGGTGTGCCTCGCGCTGATCGTCGTCACGCTGCGCGGCGCCGATCTTGTTGGGCGGCAACGACGGCTGGTCGGGTGGCCGTTCAGCGTCTACTTCGGCTGGATCACCGTGGCGACCGTCGCCAACATCACCGTTCTGCTGGTCAGCCGCCGATGGGACGGTTTAGGTCTGGCAGAGTCCACGTGGGCCGTGATCATCGTGGGCGTCTCGATGGCGATCGGCACGTTCACCATGGTGCGCAACCGCGATGCGGCCTACGGCTGGGTGCTCATCTGGGCGTTTTCCGGAATCCTGCTCTGGCAGATCTCGGCGGGCGGTCTGGGCGGGCGTTACCCGCAGATCATCGCCGCGGTGGTCGTGTCGCTGGCTGTCTTCCTGCTCGGTGAGGTGCTGATCCTGCGCAGTCGCACTCCACGGGCACCCAGGCGTAGAGAGTGACCGTCGACAATCCGTTCTGGGACGCCGTCAAGGGTCACGTCGAACCGGACAGCCTCCGGGCTACCCCGGTGGTCGGCGAATTCCGTCTTGACCAATCCGTGGCAGAGAGCATGGCCCGGGTGCCAAACCGGCAGAGACTGGTCCGGAAATACTGCTGGACCATCCCCGACCCCGATACCGTGGCGTTCGTGGCGCGCCACGCCCACGGCGGCCTGGTCGATCCCCTTGCTGGTACGGGTTATTGGGCCTATCTGCTGACGCAGGTGGGTGTCGATGTCGTCTGCTACGACCTCAACCCGGGTGCGACGTTGCTGGCAAATGGTTGGCATGGCGAAGACCTCTACGCCGAGGTCTGCGCGAGGGACTGCGCCGAGGCGGCGGCGCTGCACCCCGACCGGACGCTGCTGCTGTCCTGGCCGCCGCACGGTCAGGATGCCGGCGCGCGAACCTTGACGAGCTACGCAGGACATCGCCTGATCTACATCGGTGATGGACGCGGCACCGGCGACTCACAGATGCATGGGATTCTCGAAGCGGAGTGGGTCGAGGTCGATGCCCGGCAGCCGGTTCAGTGGTGGGGGATCGACGATCGGGTCGGGGTATACGAGCGCGCCTGAGAGATGGGCCCGAAAACTCAAGCCCGGCAGAGTATTTCGCCATGGGGTATCGACAGCCAGCCGTCCGGGGCCGCAGCCCAGGCCCGCCACGCCGCGGAGATCTCCTCCAGTTGCGCGGGAGTGGCAAGCCCCAATGCCAACATTTCACGCGCGACACCCGAATTCAGAATCCGGTCGGCCCACATCGCACCCCACCATCCGCGGGTCGCGGGGGTCGC
>CAIYOH010000206.1 GCA_903927745.1 uncultured Mycobacteriaceae bacterium
ATCAGCCAGTGCCGAAACGGCCTCCAACGCAGGGCCTTCGGCCGTCGCCAAAGCCAGATACTCGTCGTCGGTGCAGCTGGCGGGGTCACGTTCGGCCGACCGCAGTGCCGCGAGCACATCGGTGTCGATCCGCTCGGGCGCATGACGGGTCAAGTCGTGCACGCGGTCGCGGATCGACTCCCAGTCGCCGAAGGCGCTGTCGAGATCGCTGCGGGCCTCGGTGTTGCGGCCGTCGGTGTCGATCGCCGCGCCGAGGTCGACCCGGCCGGCGGACTCCACGTCGTCGGGTTCCTGCCAGGGCATGCCCACCGGGTTGACGTCGCGGGCCAGGCCGCTGGCTGGATCGGCCAACGCTGCGACGTGGCCCCGCACCCGCGGGTCGATCCATGCAGCGCCGGATTGGACGTATTTTGGCTGCGCGGTCAGGCGCTGCACCAGGTCGTATCCGGCTTCGGCGGTGACGGCGGCAAGTTCGTCCAACGCCGGCCAGGGCCGTTCCGGGTTGACGTGGTCGGGCGTTACGGGCGAAACCCCGCCCCAGTCGTCGACTCCGGCACCGATCAGAGCGAGGCACTCCTGTCGCGACACCAGATTGGGCGGCGCCTGAATCCGCATGGCCGGGCCCAGCACCAACCGCGACACCGCCACGGTCGCCAGGTAGTCATCGATAGCCGCATCGGGGACGCCGGCCATCGCGGTGTGTGGCTTGGCCCGGAAGTTCTGCACGATCACTTCCTGGATATGCCCGAACTCCTTGTGCACCTTGCGGATTGCATGCAACGTATCGGCACGTTCGGACAACGTCTCGCCGATGCCGACCAGCAAGCCCGTAGTAAACGGGATGGACAGCCGGCCCGCCTCGGTCAGGACACGCAGCCGGACCACCGGCTCTTTGTCCGGACTGCCGTAGTGGGCAAGCCCTTTCGATTCGAAAAGGCGGCGCGACGTCGTCTCGAGCATCATGCCCATCGACGGCGCCACGGGCTTGAGCCGCGACATCTCCGACCAACTCATCACGCCCGGATTGAGGTGCGGCAGCAGTCCGGTCTCCTCCAGGACCCGGATCGCCATCGCCCGCAGGTAGGACAACGTGGAATCGTAGCCACGCTCGGCCAGCCACTCGCGTGCCTCCGGCCAGCGATCCTCGGGCCGGTCGCCCAGGGTGAACAGTGCTTCTTTGCAGCCCATTTCTGCCCCCCGGCGGGCCACGGCGAGAACCTCGTCGGGCTCCATGTACATCCCGGACCCGCGTGCTCGAAGCTTCGCGGGAACAGTGGCAAAGGTGCAGTAGTGGCAGCTGTCCCGGCACAAGTGGGTGATCGGGATGAAAACCTTGCGCGAGTAGGTGACCGCCTGGCGACCGTGCCGGCCGCGTCGCCCGGCCGATTCCAGTCCCGCGTCACGGATCCGTGCCGCGCTGGCACACAGATCAGCGAGGTCGTCGCCGCGCGCGGTCATGGCAACGGCCGCCTCATCGACGTTCAGGGCGATGCCGTCGCGAGCACGGCGCAGCACTCTCCGCAGCGCCGAACCAGGCTTGGGTTCCACCGGCGGGCTCAACGGCACGGTGATGTAACTCCCCCATGACCGGATTCCATCCGCGCGTCCCGGTGGCACGGCGTCTTGCACACCACGGCGACACCCACACCGGCCACAGTAGCCCCACCGGCGGTCCATGCCGGAGCGAGGGGACACCCCGCGGCTGTTCTGCCGAAATCACCCTCCCAGGGGCGGGGACCGCGATAATATTGGCACTATTGCGCGGACCGCACAGGCCCGCGACCGTGCCGTTCTCTGGCAGAGACCGGCGAAGAGGGGTTAAGGAATGGCTTTTATGTTCGCCACGCCGGAGGCGCTGGCCGCGGCGGCGTCGGACGTGGCCGGGATCGGGTCGGCGCTCGGTGAGGCCAGCGCCGCGGCCGCGGGGCCGACCACGGCCGTCGTGGCCGCTGCCGAGGACGGGGTGTCGGCCCAGATAGCCGTGTTGCTCTCCGGACACGGATTGGGTTTCCAGCAGGTCAGCGCGCAGCTGTCCACGTTCCACGACCAGTTCGTCCAGGCGCTGACGTCTGGCGCCGGCGCCTACTCGGCGGCTGAGACCACCGCTGTTCGGGCGCTGACGAATGCGGTCGCAGCGCCCGCCGCGGCCGTCTCGAATGCCTCCAATGGACTGGCCAGTGCGGCAGCCAAGGTCGAGGGCGCCCTCTCCGGGGGCGGTGGCTTCGGCCTGCCCGGCGGCACGGGACTGCTGGAGCGCGTAGCCCAGGAGGCGTCCCAGGAGTTCGGCGCCCTGCGCCAGGCCGGGGCGCTGCTGCTCGCGCCGACCGGCGGAATCCGCGCCCTCACATCGGCCACCGGGCTGCTGTCACCAGCCGCCGCTACCGCGGCCGCGAGTTTGACGCCCGCGGCCAACGCGCTGGCGTCCCTCGGCAACTCGATCGAGGCGGCTTACCTGGCGCTCGAGCCCTATGTGCAGTACGGCTTCGAACTCGTCGCATGGGCGGCGGGCTACGTCGTCGGCGCGTTCGCACAGCAAATCAACATCTTCTACAACCTCATCGAACCCCTCGTACAGTCCGCCCTGTTCAACGTGATCGACATCATCGACCAGACGATCACCGTCAGTCAGGGACTGGCCAACTTCTCGGCAGCCACCAACGAAGCGATCAGTCAGTTCGTCGTCGCCGAGGCCTACTGGGTTCGCAGCTTCTTACCGCCGCCGCCGCCGAGCCTGCAGTAACCCGGGCGTTCGGCCGAAATCGCCCCACGGGAAACGGACCGCGCTAAAGTTTCGCGAGCGGAAGCGGAGACCGGTGAAGAGAGGTTAAGAAATGTCTTTGATGTTCGCCACGCCGGAGGCGCTGACCGCCACGGCATCCGACGTCGCCGGGATCGGATCGACCCTTGGTCGGGCCAGCGCCGCGGCCGCCGGACCGACCACGGCCGTCGTGGCCGCGGCCGAGGATGAGATTTCGGCCCAGCTAGCCGCCCTGTTCTCCCGGCACGGGCTAGCGTTCCAGCAGCTCAGCGGGCAGTTATCCGCATTTCACCACCAGTTCGTCCAGGCGTTGACGTCTGGCGCCGGCGCCTATTCGGCGGCCGAGGCCGATGCCGCCCGGACGCTGACGAACGCGGTCCATGCGCCCGCCGCGGCGGTAACCAATGCCTCCAATGCCCTGGCCAGTGCGCCAGCCAAGCTCGAGGGCGCCCTCTCGGGCGGCGGCGGCCTCGGCCTGCTCGGCGGCACGGGCCTGCTGGAGCGCGCAGCCCAGGGAGTTTCCCAGGAGTTCGGCGCCTTGCGCCAGGCCGGGGCGCTGCTGCTCACGCCGACAGGCGGTATCCGCGCTCTGACTTCGGCCGCCGGGCTGCTGTCACCGGCCGCCACGACGGCGGGCAACGCGCTGGCCCCCCTCGGCAACGCGATCGAGGCGGCGTACCTCACGTTCGAGGCGTCCGTGCAATACGCCTTAGAACTCTTCCAGTACGCAGTTCAATTCGTGCCGTATGCCAGCGTGCTGGCGTCGCAGATCACCATCTTCTACAACCTCATCGAGCCCATTGTGCAGGCCACCCTGTTCAACGTGATCGACATCATCGACCAGACGGTCACCATCAGCCAGGGGCTGACCAATTTCTGGACCGCCACCACCGCCGCGGTCAACCAGTTCATCCGCGCCGAGTTCTCGCAGTTCCTGCCGCCGCTACCTCCGCTGCCTCCGCTGCCACACTTTCCGTAACCCGCCCGCGGCGCCACAGCACCCAGGCCGGCGGCGTTACCCCGAGCACCATCACCAACGGCGCCGCATAGGCCATCAGGCCCCGGCCACTCAGGATGATGTCGTCGCCCGGTCCGCCCATACTGAACACCGCCACGGTCAGGAGCCAGGTCCACAACGGCAGCGCGGCCGCGCGCGGCGACCCGGTCCACTGCCCGGCGGCCCAGACCAGCGCCGCGTTGAGCAGGCCGCTGAGCAGTCCGCTGACGGGGAACGGCACCGAGCCGATGTAGCACGGCAGAAGCAGGCAACCGGCTAGCGCGGAGAGCACCCCGTCGACGGCCAGCAGCGACAGCACGCCGAATCGGACGGCGGACCCCGACGCGGCCCGGGGCGTGACCGAGTTCCCCACCTCAGCCCCCGCCGGTGAAACCAAGTCCGGCAAACAAATCCGTCTCCCAGCCGCGCCCGTCGCGCCGGCCCGCCGCGCCCGCGGCAAGGACGTAATGCTCCGGCCCGATGATCGGCAGCACCATGTTGTTCGACAGGGCGCAGGCACGGCCGGTCGGGCCGACTGCCACCTGGGTGGCGTGCGCGGCGAGGGCGGCGGCTTTGGCCGCGACGGCGTGCGGGCCGGGCTCGACGACGGCGTCGATGTCTTCGTCGGCATACCCGAAGTCGAACTGGTCTGCAGGAAGCACCGTCCACCCCGGCCGCAGATCCGCGCGACTCAACGCGTTCAGGCCGGCCGCGAACGCACTCGCCGCGAGTACCGACCAGTAGAACTTGGGGACCGGCCACGGCTCGCCCGGGTAGTCGCCGGCGCCTGCGCCCGCGACAGCCACCGCGGCGGTAGTCACCCGGTGGGCGTGGATGTGGTCGGGATGGCCGTACCCGCCATTGGGGTCGTAGGTCACGACGACGTGCGGGCGCTGTTCACGAATGATCGCGACCAGGGCGCCGACAGTCTCGTCCTCGTCGGCGTCGATGAAGCGCTGACCGCGCCGCGCGGGGGTGCCGAGCATGCCGGAATCGCGCCAGCGGCCCGCGCCGCCGAGATAGACGGGGCTGGCGACGCCCAGGGCGTTCAGGGCCGCGGTGAGCTCCCCGATCCGATAGCCGCCGAGCTGGTCCGCGTGGTCCACGGCAAGCCGGGCCCACCGGTCGCCGATAACCTCGCCCTCCTCGCCCAGGGTGCAGGTGACGACCTGAACCTGAGCCCCGAGCGCGCAGTAGTGGGCGATCGTCGCTCCGTTGCCCAGGGTTTCGTCGTCTGGGTGCGCGTGCACGAACAGCAGCCGCGGAGTCTCGGGCATGGACGCACCCTACCCGCAGAGGCCTGAATAGGAACGCCGACGGCTACTATCGACGGATGCCGGAGGCGACCATCGCAACACCAGCCGGCCGGAGCCGCCGCCGCGGCGAGATCCTCGAACGCGCGCTCTACGAGGCCACGTTGGCCGAGCTGGCCGATGCCGGTTACGGCGGGCTGACCATGGAGGGCATCGCGGCGCGCGCCCACACCGGCAAGGCGGCGCTGTACCGGCGCTGGGGCAGCAGGCAGGAACTGGTGCACGCGGCGCTGGTCTTCACCCTTCCCCCTCTGCCGGAGCCGCGTGCTGGCCGGCCGGCACGAGAGAGCCTGCTGACGCTCTTCACCTCGCACCGCGACATCCTGGCAGGAAAGACCGCCTTCCCGGGATTCGAGGTCGTCGGCCAGCTGATGCACGAGCCTGGGTTCCGGTCCATCTTCGCCGATGCGGTGGTGGGCCCTCGACTGCGGATGATCGAGGCGATCCTGCGGACAGCCGTCGCACGCGGCGAACTCGACCCGTCCGCGATCACGCCCTTCACCGCGAAAATCGGGCCGGCGCTGATCAACCAGCAATTCCTGATGACAGGGGTGCCGCCGAATCGG
>CAIYOH010000207.1 GCA_903927745.1 uncultured Mycobacteriaceae bacterium
CTCCTCCTGCGGGATATCCCGGTGTCGTTGGATGCGCGCGGTGAGGCCGGCTCTGCGGGCCCGGGTGACGGCCTGGCGCACCCCGCGCATGTCCGGGCCGGACAGCTTGAAGTCGGCGGTCCGCAGAATCGCCTCGTCGCCCAGCTCGAGGGCATTGAGCCCGGCGTGCCGATAAGCCTGCGCCCCTTGCGAACTGGCGCCCATGACGCCCGGTGCCCAGCCGTACGTCTGGCACATGTCCAACCACGCGTCGATGGCTTGCGGCCAGGCCCTGGGGTCGCCCACCGGATCGCCGCTCGCCAGGCAGACGCCGACCTCGACTCGGTAGGTGACGGCGGCGCGGCCGCTGTTGGCGAACACCACCGATTTGTCGCGGCGGGTCGCGAAGTAGCCGAGGGAGTCATTCTTGCCGTAGACCTCAAGCAGCCCGCGGATAGCGGACTCGTCCTCGCCGGTGAGCGCGTTGTCGGCGCGCTGTGACTGGAACAGCACGATCGCAGCGGCGACGAGAGCCAGCGCGCCGAACAACCCGAAAATCGCGTTGAGGATGACGTGCGGGCGACCGGTGAACTGATCGGGATCGACGATGGCGAACCCGACGACCCGGTTGACCACGTACCAAAACCGCGAGTCGGGGGCCAACGTTCCCGGAAACATCTCGACCAGGCTCCACGATGCCAGGATCCCGATGATGTCCCCGACGACCAGCACTACCGCCGCTTTCAAAAACGCCGCCCTGCGGACCTTGGCCCAGAACTCCCGATACGCCAGCAGGAGAAGCAGGGCACCGGCGACATGCATCGCGAACCCGAGGCCCTCTCCGACGTTCTCCGCGGGCGTGTTGTCGCCCGCGGCGATATCGGCTGCATTGAGGGCGGCGAAAAGGATCATGTGCCCGAGCAACACCACCCAGGCGACGCGCTTGCGCGCCGTCAGTGCGGCGGCCAGCAATGCGAGCACGAACGACCACGCGATGCTGGTGTCGGGGAAGTTGAACAGGTAGCTGTTGATGAATTCCCGTGGCGCCTTGATCAGCCACCGGACCAGCGGTGACACACTGCCGAGCAGGGATAGCGTGGCGATGATGCCCACGCTCCAGCCGGCCGCCGCCGGCACCCAGCGCAACCGGGATGTCGGCGGGCTGCCCGACCGGGGACTAGCGAGTGTCACAGACCGCGAGGATATGCCCTCAATCCTAGAAAATGGTGATGAAAGGCCGGTTAACGGGCCTCGAGCGCAATCCCGCCCGCCGCAGCGGGACGGCATGGCTGCTCCCGGCTGCTAGACTCTTCCTCGCGACCATCCCGGCGAAAGCCTGGAACAGTAAGTGGAGTCCCCCTCCCACCGTCAGCCACCAGCGGGTTCCCAGAATCCGGTCACAGGGCGAAACGGTCCGGTCATCGGGTGCCGCGTGCACCCGTCCCGCGGCTACGCGGGCGGCTTGATGTTGTCACGCCGTGACCGGTCGGCACTGGGCCCTGCGGATGCAGGGCCTTTCTGCTGATGGTGTGGTGTCTTCCGCCTGCTGAATCCGGGCCGGCTCGGGCGCTGGCCCGACACAGCCCATCACAGCCCAACAAGGGAGGCCCCATCAGCACTGAGACCCGTGTGAACGAGCGCATCCGCGTCCCCGAAGTCCGTTTGATCGGTCCAGCGGGGGAGCAGGTCGGAATCGTGCGAATCGAAGACGCGCTACGCCTTGCCACCGACGCCGATCTCGACCTCGTCGAAGTAGCCCCGGGCGCCAGACCGCCGGTCTGCAAGATCATGGACTACGGCAAGTTCAAGTACGAGACGGCGCAGAAGTTGCGCGAGTCCCGCAAGAACCAGCAGCAGACCGTCGTCAAGGAACAGAAGCTGCGGCCCAAGATCGACGATCACGACTACGCGACCAAGAAAGGCCATGTCGTCCGGTTCCTGGAGGCGGGCTCGAAGGTCAAGGTCACGATCATGTTCCGCGGGCGCGAGCAATCGCGTCCCGAGTTGGGTTATCGACTGCTGCAGCGGCTCGGGACCGATGTCGCCGACTACGGATTCGTCGAGACGTCCGCCAAGCAGGACGGCCGCAACATGACGATGATCCTGGCTCCGCATCGCGGCGCGAAAACCCGCGCGAAGGCGCGCTACCCCGAGGGTCTGGAAGTCCACGCCGAGCTACCCGACGACGACGAGCCCTCACCGACCTGACAACACACAAGCCGACAACACAAGCAGTAGAACCGAGAAATTAGGGGAAATCATGCCCAAGGCCAAGACCCACAGCGGGGCGTCTAAGCGGTTCCGGCGCACAGGGACCGGAAAGATCGTTCGTGAGAAGGCCAATCGCCGGCACCTTCTCGAGCACAAGGCGACCAAGCGAACCCGGCGACTTGCCGGCCGTACGGCGGTAGCGGCCAACGACACCAAGCGTGTCAAATCGATGTTGAACGGTTGATCAACGCGCCGGGCGTCCGGCACTAGACCTTGACCATTTACCGACTGAGTGAGAGTTAGGAACACCCATGGCACGCGTGAAGCGGGCAGTCAACGCCCACAAGAAGAGGCGCAGCATCCTCACGGCCTCGAAGGGCTATCGCGGCCAGCGGTCTCGGCTCTACCGCAAAGCCAAAGAGCAGCAGCTGCACTCGCTGAACTACGCCTTCCGTGACCGTCGTGCGCGCAAGGGGGAGTTCCGCAAGCTGTGGATCTCGCGGATCAACGCGGCCGCCCGCGCCCATGACATCACCTACAACCGGCTGATCCAGGGCCTCAAAGCCGCGGGAGTGGAAGTCGACCGCAAGAACCTCGCCGACATCGCGGTGACCGACCTGGCGGCATTCGGTGCGCTCGTGGACGTCGCCCGGGCGGCGCTGCCCGCCGACGTCAATTCCCCGTCGGGCGCCCCAAAGACGGCCTAACCAGCGGCGCGGGCGTGCTCACCGAACGCTCGGCCACAGTGGTGGCGGCGGTCAAACTGCATCGCCACGTCGGCCGTCGGCGGGCGCATCGTTTCCTGGCCGAAGGCCCCAACCTGGTCGAGGCGGCGTTGGCCCGCGGACTCGTGCGGGAGGTGTTCGTCTCCGACCCCGCCATGGCGCGGTATGCGACGCTGCTGGCCACGCTGCGGTGCCCGGTTCATCCGGTCACCGAGCGGGCCGCCAAGGCGCTCTCCGACACCGTCACACCCGCGGGCCTGATCGCGGTGTGCGAGATGCCGGAGATCCCCCTGCAGGACGTCCTGGACGGCGCCGCAGCTGGGCCGCCGCGGCTTATCGCGATCGCCGTCGAGATCAGCGAGCCGGGCAATGCGGGCACGCTCATTCGCATCGCCGACGCGATGGGCGCGGCGGCCGTGATCCTCACCGGCCACAGCGTCGATCCGTACAACGGCAAGTGTCTGCGAGCCTCGACCGGCAGTATCTTCTCGGTTCCCGTCGTCGTCGAGCCCGACGCGCACGCCGCCATCGCCGCGCTGCGCGCCGCGGGGCTGCAGGTGCTGGCCGCGACGCTGGACGGGGTGACGCGGCTCGACGAGGCGGACCTGACCGCACCGACGGCCTGGCTGTTCGGCCCCGAGTCGCACGGCCTGCCGGCTGGTCTGGTGGCGGGGGCCGACCACAGCGTGCGCATTCCGATGGCCGGCGGCGCCGAGAGCCTGAACGTAGCGGCCGCTGCGGCGATCTGCCTCTACCAGAGCGCCCGGGCACTGGGCCGTCTTCGCTGAGAGGCTCGGGGACATCGCAGCCCAGACGCTGCCACAGTGTCGGGCACGTCACAGCGACCGGTCACCTTCGTGACATTGCCGCAACAAACCAGGTGGAATTTCCGTCACAATGGAAAGCGATGATGAGCGGGATGTTGGCCCGGCTCGCCCGGGTGCGGTTCACAGCGGGGTACGCGACGGCGCTCCTCGCGATCAGCTGCGCGATCCTGGCGCTTGGCCCGCACGCGCACGACGTGATCGTCCAGCGGGCCAGCACCAACCTGCACAACCTGACGCACGGCCACCTCGGCACCCTGCTGGGCAGCGCGCTGGTGGTCGACGCCGGTCCGCTGTACTTCTGGTTGCCGTTCCTGACCTGTCTGCTGGCCCTGGCGGAACTGCAACTACGCACCGTTCGACTGATCGTGGCGTTCGTTGTCGGCCACATCGGCGCGACGCTGCTGATGGCGGCGGCGCTGGGCGCGGCGGTCGAGTTCGGCTGGCTGCCCGTATCGATCACCCGGGCCAGCGACGTCGGAATGAGCTACGGCGCCCTGGCGGTGCTCGGCGCGATGACGGCGGTGATCCCGCACCGCTGGCGCGCGGCCTGGGTCGGCTGGTGGGTGGCGGCGGGCCTGGCCGCGGCGATCATCGGGAGCGACTTCACCGACGCCGGTCATACCGTCGCCATCGTCTTGGGAATGCTCGTATCGTCCCGGTTCCGGCAGCCGATCCACTGGACCCCGGTGCGCCGTCTGATGCTGGTGGCGTCCTCGGGCTTCGGTTTCCTGCTGCTCGCTCACGAGTGGAGCACCATGGCCGCCGTTCCGGTGTTCGGTCTGTTCGGCGCGCTGGTTGCCGACCGGGCGGCCCGCTTCGCCGAGGCACGCCGTGTGCTGCAGGTTTCCACCCGGTCGTAATCTCCCCGCGAGTCGACGCTCCGCGTCGCGCGCCGAGTGGCGGCGACACGGTCACTATGATCGGCGCGTGGGTGATCATTCCGTCGACCTGTCGCCAGACGCCTTGGCTCATGCGGTCGACGCTGCCGATCGGGCCATCGCGCACGCCGGCGACCTGGACTCGCTGGCGCGCGTCAAGACCGAGCATCTGGGGGATCGGTCCCCGCTGGCGTTGGCGCGGCAGGCGCTGGGCGCCCTGCCTGCCGACGAACGCGCCGATGCGGGCAAACGCGTCAACACCGCCCGCGCCGAGGCGCAACGTAGCTACGACGAACGGCTGGCGGAGTTGCGCGCCGCCCGCGACGCGGCGGCGCTGGTCGCCGAGGGA
>CAIYOH010000208.1 GCA_903927745.1 uncultured Mycobacteriaceae bacterium
AATTCGAACATGCGAGCGATACAGTCGAACACCTGAGCGATCGATCGGACCGGAGGAAACGCAGATGACTATCATTTACACGCCCGCGCCGCAGTCGAGTGGCCTGTCAGGCAGGCCCGGCCCGGAACGCGGCTTGTCGGGTAGGCCCGGCTCGTCACGCAGGCCCGGTCCGTCGCGCCCGGCAGTCGCGCCGGCACGGTACAACGGCACCGGCGTCACGCTGTCGACCGCGCCGCACCGCATGCGGCCCGTGAGGCTGGCGACCACGGTGGGACTGGCCCTGGTGGCGGGCGTGATCACGGTGTGGCTGGGTCTCGTCGCCCACATGGGACAGGCGCTGAACGGCGACCCGGCGCGATCGGCGGCCCGCATACCCGACCGGCTCGCCGTCGTGCGGGTCGAGAGCGGCGAGTCGCTGCAGGACCTCGCCCACCGGGTGGCGCCCGACGCGCCCGTGCGCCAGGTGGCGGATCGCATCCGCGAACTCAACGAACTCCCCTCGCCCGGGGTGACGGCGGGTCAAACCCTGATCGCACCCGTCGGCTGACCCAGTGCTGGCCCTGCATCGGAGCGCGCAGGTAGGCTCGAAACCTGCGGGGCCTGATTGTCGGTGCGGCGAAGGAGCGGTCATGCACTGCCCGTTCTGTCGTCATCCCGATTCCCGGGTGATCGATTCGCGCGAGGCCGATGAAGGCCAGGCTATTCGGCGCCGCCGGTCGTGCCCCGAATGCGGGCGGCGTTTTACCACCGTGGAAACGGCTGTGCTGGCCGTGGTCAAGCGCAGCGGTGTCACCGAGCCGTTCAGCCGGGAAAAAGTCATCAGTGGGGTACGCCGCGCCTGCCAGGGGCGGGACGTCGACGATGACGCACTGAATGTTCTGGCCCAGCGGGTGGAGGACACCGTCCGCGCCGCCGGCTCGCCCGAAATCCCCAGCCACGAAGTCGGTCTGGCCATTCTGGGGCCGCTGCGCGAGTTGGATGAGGTCGCCTACCTGCGCTTCGCATCTGTATACCGCTCGTTTTCGTCCGCGGAGGACTTCGAGCGCGAGATTCAGGCGCTGCGCGAACACCGCGACGTGTCGACGTCCGGCTGACCGTGCACCCGGACATCAAGGACCTGGCGCCACTGCTGGGGACCTGGACCGGTCGGGGGGCGGGCACCTACCCGACGATCGAGCCGTTCGACTATCTCGAGGACGTGGTGTTCACCCACGTCGGCAAACCGTTCCTGGTCTATGGGCAGACAACCAGGGGGATTGCCGACGGTCTACCGATGCACGCCGAGACGGGCTATCTCCGCGTGCCGCAACCGGGTCGCGTCGAATTGGTCCTGGCTCACCCCAGTGGCGTCACCGAAATCGAGGTTGGTACCTATGCGATCAGCGGTGACCGCATCTCCCTGGAGTTGTCCACTACGGCGATCGGGCTGGCCCCGACAGCCAAGCAGGTCACCGCGCTCAGTCGCTCGTTGCGCGTCGACGGCGACAAACTGTCCTATTCCCTGCGGATGGCGGCAGTCGGTCAACCGCTGCAGGACCATCTCGCGGCGGTGCTGCACCGCGGGCCCTGACGGCAGGCCCGCCGACGGGCCTGCGCCGCGGCCGAAACCTACCCCTTGTCGTCGTCGTCGAACTTCTTGCCCTGCTGAGCCAGAAACTTTTCGAACGCCGCGCCAAGTTCGTCGCCGCTCGGCAGGTCCTCGTCGCGAGCCAGTAATGACCTGTTCTCCTGGGCGTCGATGAAGGCGTCGTATTGACGTTCAAGGGCGGCCACCACTTGAGCAACCTCGGCGCTCGATTGGACCTGTTCGTCGATCCGTTCGCGGATCTCCCCGGCGGCTGCGGACAGCGCCGTCAACGGGAGTTCCAGTGACCCCGTTTTAGCCACCTGTTCCAGCAGCGCCTGTGCGGCGGCGGGATAGTCGGTTTGCGTGAGGTAATGCGGGATGTGCACGGTGAACCCGACGACCTCGTGCCCGTGCTGTGCCATGCGGAACTCCAGCAGATTGGAGGCGCTTCCGGGAACCTGGATCTCTGCGATCCAGGGCGTGAAGTCGACGATCAGCTCCGGGTTATTGGAATGGGCGGTCATCGTGATCGGGCGTGTGTGCGGCACCGCCATCGGGACCGTACCCAGGCCGATGGTCTGGCGCACCCCGAGTCGCTCGGCGAGAAGCCTGACCGCGGTGATGAACCGCTCCCACTGCAGGTCCGGTTCCAGCCCCGCCAGCAGCAGGAACGGGGTGCCGACGCTGTCGCGCAGCGCGTACAGGCTCAGCTCCGGATCGTCGTAGTGGGTGAAGTGGTCACTCTTGAACGTCATCAGCGGCCGCCGCGAGCGGTAGTCCAGCAACTCGTCGATGGCGAACGACGCGACCAGCTCGGCGTCCAGGGTGCCCTTGAGGTGGGTGGCGGCCAGGCGTAGCGCGTGTCCGGCGTCGGAGAAGCCCTGAAGGGCGTGCACCAACACCGGTCCGCGGCCGTCCGGGGTCGACAACGTCGGAGCCGGAAACCCCAGCTCGTACATGCCGTGCTGCTCGGGTTGCCGTCCGTCGTCACCTGGGACTTGATGGTCGGCCATCGACACTGCCTCCTTTCTGGGGTCTCTCCAGGGTGCCCTACCCAGTGTCCCCCACGTCAACGGGCACCTGTGAATGAACGCCGAACATGACCCCGCTTGTTCCGTCGACGTCGAAGGTGACCTGCACCCGGGTCCCCGGCGTCAGGCATGATGAGTCCACAATGCGTGTGCCGATGGTGTTGCTGTGCCCGGTGTTCGGCCTGGCGGTAGTGCTGGCGTCATGTACTCGGCCCGACAGTCACGTATCGCAGACCAGCACGACGGTGCCTCCCACGAGCAAGTCCGTGCAGCCGCTCAGTCAGCCGCATCGCGGGGCCGTCGCGGTACCCATGGAACCCGACCTGCGCATCGGCCCGATCTTCCTGGACGGCGCCGTCGAGCATGTCTGCACGGGTTCGGTGGTGCACTCAGCAGCCGGGAATCTGGTGATCACCGCGGCGCATTGTCTGGGCGGGGCCGCCAAGTTCTCCTTCGTGCCGGGGTTCGCCGGTGACGCCCGGCCCGCCGACGTCTGGACGGCCGAGGCGGTCTACCTCGACCCGCGGTGGACGTCGGGGAGGGATCCGCGCGCCGATTACGCGATTGCGCGGGTCAGCAGCCCGACGGGTGCGTCAGTCGAATCGCGCACCGGTCTGGCGTTGACGCTGGGCGAGGCGCCGCCACCGGGCAGCCGCGTCACCGTGATGGGCTATCCGACCGGGGTGGGCGGGTCGCCGATCGGCTGCCAGGCCAGTACCTCGGTGACCGACAGTGGTTACCCCTCGATGGTGTGCGAGGGACTGGTCGCCGGCACCAGCGGCGCGCCGTGGGTCAGCGGTACGACGGTCACCGGATTGGTCGGCGGCCTGCAGGGGGGTGGGTGCGCGGAAAACATCTCGTTCTCATCGCCGTTCGATGAACACGTCGGGAGCCTCCTGGCGCGCGCCGTCGCCGGCGGTCCCGGCGACGCGTTCCCGAGGGACGAACTGGACGCCTGTTAGGCGCGGCCGATCGCCGTCAGTGGCGGAATTGGCTGAGCGCACGCATCTTGTTGGTCACATCCAGCGCGGCGACCTTGTAGGCCTCGGAGAACGTCGGGAAGTTGAACACCGCGTCGACCAGGTAGTCGACGGTGCCGCCACAGCCCATGACCGCCTGCCCGATGTGCACCATGTCGGTGGCGCTGGTGCCGAAGATGTGCACCCCGAGCAGCGTGTGATCCTCGCTCGACACCAGCAGCTTGAGCACGCCGTAGGAGTCGCCGGCGATCTGGCCCCGGGCGAGCTCCCGGTAGCGCGCCACCCCGACCTCGTACGGAATCGCGCTCTTGGTCAGTTCCAACTCGGTGGCGCCGACGTAGGAGATTTCGGGGATCGAGTAGATGCCGATCGGCTGCAGCTTGGTGATCCCCTCCGTCGGCTCTCCGAACGCGTGGTAGGCGGCCAGGCGCCCCTGTTCCATCGACGTCGACGCCAGCGCGGGGAACCCGATGACGTCACCGACGGCGTAGATGTGGGGCACCGCGGTCCGGAACGACTCGTCGACGGAGATCCGGCCGCGCCTGTCGGCCTCCAGCCCGGCGTTCTGCAGACCGAGCTGGTCGGTCTGGCCCTGGCGCCCGGCGGAGTACATCACCGTCTCGGCGGGAATCTGCTTGCCGCTCGCCAGCGTGGTGACGGTACCCGCCGCACCGACGTCGACCGCAGTCACCTCCTCGCCGAACCGAAAGGTCACCGCGAGGTCGCGCAGGTGGAACTTCAGCGCTTCGACCACTTCGGGGTCGCAGAAGCCCAGCATGTCGGGTTGCTTTTCCACCACGGTGACTTTGGTGCCCAGCGCGGCGAACATCGAGGCGTATTCGATACCGATCACCCCGGCGCCAACCACCACCATCGAGGTGGGGACCGTCTTGAGATCAAGGATCCCGTCGGAGTCGAGTACTCGTTCTTCGTCGAACTCGATTCCGGACGGTCGCGCCGGTTTGGTACCGCTGGCGATGACGATGTGATCGCCTGTGATCAAGGTCTTTTCGTTCATGGAGTGGTCTTCGACGACGACGGTGTGCGGGTCGGCGAAGCGCCCGTGACCGATCAGCAGATCGACCCGGTTGCGCATCAACTGGTCGCGTACCACCTCGGTTTCCTTGCCGATCACGTGTTGGGTCCGGGCCATCAGGTCGGCCGGCGTGATGCGGTCTTTGACTCGGTAGCTCGACCCGTACAGCTCACGCTGGTTCATCCCGGTGAGGTAAAGCACCGCTTCCCGCAATGTCTTTGACGGAATGGTGCCCGTGTTCACGCACACGCCGCCCAGCATGTGGCCGCGTTCGATGATTGCGACCGATTTGCCGAGCTTGGCTGAGGCGATGGCGGCCTTCTGTCCGCCGGGCCCCGAACCGATGACCACCATGTCGTAAGCACGCGTCGACGCCATGGGTAGTAAGACTAAACCAGCGTTGCTAACAGTTCCGATTCCATCCACAGGAGGCCGACCCGGCCCCCGTCCGCGGGTACCCGCTGACGGGGGTCGGGTTCAGCGTGGTTTCCATGACGCACAGCACGAATAGGCCCGACTTCACCCTCACGCGCCCCGGGGCGCTCATCGCGGCACTACCCGCCGTTCTCGGTTTCGTTCCAGAAAATTCATTAGTGCTGGTGTCGTTGAGCGCCGGTGCGCTCGGGGCGGTCATGCGGGCCGATCTTTCTGACGACCTCGCCGACAGGGTCGGACACCTGGCCGAGGTCGCCGCGGCGGCCGGCCCCGAGGCCGCGATCGCGGTGGTCGTCGCCGCAGAAGGCGCGCACTGTCCGAGCTGCAACGACGAATACCGGCACTTGTGCGCGATGCTCGCAGATGCGTTGTCGGCGCGTGACATCGAGTTGCGGGCGGCGCATGTGGTGGACCGCGTTGCCGCAGGCGGGCGTTGGTATTGCGCAGACGGCTGCGGCGCCCACGGGCTCATCGACGATCCCTCGGCGTCACCGATGGCCGCCGCGGCGGTACTCGACGGCCGGCGGCTCTATTCGCGGCGCGCCGACCTCGAGGCGGTCATCGCGGTGGACGACCCAGCCCGCAGCGCCGGTCTGACCGGCGTCGTCGAACGACATGCGGCCGCGCGCGGGCTGGCGCACCGTTCGGATCCGGCCGGCCGCTGCCGCGGTGACGTGGACAATGCAATGGCCGCCGCCCGCCGCCTCGCGGACGGCCAACTCCTGTCCGATGCGGAGCTGTCGGAGCTGGGATGCGCGCTGAGCGACGTGCAGGTGCGCGACATGCTCTACGCGCTTGCCGTGGGGGAAACGGCCGGTGCGGTCGAGTCGCTGTGGGCGTTGCTGGCGCGCACTCTGCCGCCGCCGTGGCGGGTCGAGGCGCTGGTGCTGCTGGCGTTCAGCGCCTACGCCCGCGGGGACGGGCCACTCGCCGGGGTGTCCCTGGAGGCCGCGCTGCGGTGCCGGGCCGACCATCGGATGGCCGGCATGCTCGACCACGCACTGCAGTCGGGGATGGGGCCCGAGCGGATCCGGGAACTGGCGGTGACCGGCTATCGGCTCGCCAGGCAACTCGGCGTGCAGTTGCCGCCCCGACGGGCTTTCAGCCGCCGGGCCGGGTAGCGGCCGAATCAGACCGTCTCGACCTTGACGGCGTGCGCCATCGCGTGCGGCAGGGTGACGTTCGCGTGACCCCGGACCAGGATGGTCACCCCCTCGGCGCCGTTGTCGACGCTGACCCGGGCGTCGGGAACCACGCCGGCCTCTTTGAGCCGCGTGAGCAGATCGATATCGCCTTGGACGTGCTCGGTGAGCTGGCGCACGACCACGGCGACCGGCGAGCCGGTCGGCAACTCGGTCAGCCGGACGAGGGTGGCTCCGTCGGCGCTGGGCTTCGGTCCCATACCCAGGTCCGGCAGGCCCGGAATAGGGTTGCCGAACGGCGACGTGGTCGGATTGTTGAGCACTGTCATCAGGCGCCGTTCGACGTCCTCGCTCATCACGTGCTCCCACCGACAGGCTTCGGCGTGGACTTGCTCCCACGGCACTCCGATGACGTCAACGAGCAGTCGTTCGGCAAGGCGGTGTTTGCGCATCACGGCGATGGCCAGCGCCCGGCCCTTGTCGGTGAGCTCGAGGTGCCGGTCGCCGGCCACGTGGAGCAATCCATCTCGCTCCATGCGGGACACGGTCTGGCTGACGGTCGGCCCACTCTGATCGAGGCGCTCGGCGATGCGGGCCCGCAGCGGTGTTACACCCTCTTCCTCGAGGTCATAGATGGTGCGCAGATACATCTCGGTGGTGTCGACCAGCTCGTTCATCCCGTACCCTCCATTGGGGTCTGAGTGTACTTCGCCGGTCTTACATGAGCGTGCGCCTAGCTGGCGTACGAGCGCAGCCGATCGGCGCGCTCGCCGTTGCGCAGTTTGGACATGACGTCGCGTTCGATCTGGCGGACCCGCTCGCGCGATAGACCGAACAGTTTGCCGATCTGGTCCAGTGTCCGCGGCTGCCCGTCGTCGAGGCCGTAGCGCAACCGGATCACCTGGTGCTCCCGCTCATCGAGGGTGGCCAGCACGCTGCGAATGTCCGTGTGCTGCAACTCGGCGATCACCGCGTTCTCGGCCGACATCGCCTCGGCGTCCTCGATGAAGTCGCCCAGCGGGGCCTCTTCCTCGGATCCGACCGGCATGTCGAGGCTCACCGGGTCGCGGCTGTGGTCAAGCAGATCGTTGATCTTCTCGACCGGGATCCCGGATTCGGCGGCGAGTTCCTCTTGGGTGGCCTCGCGCCCCATGATCTGGTGCATCTCCCGCTTGATCCGCGCCAGCTTGTTGACCTGTTCGACGAGGTGAACGGGCAGGCGAATGGTCCGGCTCTGGTCGGCCATGCCGCGCGTGATCGCCTGGCGGATCCACCATGTGGCATACGTCGAGAACTTGAAACCCTTGGCGTAGTCGAACTTCTCCATCGCGCGGATCAGGCCGAGGTTGCCCTCCTGGATGAGGTCCAGCAAGGGCATTCCACGACCGGTGTAGCGCTTGGCCAGCGACACCACCAGGCGCAGGTTCGCCTCCAGTAGGTGCCGGCGGGCAGCCTCGCCGTCGCGCGCGACGGCTTCCAGGTCGCGTTTCCGGTTCTCGCCCAGGCGCTTGCGGGTCGCGAGCAGATGCTCCGCGTACAGACCGGCTTCGATCCTCTTGGCCAACTCGACCTCACCGGCCGCAGTGAGCAGGGCGGTCTTGCCGATGCCGTTGAGATAGACGCGCACGAGGTCCGCCGCAGGGCTCTGACTATCCAGATCGGCATCGAACCTGCTCATTGCATTTGCCATTGCGACCTCCCGATCGGCTTTTCCCGTCATAGGGGATAACGAGAGATGCGGCCAGACGGTTCCATGGGGTTACCGACGTCACGCTTTGTGACGTGGGCACATGCGGTGCGGACCTGTGAATGTCCTGAGAACTACGTACGGTGGGGCTACTTCGCGAGCCCACCGGCCCTCGGTTAGCTTTCAGTCGCCCAGCGGGGAGGCTCGTCATCGCGCAGACGCTCAAGGGCCGGACGTGGGGCCATCGGGGCAATAGCGGTGAAGTGATCGGCGGCGTCGAACCGTCGGGGCTCGTCGGGTTTACGCGGCGGGCGGTCGTTGGCGATCAGCACGGCCATCCACGGCAGAGGAATCGAACCCGCCACGATCGCCAGACAGATCATGCCGTTGTGCCATGTCCCGTACGCCAGGGCGGCCAGCAGTAGCGCCGGAATCCGGAACGCCATCAGGGTCATGTATTTGCGCACGCGGGCGCGGTGCTGTTCGTCGTAGGACTGCGCGGCGGCGGTGATCAACACCGGACGGCCTTTGCCGTCGAAGTCATCGAGGGCGTCGGCAGCCTGCAAGCCGGCGGTGTCGGTGACGTCGAAGCCGTCGGCGTCGATCACGGTGTTGGCGTTATCGGCACCGTCAAACCGGTCCGCAGGCATGGCAACGACCCCTCAATAGGCGGCTCTATCACCGCACCCTCCCTACTGTGCCACAGGGGAGCGATTTCGGCGCGGCCCAGTTCACTCAGTCCCCGACGGGGCGACGGTGCACAATATGAGACATGCAGACTCAGACGATCGAGCGTCCCGACTCTGAAGAACTCGGCGATGACGGGACCGGCAGCGACACCCCCAAGTTCTTCCACTACGTCAAGAAGGACAAGATCACCGAGAGCGCGGTGATGGGCAACCACGTGGTCGCCTTGTGTGGGGAGGTCTTTCCGGTCACCAAGGCCGCCAAGCCCGGATCGCCGGTATGCCCGGACTGCAAGAAGATCTACGAGCGGCTCAAGAAGGGCTGATCAGGCGGACCGTTGGCCAGGCGCGCCACCACCCAGGTGCGCAACCGTCGCGCGTGGGTCTCGGGCGCCGGGAACTCCTCCTGTATCGCTGCGTTGAGTTCCGCCCCCACCATGATCGCGAACCCCCCGAAGAAGGCGAAGAGCAGGAAGGCTATCGGCGTCGACAGGGCGCCGTAGGTGTAGCCGGTGCTGGTGATCCACTTGAGATAGACCCGCAGGACCAGTGTGGCGACTACGAATACCGCCGCCGCCAGGATCGCGCCGAAGGCCAGCCGGTGCGACGGCAGCGGGTGCGGCAGCGACACGCGGTACAAGACCGTAACCCCCACCGTCAGGGCGAGAATCAGCGCGGGGTAATAGCCGTACTGCAGCACATTGACCAAGCCGACGGGGATGTGCTGGCCAACTTCACGCGGCCCGAGCACCACCAGGGGCGCCATCGTGACCACGACCGCCAACATCGCCACGTACAGGAACAGCGCGAACAACCTCTGCCGGACGGGATGTCGCAGCGGCGTCTGGTCGTGAGCCTCGACCACCGAGTCGACGAACGCTGAGATCGCCGACGACCCGGCCCACAGCGAGATCAGGAACCCTAACGACACCACCTCGCCGCGGGCGTTGGTGGCGATGTTGCGGATGGACGGCTCGATGATCTCGTCGACCACGCTGGAGGAGAACACGCTGTGGGCCGTCGAAATCAGCTGGTGCTCGATGGCGGGCAACATGTCCGGGCCGAACAGCGGCGCGACATAGGCGAGGCTGCCGAGCACTCCTAGTAGCAGCGGGGGCAGGGACAGCGCGCACCAGAAACCCGCCTGCGCCGACTCGGCGAAGATCGAGTCTTCCCAGCTTTTCGCCACTGCCCGCAGACTGATGCGCCACAGGTGGTGGCGGAACGGTTTGACGACCTGATCACTCATGACCTGTCCAGCATCACCGATGACCGGGCCTGGACCGGTATTGACCGACGGGCGAGTTGGGCATGCGGGCCGCCGGTCAGGTCGCCGGACGAGTGGCCCGGAGCACCTCGGCGGCCAGGAACTCCCCGCGGTCTTCTTGCAGGAAGTGGGCCGCGCCCTCGACCTTGACCTGCTCGGTCGCCGACGGGATCTGGTCGCAGAACGCCTGCCCGGACTGCGGGTAGGGGAAGACGGGGTCGGAGTCAGAGAAGGCGACCAGGGTGGGTTTGTGCCAGCGCGAGAGTTCGTCGGCGACGGCGCGCATCTGGCGGGCGGCCTCGGAGTCCTCGTCGAGGGGCACCAGCAGTGGGAACTCGGCCGCGCCGGCTTTGGACGCGGCAGTGGGAAACGGGGCGTCGTAGGCGGCGATGACGTCGTCGGGCAGGTGGGTGACGGTGGCACCCTGAATGACGGCGCCGACCGGCAGGTCGGGGTTCTTCTCGGCGAAGTCGCGCCAGGCCAGGAAGCCCTTGGAGACCCG
>CAIYOH010000209.1 GCA_903927745.1 uncultured Mycobacteriaceae bacterium
AGGTCGCGGTGGTGACCGGGGCCGCCCGCGGCATCGGCGCGACCATTGCCGAGGTGTTCGCCCGCGACGGCGCCCGCGTGGTCGTGGTCGACGTGGAGTCCGCCGCCGGCGCCCCCGACGCGCTGGCCGAGACGGCCAACCGGGTCGGCGGCACCGCGTTGCGCCTCGACGTCACCGCCGACGACGCCGTCGACACGATTACGGCGCACCTTCGCGATCACTACGACGGCCGCGCCGACATCCTGGTCAACAACGCCGGCATCACCCGCGACAAGCTGCTGGTGAACATGGACGAGGCGCGGTGGGACGCCGTCCTGGCGGTCAACCTCCTTGCACCGCTGCGGCTCACCGAGGGCTTGGTGGTCAACGGCAGCATCGGGGCGGGCGGCCGGGTGATCGGCCTGTCGTCGATGGCCGGGATCGCGGGCAACCGCGGCCAGACCAACTACGCCACCACCAAGGCCGGGATGATCGGCCTCACACAGGCGCTGGCCCCGGGACTCGCCGAGAAGGGAATCACGATCAACGCCGTGGCACCGGGGTTCATCGAGACGCAGATGACGGCCGCGATCCCGCTGGCCACCCGCGAGGTGGGCCGGCGGCTGAACTCGTTGCTGCAGGGCGGGCAACCGGTGGACGTCGCCGAGGCGGTCGCCTACTTCGCCAGCCCGGCATCGAACGCGTTGACGGGCAACGTCATTCGCGTCTGCGGCCAGGCGATGCTGGGTGCGTGAGGTGAGCCGGCCAGGTGGCCTGCGGAACCTGATCCGCGGGGCGGCGGGCGCCCTGCCGCTGGTGCCGCGCGGCGGGACAGTGCCCGACCGGACGGTCACCGTCGACGACCTGCGTATCGACCGCGCGAATGTGGCCGAGTACGCCTCCGTCACCGGCCTGCACTACGGCACCGCCGTTCCGCTGACCTACCCGTTCGTGGTGACGTTCCCGGCGGTGATGTCGCTGGTGACAGGGTTCGACTTCCCCTTCTCGGCCGTGGGGTCGGTACACGTCGAGAACCACATCACGCGGTACCGCCCCATCGCGGTGACCGACACGGTCGGTGTGCGGGTGCACGCCGAGAACCTGCGCGAGCACCGCAAAGGCCTGATGGTGGATCTGGTGACCGCCGTCAGCGTCGGCAACGACCTGGCGTGGCACCAGGTGACGACGTTCCTGCATCAGCAGCGCACCAGCCTGTCCGGCGAGCCGAAGCCGCCGGCCCGCAAGCGGCCGAAACCGCCCCCGCCGGGGGCGGTCCTGCGTATGACCGCCCCGGTGATCCGGCGCTACGCGGCCATCGGCGGCGACCACAACCCGATCCACACCAACCGGTTCGCCGCCAGGCTGTTCGGCTTCCGGACTGTCATCGCGCACGGGATGTTCAGTGCCGCAGCAGTGTTGGCCAACATTGAGGCGCGCCTGCCGCAAGCGGTCCGGTACTCGGTGCGATTCGGCAAGCCGGTCCTGCTGCCCGCCACCGCCGGGCTCTACATCGACACGTGCGAGGGCGGGTGGGGTGCAGCCGGCTGGAACATCTCGCTGCGCAACGTCGCCGAGGGATACCCGTATCTGACCGGAGAGATCCAGACGGTTTAGCTGTCCGTACCCCGCCCCTCCGGCGAACCCCGCAGGCCGAACCAGAACAGGTCCATCATCACCTCGGCGGCCTCGTCCACGTCGATATCGCCGATGCTGAGCCGGTTGGCGACCGCCTCGCCGGCGCCCACCAGCGCCACGGCCCTCATCTCGTCGTCGTGATCGGGCCGCGGGGCCCTGCTGCCGGCCCGCACCAGCGAGGCCACCAGGTCGATGATCTGTTCGCGGGCCTCGCGCAGCGTGTGGGCGAACGTCTGCGAACTGGTGGCCTGGGTGTACATCACGATCCATGACGCCCGATTGGTGTCGATGTAGCGCAGGAATGATCCGATTGTGGTGCGCAGCAGTTCTCGTGGATTCCGCGTGAGGTCGATGTCGGTGCGCACAGCATCGATGAAGCGCCTCAACTCGCGATCCAGGCAGGCGCCGAACAGATCCTCCTTGGAGCCGTAGTACAGGTACAGCATCGGCTTGGAGATCGCAGCCTGCGCGGCGATGGCGTCCATCGAGGTCTCGTGATAGCCGTTGACCGAGAACATCTGGACCGCGGCGTCGAGCATCTGCTGCTCGCGCACAGCCCGCGGTATTCGCTTGGTACCACCCGCCATGGCTCTTCCTCTGCTGCTCCCGCTGGGGCCGCTAGGACCCGCACTTGGGGTTGTGGCCCTTCATCGCTGCCACCCGCGCCAGGGAGGCGTCGATGGCCGGCATCGTCAACTCGCCCGCGGCCAAGGCCTTTTCCAGGCTGTCCAGCACCGCGGGCACCTGGTCGGTGGTGATCCACAGGGCGATGTCCACACCGGCCTGCAGGGTGCGCAGCACCGCCTCGGAAACACCGAACCGGTCCGAGATGGCCGCCATGCTGGACAGGTCGTCGCTGAAGATCGGTCCGTTGAAGGGTTCGGCGCCATACCCGGTACCGGTGCGCAGCAGTTGCACCGCTGCACGGCTCAGGCTGGCCGGATCGTTGCCGGTCAAATCGGGCACCTGCAGATGACCGATCATCACTGCGACGGGTGCGGCCTTGGTCAGCCTCCGGTAGGGCACCAGGTCGACACCCAGCAGGTCGCCCAGCGGCGGCGTGGTCACCCCGCCCTTGTGCGAATCGCCCGAACCGTGGCCGTGGCCGGGGAAGTGCTTGAGCACCGGCAGCAGGCCCGCCTCACGCAGACCGTCGGCGTAGGCCCCGGCGAAGACGGTGACCTGCTCCGGATCCGAACTGAACGACCGGTCCCCGATCACGGTCTCGTCGGGGGCGTCGGTGACGTCGACCACCGGCGCGAAATCCACGGTGATACCGAGCTTTTTCATGGCCTGACCGCGGCTGAGCGCGAGGTCGTGCACCTGCTGGACGGTCGCGGTCTGCCCCAGCTCGCGTGCCGAGGGTGAGGGACCGATCAACTTCTTCAACCGTGATACCCGGCCGCCTTCTTCATCGACGCTGACGGCCAGCGGCAGCGGGCCGGCGTTGCCGGCGATGTCGGCCAGCGGGCCGTCGAAGATGGTCAGGTCGGTCCAACTGCCGATGAAGATCCCGCCGACGTGGTGGTTGTAGACCACGGCCCGGGCGTCGTCGGCGTTCTTCACCCCCACCATCAACAGTTGGGCCAGCTTGTCGCGCGGCGGCAGGGCGGCGATGTCACCGCACACGGCCGGGGCCGGAGCGGCCGTCGGCGTGGCAGCCCCATCCGAGGGACTCGACGAGGGACTCGGCGATGGGCTGGCCGACGCCCCCTGGTGGCGCACGGCGTGGTGGCCACAACCCGTCATCAACGCTGATACGGCGGCGAGCACGGCCAAAGTCCGCGTGGGGAACATCCGGACATGCTTTCAGGCCGGAGTCGCGTACCGGCATCGGGGCAGGAAACTGCCGCCACCGCCGCCGTGGGCCGCTCTGATACGTTAGCGCGAGGCGTTCGAAGAAGGAGCCTCCGATGAACCGGATCGTTGCGCCCGTCGCCGCGAGCGTGCTGGTGGGCCTTCTGCTCGGCGCGGTCGCGATCGTCGAGATCACCTCGACGGTCCAGCAAGACACCAAGCCCCCCCTCGCCGGGGGCGACCCGCCGGCGTCCGTGCTCGCCCCGGTCATCTACGGCAACCGTCACCGGTGGTAATCGGCGGTAAACCGCCGCCGCTGCCGCCGTGGGCCGTTCTGCTAAGTTGGCGCTAGCCGTTCGGAAAAGGAGCCTCCGATGAACCGGATCGTTGCGCCCGTCGCCGCGAGCGTGTTGGTGGGCCTTCTGCTCGGCGCGGCCGCGATCTTCGGGATCACGCTGATGGTGCAGCAAGACACCAAGCCCCCCCTCGCCGGGGGCGACCCGCAATCGTCCGTGCTCAACCGGGTCGAATACGGCAACCGCAGCTAGCCCGGCGGGGACCCAGCGCGCAGTGCCGGCTGATACAGCCGAGTGTCCGTCGGCCCCGCCGCTCCCCAGCCGGTGGTTCATCCTGGTCGGCGCCCTCGCACTGGCGTGTACGTTGGCGCAGTCGCCGGGGCGCATCTCGCCCGACACCAAGCTCGACCTCACCGCCAACCCGCTGCGTTTCCTGGCGCGCGCGACGAATCTGTGGAACAGCGAGCGTCCCTTCGGCCAAGCGCAGAACCAGGCGTACGGCTATCTGTTTCCGCACGGCACCTTCTTCCTCGTGGGCCATCTGCTGGGCCTGCCCGGCTGGGTGACCCAGCGCCTCTGGTGGGCGCTGCTGCTGACCGTCGGGTTCGCCGGCCTGCTGCGGGTCGCCGAGGCACTCGGTATCGGCAGCACATCGTCGCGCATCGTCGCCGCGGTCGCGTTCGCGCTGTCGCCGCGGGTGCTGACCACACTGGGCTCGATCTCCTCGGAAACCTGGCCGATGATGCTGGCGCCGTGGGTGTTGCTGCCGACGATCCTGGCTCTGCGCGGCTCCGGGTCGTCGGCGGGGTCGCATCCATCGGTGCGGGCGCTCGCAGGGCGGGCCGGCCTGGCCGTCGCACTGATGGGCGCAGTCAACGCGATCGCGACACTGGCGGGTTGCCTGCCCGCGGTGATCTGGTGGGCGTGTCACCGCCCGAACCGAGTGTGGTGCCGCTTCACCGGTTGGTGTGGGTTGGCGCTGTGCCTGGCGACGCTGTGGTGGGTGGTGCCGCTCGGGCTGCTGCGGTCGATCAGCCCGCCGTTCCTGGATTTCATCGAGTCCTCCGGGGTGACGACGCAGTGGTCGTCGTTGACGGAGATCCTGCGCGGCACCGACAGCTGGACCCCGTTCGTGGCGCCGACCGCCACCGCGGGAGCACCGTTGGTGACCGGCTCGGCGGCCATCCTGGCCACCTGTCTGGTCGCGGCCGCCGGCCTGGCCGGGCTCGCCAGCCCCGCGATGCCGGCCCGGGGACGACTGGTGGCGATGCTGATGACCGGGGTGGTGTTGATGGCCGCCGGCTACAGCGGCGGGCTGGGATCCCCACTGGCGCAGCAGGTGCAGACGTTCCTGGATTCCAGCGGCGCCCCGCTGCGCAACGTGCACAAGGTCGGGTCGGTGATCCGGATCCCCGTGGTGCTGGGGATCGCGCACCTGCTGGGCCGACTACCGCTACCGGGCTCGGTGCCGGACTCAGTGGCGAGCACGGGGGCGGCCCCGACGTGGCTGCGGGCATTCGCCCGCCCCGAGCGCGACAAGCGGGTCGCGGTGGGCATCGTGGTCCTGACGGCGCTGGCGGTCAGCACCTCCCTGGCGTGGACCGGCCGGCTGACACCACCGGGCGCGTTCACCGCGATTCCCCGGTATTGGCACGACGCGGCGGACTGGCTGAGCGCGCACAATTCGTCGGGGTCTCAACCGGAGGCGGGGACACCGGCCCCGGGTCGGGTGCTGGTGGTCCCGGGGGCGCCCTTCGCCACCCAGGTGTGGGGCACCAGCCACGACGAGCCGCTGCAGGTGCTCGGCAGCAGCCCCTGGGGAGTGCGTGACTCGATCCCGCTGACGCCCCCACAGACCATCCGTGCGCTGGATTCCGTGCAACGCCTCTTCGCCGCCGGACGCCCGTCGGCGGGGCTGGCCGACACCCTTGCCCGCCAGGGTATTTCGTATGTGGTGGTGCGCAACGACCTGGATCCGGACACCTCCCGCTCGGCGCGCCCGATCCTGGTGCACCGCGCCGTCGACGGCTCACCGGGCCTGCAGAAGGTGGCGCAGTTCGGCGCTCCCGTGGGGCCCGGCGCAGTGCCGGGTTTCGTCGCCGACAGCGGGCTACGGCCGCAGTATCCGGCGCTGGAGATCTACCGCGTCGCCGTCCCCGGCGGCCCCGGGGCGCCGTATTTCGTCGACGCCGACACCGCGGCCCGCGTCGACGGCGGACCCGAAGTCCTGCTGCGCCTCGACGAGCGGCGGCGGCTGCTGGGCCGGCCGCCGCTGGGCCCGGTGCTGATGACGGCGGACGCCCTCGCCGCCGGATTGCCCGCACCCGCGGTGACGGTCACCGATACCCCCCTGGCCCGCGAGACGGACTACGGCCGGGTCGACCAGCACTCGTCGGCGATTCGGGCGCCCGACGACGCGCGGCGCACCTACAACCGGGTGCCCGACTACCCGGTCCCAGGCGCCGCCGGGGTCTACGGCGCCTGGAGCGGTGGGCGCGTCACGGTCTCGAGCTCGTCGTCGGATTCCACCGCCATGCCCGACGTCGCTCCGTCGAACTCGTCGGCCGCGGCGTTCGACGGCGACCCGGCCACGTCCTGGGTGTCCAACTCGCTGCAGGCTGCCGTCGGGCAGTGGCTGAGGGTGGACTTCGACCACCCGCTGACCAACGCCACGATCACGCTGACGCCCAGCGCGTCCGCCGTCGGCGCCCAGGTCCGCCGCATCCTCATCGACACCGCCAACGGCAGCACCACGCTGCGGTTCGACGAACCCGGCAAGCCGCTGGCCACCGCGCTGCCCTATGGCGCGACGGCGTGGGTCCGGATCACCGCCGGGGGTACCGACGACGGATCCGCGGGCGCGCAGTTCGGCATCACCGACTTGTCGATCACCCAATACGACGCATCCGGGTTCGCCCACCCTGTCGATCTGAGGCATACCGTGCTCGTTCCCGGTCCGCCCCGCGGCGCGGCGGTCACCGAGTGGGACCTCGGCTCGGACCTGCCGGGCCGACCCGGCTGCGCCCCGGCGCCCGAATCCGTGCGCTGCGCGGCGTCCATGGCCCTGGCGCCCGAGGAGCCGGTCACCTTCAGCCGGACGCTGACCGTTCCTGCGCCCGTCTCGGTCACCCCGGCGGTGTGGGTGCGGCCGCGGCAGGGACCCAATCTCGCCGACCTGATCGCGGAGCCGAACACCACCCGCGCCCGGGGCGACTCCGATGCGGTGGACGTCCTCGGCTCGGCCTACGCCGCCGCCGACGGCGACCAGGCCACCGCCTGGACGGCACCGCAACGGGTGGTACGGCACAAGACACCGCCGACGGTGACCCTCACCCTGCCGCGACCCACCGAGGTTGCCGGGCTGCGCCTGCTGCCCAGCCGCACCGACCTGCCCGCCCACCCGACGATGATCGCCGTCAACCTCGGCGACGGCCCCCAGGTGCACACCATGCAGACCGACGGACCGCAGACCGTGCCGTTGCGGCCACGGGTGACCGACACCGTCACCGTCAGCCTGCTGGGCTGGCAGGACATCATCGACCGCAACGCGTTGGGCTTCGACCAGCTCAAGGCGCCCGGTCTGGCCGAAGTGGCGGCACTCGGCGCCGACGGCACCCCGATCGCGCCCGCCGACGCCGCCCACAATCGTTCCCGCGAGATCACGGTCGGCTGCACTAGCGTCCCGTCGGGCCCCATCATCGCCATGGCGGGCCGGTTCGTGCACACCCACATCCACACCACCGTCGGCGCGCTGCTCGACGGCGATCCGGTGGCAGCGCTGCCCTGCGACGACGATCCGATCGCCCTGCCGACGGGCCACCAGGAGCTGTTGATCAGCCCCGGTGCCGCGTTCGTCGTGGACGGGGCCCAGTTGCCAGTCCGGGGTTCCCCCGAATCACTCACTGCGACACCCTCGTCGGCGGCCATCACCGCGTGGGGCTCGACCCGTCGGAAGGTGCGGGCCCCCGCGTCGGCCTCCACGCGACTCCTCGTCGTCCCCGAGAGCATCAACCCCGGCTGGGTGGCCCGCACCGCGACAGGAATCCGCCTGACGCCGGTGGCCGTCAACGGCTGGCAGCAGGGTTGGGTGGTGCCGGCGGGCGAGCAGGGCGTCATCACGCTCACCTTCGCCTCCAACGACCTCTACCGAGCGGGCCTGGCGGTGGGTCTGGCCCTGCTGCCCCTGCTGGCCGCGCTGGCCTTGTGGCGCACGCGGCGGCGCGACGACGACCCGCCCGCGCGGCCGTGGGGGTCGGGGATCCCGGCCGCGGTCGCGTTGCTGGGCTCGTCCGCCGTCATTGCCGGCGCGGGGGGTGTGGCGGTGGTCGGCGCGGCGCTGGGTCTGCGCTATGCGCTGCGCCGCCGGCAGCGCTTGCGCGACGCCGCGACGGTCGCGCTGAGCGCGGGTGGACTGATCCTGGCCGGTGCCGCGTTGTCGCGCCATCCCTGGCGATCGGTCGACGGGTACGCCGGGCATTCCCCCGGTGTGCAACTGCTGGCGCTGATGTCGCTCGCCGCGGTCGGCGCCTCCGCGGTGACGATCCGCGCCGGGAGCCGGCGGCGCAACCTGAGGGGTCACCGTAATGGGATGGTTTAGCGCACCCGGGTACTGGTTGGGGAGGCTCGTGCTCGAACGCGGCGTCGCGGTCGTCTATCTGATCGCGTTCGTCGCGGCCGCGGCACAGTTCCGGGCCCTCATCGGTGAGCGCGGAATACTGCCGGTACCAAGGTTTCTCGACGGTCGGTCCTTCTGGCAGGCACCGAGTCTCTTTCAGCTGCGCTACTGCGACCGGTTGTTCGCAGGCGTCTCCTGGTTCGGGGCCGCATTGTCGGGGGCGATCGCCGCCGGTGTCGCGGACCTGGCGCCGCTATGGGCGTCGATGCTGATGTGGCTGACGCTGTGGGCGCTGTACCTGTCGATCGTCAACGTCGGGCAGGTCTGGTACGGGTTCGGCTGGGAATCGTTGCTTCTGGAGACCGGCTTTGTGATGATCTTCCTCGGTAACGACGGCGTCGCACCGCCGGCGCTGACGCTGTGGATGGTGCGCCTGCTGCTGTTCCGGGTCGAGTTCGGTGCCGGGCTGATCAAGATGCGCGGCGACCCGTGTTGGCGCAACCTGACCTGCCTGGATTACCACCACGAGACCCAGCCCATGCCGGGGCCGTTGAGCTGGGTGTTCCATCGCCTGCCCGCGCCTGTGCACCGGATCGAGGCTGCGGGCAACCATGTCGCACAGCTGGTCGTGCCCTTCGGGTTGTTAGCGCCCCAACCGGTGGCCTCCGCGGCCGCGGCGATCGTCGTGGTCACCCAGCTGTGGCTGGTGGCCTCCGGCAACTTCGCCTGGCTGAACTGGCTGACGATCCTGCTGGCGTTCGCCGCCATCGACGACTCATCGGCACGGGCGCTGGTTCCAGTGCCGTCCCACCCGGCCTGGTCGATGCCGCCGCCCTGGTTCGCCGCATCGGTGGTCGTGTTCACCGTCGCGGTGCTGATCCTCAGTTACTGGCCGGTGCGCAACATGCTGTCGCCGAATCAGCGGATGAACATGTCGTTCAACGCGTTTCATCTCGTGAACACCTACGGGGCTTTCGGTGTTGTCGGCCGCGTTCGCCGCGAGATTGTCATCGAGGGCACCGCCGACGATCGGGTGACGCCCCAGACCGTCTGGAAGGAATACGGATTCAAGGGCAAGCCGGGCGACGTGCGCCGACTGCCGCGCCAATGGGCGCCCTACCATCTTCGCCTGGACTGGCTGATGTGGTTCGCTGCGATCTCCCCCGGTTACGCGGAACCGTGGCTGGGGCCCCTGATGGATAGGCTGTTGCGCAACGACCGGTCGACGCTGCGCCTACTGCGACACAACCCGTTCCCCGATGATCCGCCCACGTTTGTGCGCGCGCAGCTGTACCGGTATAGCTTCACCACATGGCAGGAACTGCGCCGTGACCGAGCGTGGTGGCACCGCACCCTGGAGCGCAGCTACCTGCCCGGAGAGATCGCACTGGCGGAGCGCACCGCTGGAAAGGACCCCAGATGAGCGCGACACTGTCGCAGATCCTGTCGCGGCGGCAGTGGTTGGGCCTGCTCGGTGTCGGCGCGGCCGCGGTCCTGCCCGGATGCGGGAACGCCCACACCGGGCACACGGTCACCGTTCCGTCCGGTGATGCGTTCGTCACCGAGACCGCACGACCCGAGATCCACGACGCGGAGGCGGCACTGCAGGAACTCAAGGCCGGCAACCAGCGCTTCGCCGACGGGATGATGCGGCATCCCGGAGACAATCCGCAGCGCCGCCATCAGGTCGCCGCGAGCCAGCGCCCGTACGCGGTGGTCCTAGCGTGTTCGGATTCCCGGCTGCCACCCGAAATGGTTTTCGACCAGGGCCTCGGCGACCTGTTCGTGATCCGTGTGGCGGGCAACATCGTCGATACCGCCGTGCTCGGCAGCATCCAGTACGCCCTGGAGCATCTCTGCACGCCGCTGGTGATGGTGCTCGGACACCAGAACTGCGGCGCGGTGACCGCGACGCTGGAGACCGTCCGGGACAAAACCGAGGCGCCCGGCGACATCGAGGCGCTCGTCGACGCGATCGAGCCCGCCATCGCGCTGGCGGAGCAGCGCCCAGGGGACCTGTTGGACAACACCATCCGCGCCAACGCCGACCGCTCGCGGGACGCGATCGCAGGCGCCCCCGAGCTTCAGTCGGCGCTGGCCAAGCGGGCGTCCAGGGTGGTCTCCGCCTACTACAGCCTCGACTCCGGCGTCGTCAGTGTGACCTGAGATCCCCAACCATCTCCCCGTAGGATGACCGAGTGCCTATCGCCACGATCAACCCGGCCACCGGTCAGACAATCAAAACCTTCACCCCGGCAACCGACACGGAGGTCGACGCCGCGATCGACCGCGCCCACCGGCGGTTCGCCGACTACCGGCGCACCAGTTTCGCCCAGCGGGCGCAGTGGGCCAACGCCACGGCCGACCTGCTCGAGGCGGAGGCGGACGCCGCCGCCGCCATGATGACCGAGGAGATGGGCAAGACGCTGGCCTCAGCCAAGGCCGAAGCGCTGAAGTGCGCCAAGGGTTTTCGCTACTACGCCGCGAACGCAGAAGCCTTGCTCGCCGATGAGGCGGTCGAGGCGGGGAAGGTCAACGCCTCCAAGGCCTACGCCCGGTATCAGCCGCTGGGGGTGGTGCTGGCCGTGATGCCGTGGAACTTTCCCCTCTGGCAGGCCGCCAGGTTCGCCGCGCCCGCGCTGATGGCGGGCAATGTGGGCCTGCTCAAGCACGCGTCGAACGTCCCGCAGTGCGCGCTGTACCTTGCCGACGTGATCGCCCGCGGCGGTTTCCCGGACGGCTGCTTCCAGACACTGCTCATCCCGTCGGGCGGTGTCGAGCGCGTCCTGCGCGATCCTCGGGTCGCCGCGGCCACCCTGACCGGCAGTGAACCCGCGGGGCAGTCGGTGGGCGCCATCGCGGGCGACGAGATCAAGCCGTCGGTGCTCGAACTCGGCGGCAGCGACCCGTTCATCGTGATGCCGTCAGCGGACATCGACGCGGCAGTCAAGACCGCCGTGATCGGCCGGACGCAAAACAACGGCCAATCCTGCATCGCCGCCAAGCGTTTCATCGCGCATTCCGACATCTACGACGAGTTCGTCGACAAATTCGTTACGCAGATGGGGGCCCTGCGCGTCGGCGACCCCACCGACCCGAGCACCGAGGTCGGCCCGCTCGCCACCGAGTCGGGGCGCATGGAAGTCGCCCAGCAGGTGCGCGACGCCGCCGCGGCCGGTGCGGTGATTCGCTGCGGCGGGGTGATCCCCGAGGGGCCGGGATGGTTTTACCCGCCGACGGTGATCACCGGCATCACCCAGGACATGGCGCTCTACACCGAGGAGGTGTTCGGCCCGGTCGCCTCGGTGTTCAAAGCCCGCGACATCGACGAGGCCCTCAAGATCGCCAACGCCACCAGCTTCGGGCTCGGTTCCAACGCCTGGACTCAGGACGAGGACGAGCAGCGCCGGTTCGTCGACGACATCGAGGCGGGCCAGGTGTTCATCAACGGGATGACGGTGTCGTATCCGGAGCTGCCGTTCGGCGGCATCAAGCGTTCCGGCTATGGCCGCGAGTTGGCCGGGCAGGGCATCCGCGAATTCTGCAACATCAAGACGGTGTGGATCGGGTAGCGGCCCGCGCCCACCCGCGCCGATCGTGCTGCCAGCTTCACACTCGCGCGCGAAAGTGCGGCTGGCTTCACGTTCGCGCCTCAGGGGCGCATCCGGTAGGCGCCGTTGAGCGGCTCGACGTTCGCCTTCCACACCTGCTGGTAGCGAGCGAGGTCGTGCGCCGGCCGCCGGATCATCCGCAGCGCAAACCGCGCCAGCTCGTCCGTCGCCGAGGGCTTGTCGCTCAGCTCGACGGCGTAGCCGTTGACGTCGCGGACAAGCACGCCGAAGATCTCATCGATCAAGGCG
>CAIYOH010000210.1 GCA_903927745.1 uncultured Mycobacteriaceae bacterium
TCCGCGTGCGCGGTCGGATCCCCCAGCGCCTCGCGGGCGTTGCACGCCCGGGCCAACTCGGTGCCGTCGGGACCGATGATCACCGCACCGACAGGCACGTCGCGCGGGTCGGCCGTCGCCGCGACCGCCAGCGCCGCACGGATCAGGTCCTCGTCGGTACTCACCGACCAGGCCGGGACTCACCGACCGGGCCTGATGGCGGCGACCCTCTGCGCCCGGCTCCGCCGCGCTTGTGGTCACCGACCAAGGCGGTCGATCACCGCCGACAGTTCGTCGGCGAAGCCCATCTCGCGGGCGATGCGGCCCAGTTGCTCGTCGGCGTACAGGTCGTTCTCGTCGAGAATGACACCCAGCACCGCCTCGGGCAGCCCGATGTCGGACAGCAACCCCAGGTCGCCCTCCTCGAACGGGTCGGCCTCCTCGAGGTCGTCGGGGCCGATGTCGGCGTCCAGCTTCTCGAGCACCTCGGCGGCGATGTCGTAGTCCAGGGCGGCGGTCGCGTCCGACAGCAGCAGCCGGGTCCCCGACGGGCCCGGGCGCAGGATGACGAAGAACTCGTCATCGACGTCGAGCAGGCCGAACACCGCACCGGCGCTGCGCAGTTCCCGCAACTCCGTCTCGGCCGCGCTCAGGCTGGTCAGCGCCTGGGGAGCCATCGGCGAGCAGTGCCATTTGCCCTCTTCGCGCACCACCGCGACCCCGAACCCGTCGGCGGCGTCCGCCGAGGCGCCCGGGGCTGACGCCCGCTGTGCTCCCATGAGCGTTCACGGTAGTCGCTGAACAGGCCCTGTGACCAGACACAGCGGCGACGAACGCGATCGGCGACGGGCCGGGTCTTACCACCGCCGGTCGAATTGTGCCAACCTTGGACTGTGGCCGGCTCCCCATCCAGACCACCGGTGTGTGTGCTCGGGCTCGGGCTCATCGGTGGCTCGATCCTGCGCGCGGCCAGGGCGTCGGGCCGCGAGGCGTTCGGCTACAACCGCTCGGTGGCCGGCGCCCGGGCGGCCACGGCCGACGGCTTCGACGCCAGCACCGACCTCACCGCCACCCTGACCCGCGCCGCCGACTCCGGCGCGCTGATCGTGCTGGCCGTGCCGATGCCGGCCCTGCCCAGCCTGCTCTCCCACATCGCCCACCTGGCCCCGGGCTGCCTGCTCACCGACGTCACCAGCGTCAAAACCGCCGTGCTCGACGCGGTCACGGCCGCCGGCCTGCGGGCTCGCTTCGTCGGCGGGCACCCCATGACCGGCACCGCAGACTCCGGCTGGGCGGCCGGTGACGCGGGCCTGTTCACCGGGGCGCCGTGGGTTGTCAGCGTCGACGACCACGTCGACCCGGTGGTGTGGTCGACGGTGACGGCGCTGGCGCTGGACTGCGGCGCCATGGTGGTGCCGGCCCGCTCCGACGAGCACGACGCCGCGGCGGCCGCGATCTCGCACCTGCCGCATCTGCTCGCCGAGGCGCTGGCCGTCGCCGCCGCGGACGTGCCGCTGGCGTTCGCGTTGGCCGCCGGGTCGTTCCGCGACGGCACGCGGGTGGCGGCCACGGCCCCGGACCTGGTGCGCGCCATGTGCGAGGGCAACGCGGCTGAGCTGCTGACCGCCACCGACCGGGTGCTGGAGTTGCTGCGCCGCACGCGGGAGTCACTGGCCCAGCGCCACTCGGTTGGCGAGCTCGTCGAGGCGGGCCACGCCGCGCGGGTCAGCTACGACAGCTTCCCGCGTGAGGAGATCGTGCATGTCGTCGTCGGTTCCCCGGACTGGCGCGACGAGCTGGCCGCCGCGGGCCGCTCGGGCGGGGTGATCAGATCCGCTCTGCCAACCCGGGATAGTCCAGGATGAATCCCTCGTCGTCGACGGCCACCACGGTGTCGGCGACCGGGGAGCGCAGCTTGATGCCGTCGGGGCGGCCCTCGCTGGTGTAGCTCACCGTGGCCGCCGTGACCGCCATGTCGGGCACGTTCACGTACACCACCGGCACCGAGAACGATCCGGCCTGCTCGTGGATCCCGAGGCGTCGGATCGGCAGGGCGTTGAAGAACGGGCTGAACACCACGTCGACGTCCAGGGCCCCGTCATAGGACTCGCGCCGCTCCCCCTGGTGGTCGGTGGTCATCCACATGTTCTCCTCGTCGCGGGAGATCGCGAGCTGGCGTTCCCGCTCGGCCAACGTGACGGTCAACCCGAACCGTGTGGTGGCGCCGGACTCGTCGGTCTGCAGTTCGTAATACGCGCCGAAGGCCGGGTTGGTGTCGGTGGCCGCGGCGACGATGCGACCGTTGGCCCTGATCCGCTTGCCCGACACCTGCACCCGCACCGACTCCATCCGCGAGATGTCCGGTGCTCGCCAGGTCAGCATCGCATCCCAGCCGCGCCGGTTCGGGTCGGAGGGAGCGGAGGTCACGCCTCTACCGTAGAACGCCGCCGCGCGCAGCGGTTGCATTTAACGGTAAGTGTGATGACTGTCCCCGCGGGGGTCCCCACGCAACCGTCCGGTTCCGGGGGCCGACGCCCACACCGCCGCCGCCAGGACTCCGTCGAGGGCGAGCGCCAGCGTGGCGACGGCGAGTGCGCCGACGAGGGCGAGGTGGAATTGCCGTTCCTTGATGCCGTCGATGAGATAGCGCCCCAGGCCGCCGAGGCTGGCGTAGGCGGCCACCGTTGCGGTGGCGACCACCTGCAGGGTCGCGTTGCGCAGCCCCCCCAGGATCGCCGGGAGCGCGGTCGGCACCTCGACGCGCAGCAGCACCTGGGTCTCGGTCATGCCGACCGCGCGGGCAGCGTCGACGACGGCCGGCTCGACGCCGGCGATGCCCGCGTAGGTGCCGGCCAGCAGCGACGGCACGCCCAGCAACATCAACGCGAACAGCGGCGGCACCGGGCCCAGCCCGAACAGCAGCACCCCGAGCAGCAGCACGCCGACCGTCGGGAGCGAGCGCAGCGCGTTGACCGCGCCCACCGCTAGGAGGGTGCCGCGGCGGGTGTGCCCGATGATCAGCCCGATGGGTACGGCGATGAGCGCCGCCGCGCCGACGGCGATCGCGGTGTACTCGAGGTGTTCGGCGATGCGCTCCGCGAGCCCGACGGGGCCGGTCCAGTTGTGCCCGGTCAGCAGGTAGGCGATCGCCTGGTGGACGAAGTTCATCGCATCGCCCGCGTCCACGGGGTGGCCACTCGGCCGGCCAGCACGATCAGCCCGTCGATGACGACCGCGATCGCGGACAGCACCAGGATGCCGGCGACGATCTGGTCGCTCTTGTCGGTGTTGTAGCCCTCGGTGAACCAGGCGCCCAGGCCGCCGATACCGATCACCGAGCCGACGGAGACCATGGCGATGTTGGTGACGACGACGACGCGCAGCCCGGCGATGAGATTCGGGATCGACAGCGGCAGTTCGACTTTCATGATCCGGGTGAGCGGTGAGTAGCCGAGTGCGGTGGCCGCTTGGCTGACCTGGGCGGGCACCGAGTCGAGCGCTTCGAGGACCGCCCGCACCAGCAGGGCGGCGGTGTAGGACGTCAGGGCGACGATCACGTTGGCCTCGTCGAGGAGCCGGGTACCGAGGATCACCGGCAGGGCCACGAACAGCGCCAGCGACGGGATGGTGAACACGATGCTGGCCGTGGCCGTGGTCAGACGGCGTGCCAGCGGGGCGCGGTGCACGGCGACACCGAGGGGCACGGCGATCGCCAGGCCGAGCAGCACCGGCAGCAACGCCAGTCGCAGGTGCACCTGGGTGAGCGCGCGGGCGGCGTCGAGATGGGTGAGCAGGTAGTGCATGTCAGCCCCGCCGTCGGGCGTCGACGGCGGCCAGCACGTCGGCCGCCAGGACACCGCCGGCGAACCTACCCGCGTCGTCGACCGCGACCCCGATCCCCGACGGCGACGACAGCGCCGACTCCAGTGCCTGGCTGAGGGTGCCGTTGGGTGGCAGTAACAACCCGAGCCCGCCGTGTGTGCCGTCGGCGTGGATCCAGCCCTGGGGTGCGCCGGCGCCGTCGACGATCAGCGCCCAGTCTTGCGGTCGTGCGTCGGGAAGTCCCTGCGCGGTTACCGTTTCGATGTCGTGGCGCGGCACGCCCGCGGCGTCGATGAGCCTCAGCCACCGGTACCCGCGGCCCGTGCCGATGAATCCGGCGACGAAGTCGTTGGCCGGGTGCGACAGCAGGGTTTCGGGCGGGTCGTACTGCTGCAGGATTCCACGTTGGAAGACGGCGACTGTGTCGGCGAGCGTGAGGGCCTCGTCGATGTCGTGGGTGACGAACACGATGGTTTTGTGCAATGTGGCTTGCAGGCGCAGGATTTCGTCCTGCAGTTCGTGGCGGACGGGTTGGTCGACGGCGGAGAACGGCTCGTCCATCAGCAGGATCGGCGGGTCGGCCGCCAGGGCGCGCGCCACGCCGACGCGTTGCTGTTCGCCGCCGGAGAGTTGAGCGGGGTAGCGGGTGGCGAGTTTCGCGTCGAGGCCGACGCGCTCGAGCACCGCGTAGGCGGCCGAGCGGGCCGCCCTGCGGGACTGGCCCTTGAGCACCGGGACGGTGGCCACGTTGTCGATCACCCGCTGATGCGGCATCAGTCCCGCGTTCTGCAGGACGTAGCCGATGCCGAGACGCAGCGCGACCGGGTCGAGGGCTGCGACGTCCGCCCCGCCGACGGTGACGGTGCCCGCGGTGGGCTCGACCATCCGGTTGATCATCCGCAGGGCGGTGGTTTTGCCGCTGCCCGAGGAGCCGACGAACACCGTCAGCTGGCCGGCAGGGACCGCGAGGGTGAGGTGGTCGACGGCGGCGGTGCCGTCTGGGAAGACTTTGCTGACGTTGGTGAAGACGATGGCGCCGGGGGCGTCAGGGGCGGTCATGGCTGCCCGATCGGGTGGTTGAACCCGTGCTCGCGCACCCATTGGCGGGCGGCCTGGGCGGGATCGATACCGGAGTTTCCCGACACCGATGCGTTGAGTGCGGCGACCCCGGAGGTGGTCATTTGCGCCGAAACTTTATTCAGGACGTCGGCGAGCAGCGGGGATTTTTTCTGCGAATTCACCAGGGGCACAATGTTTCCGGCCAGGAAGTTGTTCTGCGGATCAGCGAGGGTCACCAGGTGGTTCTGCGGGATCGCCGGGGAGGTGCTGAAAATGTCGGCGGCGGTCACCCTGCTCTCCAGCAGTGCGCGCACGGTCACCGAGCCGCCGCCGTCCTCGATGGGGACGAAGTTCTGCGGGCTGATGTCGAGCCCGTATTTCCGTGCCAGGCCGGGCAGCCCGGACGGCCTGGTCTGAAACGACGCCGAGGCGCCGAACGTCGCGTCGGCCGAATGGGGGGCCAAGTCGGCGATGGTCGCCAGGTGCCCCGAGGCGGCGGTCCAGCTGGCGACGGCCACCGTGTCGGTGTCGGAGGCCGGCGCGGGCGTCAGCATCGACAGGTCGGCGGGCAGTCGCCGGGTGAGTTCGGACTGTACGGCGTCGAGACCGGTCGCGGGGGAGTCGGGGGCCATGTAGAGCAGCAGGTTCCCGATGTACTCCGGGACCAGGTCGATGGAATGGTCCTGGAGGGCGGGGATGTAGGTCTCGCGGCTGCCGATGCCCAGCCGCAGGCCGACGTCGAAGCCGTTGGCCTGCAGGGCGTCGGCGTAGATCTGGGCCACGATCGACGATTCGGGGAAATCGCCGGAGCCGACCACGATGGAGTTGGGGCTGCGGGTCTGCGCTCTCAGTGGATCGGCATTGCTGCACGCCGCGACGGCGCTGATGGCCGTCAGGCATGCCACCGCGTACGTGACCGCGCTGCGCGGCCGCAAGCTCATATCGCCGACAGTAACCCTTGGAACCGGTGGGCCGCGGGTGGTGACGCCCCGGCGTCGGGGCTGTTTACTTGGTCTTTTGCGCGGGTCGGGTTGATTTCGGGCGTGTCGGGGCACCAAGATAGAGCCATGAGCAGCCCAGTCGAGTCCAGCGGTCCCACCGACGCGCCGGTCCCCGTGCCCACGACCGACGCACCACCCGCACCGCACAAGGACCCCGCCATGGGGTTCACCCGCGCGGGGGCGTTGTGGACGTCGCTGATCTTCGGCTTCCTGATCCTGATCGTGCTGCTGATGTTCATCGCCCAGAACACGGCGCCGACGGACCTTCAGTTCCTGCACCTGCACGCGAGCCTGCCGCTCGGGGTGGCCATCCTGCTCGCGGCCGTGGTGGGAGGCCTTCTCACCGTGCTGGTCGGGTCCGCGCGGATCCTGCAGCTGCGGCGCTCGGCGAAGAAGCATCTCAAGGCTGCGGCAGCGGCGCACCGGTAGACCGGGCGGCTCGCGCACGCGGTCCTGCCTCCACAAAAACCGCTCAGGCCCGCCTCCGAGTGACTCCGCCCTTCCGATCCGGCATCGTTGGGTCGCAGAATGCGGCAGTCTCGATTGAGGAATCCAGCGGCCACCGCCAGAGTCGACAATGCAGTAATACGGAATTACGGTAATACTGTTTTGCAGGATGACTGGAACCTATGGAACAATGAGGTATGGCTTTTCACGGTTACCTCGCAGTGCAGTCCCGGGGCGTCGTCGCTCTCCCTGCCGAGGTTCGTCGACGCCTGCATCTCGACGAAAAAGGCGCCCAGGTGGAACTCACTGAGCGCGAGGACGGTGTGCTAGAACTCAGGCCATCACTCCCGATTCCCGCAGATCAGCGATGGTTCTGGGTTGATCGGTGGCAACAACGTGAACGGGAAGTCGACGCTCACGTGGCCGCCGGCGAAGTCACCGTCCATCAGGATGGTGATGCACTCCTGAGTCACCTCGACGATCTGGACGCTAACGCCGCCGGCGGATGAAGTTCGAGACCACCCCGGCTTTCGACGCTGACCTCCGGCGGCTCAAGCCCGAGCATCGCGTGGAATTCCGTGAGGCCCTCAGGACTAAATTCATCCCAGCGTGTGATGCACTAGCGGCCGACCCGGCTACATCCTGGCCCAAGTCGCTGCGAATCAAAGCCGTTCAGGGCGCTCCCGGCGTACTCGAAATGACCTGGTCGTTCGCAAGCCCCGCCGGCCGCGCTACCTTCGAATTGGTCACCGCCGCCGGGGAGTTGCGGTGTCGATGGCGCCGGGTCGGCGACCACGACGTTTTCAAGGCACCCTGACACAGGCTGGCGGAGGTTCAGCTGGGCAGCTTCGCCAACTCCGCTAACCCGCGGGAGATCAACGGCGCCACTACCTCCGGCGCGTGGTCGGTGCCGTCGCCGGCGCCGCGCGCCTGATCGGACATCCGCTGGCGGAAGTCGATGCCGGCAGCGATGATAGCGAGCTTGAAGTAGGCCAGCGCCATGTAGAACTCCCAGTGCGCCAGCGGTAACCCGGACACGAGCGAATAGCGGTCGGCCAGCTCGTCGGCCGTCGGCAACAGCGGCGACGTCCACGCCGCCTGGGCGTTGACAATCAGGTCCAGCGCTGGGTCGCGGTACACGCACATCAGGGCCGCGTCGCTGAGCGGGTCCCCGAGTGTCGAGAGCTCCCAGTCGACGACGGCGCGCACCGTCGTCGGGTCGTCGACGTCCAGGATCGTGTTGTCGATCCGGTAGTCGCCGTGCACGATCGACGTCCGGCTCTGCGGCGGGATCGACGCGCTCA
>CAIYOH010000211.1 GCA_903927745.1 uncultured Mycobacteriaceae bacterium
GAGGTTCGAGAACACCTAGCTGGTGTCCGCGTCGGGCTTCACGGTCAGCGTGACGTGCCGACCGTCGCGGACCACCTCGATCGGGGCGTCCTGGCCGACGGCCAACTGCCTCACCGCGACGACGAACTCGTCGGAGTCGGCTACCTTGCGGCCACCGACCTTGACGATCACGTCGTTTTCCAGGATGCCGCCCTTCTGCGCCGGGCTGCCCGCTTTCACGTTGGCGACCTGAGCCCCTGAGGCGATCGCGTTGCTCACCGAGCGGGTGCTGACCCCCAGGGTCGGGTGGACGATCTTCCCGTCCTTGATCAGCGTTTGGGCCACCTGCTTCGCCTCGTTGATCGGGATCGCGAAGCCCAGCCCACTTGCGCTGTCGGACAACGACTTTCCCGCCGTATTGATGCCGATGATCTGGGACTCCATATCGATCAGCGGGCCGCCCGAGTTGCCGTGGTTGATCGAGGCGTCGGTCTGGAGGGCGTCGATAACGGTGTCGGTATCGGAACCCTCCCCCGACAGCGGGACGGGGCGGTGCAGCGCACTGATGATGCCGTGGGTGACCGTGCTGCGCAGCCCCAAGGGCGCACCCGCGGCCAGGACCTCGTCGCCGACGCGCACCTTGTCGGAGTCACCGAGCCGGGCGACGGTGAGGTTGTCGATGTTGTCGACCTTCAGCACGGCCAGGTCGGTCTTGGGGTCGCGCCCCACGAGATTGGCGGGCACTTCCTTGCCATCGTTGAACACCACGGTCGTCTTGAACTGACTGGGATTGTTCGCGGCCTCAGAGATCACATGGTTGTTGGTGACGATGTAGCCGCGGCCGTCGATGACCACGCCGGAGCCCTGCATGCCCTCCTGGTCGCTCTTGGACTCGATGGTCACCACGGAGTCGGCGGTGGCGCCCGCCACCTTGGCGAACCGGCCGGCCGGGCCCTCTCCGTTGCCGTTGGTCGACAGCGTCACCTTCGAGCTGGTGAACGCTTCGACGACCTCGGCGGTTTTCCGGCCGATCACTCCGCCGAGCAGGCCGATCAACAGGGCGAGGAGCGCCAGGACGCCAAGTGCGACCTGAGAGACCTTGCCCCCGAACAGCACGTCGCGCACTCCGAGCTTGCCGGTGAAACCAGAGGGGATGGGCAGCGACGACGGCGCTACCGCGGGGACGCCCAGCGCGGCCCCGGACGCGGGGTCCCGCCACGGATCCTCGACCTCACCATGCTGGCCGTTCTTCTCGCCGGCCAGCGCGCCCGCGTCGATCGGGTGGCGCTGCAGCGTGTCCACACTCCCGGCGGGACGGCCGAACGCCTCCTGCAGCACCGGGTCGCCGGATTGATCGACGGGGGTGAACTCAGTGTTATCTCGGAATTTCGACGGGCGCACACGTTCGGCGACGAACGACCCGATCAGCCCGGCGGGGCGGCTGAACGCCTGACGGGCCGCGGGGTCGACGGGTGGACGGGAGACGGGGCGTGGCGCGAGTCGAGGGCCGCTGCTTTTGCCCCTGTCGCCGCCCCCAGCGTTGCCGTCTTTCACAGCGTCGCTGCCGCCGTCGAAACCCTGGTCGGAGGTCACATCACCCTACTTCTGGATCCTGTTTCGGAATCTCCACCCTAGTATCCATGCTGCGACGCCGGCCGCAGGCGACCGCTCGCGCCCGGCAGGTGGGCTAGCGGCGGTCTGGCGGCTCGCGGTCGGGCGGCAAGATCGGGCGTTGGGCCTCGTCCGACCAACTCGGGATGTCCGACAGCAGCCCGAGCAAGGTGCTGGGGATGCTGATAGGGCGGGAGTCCCGCAACGCCGCGCGCGCCCGGCTCTGCCCGTCGACGTCAGCGGAACATTGCGGGCACAGCGACAGGTGGTGGGCGGCCCGCAGGTGGGCCGTCATCCGCAACTCGCCGTCAACGAACGCGGCGATCGCCTCGACGGACAGGTGTTCAGTCGAACCGAATTGGCGCGGAGCACCCACCGGCGCGTCGCTCTGCGAGGCGAACTGTGTGGGGAGCCAGGAGAACGCGCGGCGGAACACATGCCCGCGATCGGCCATCACCTGCTCCTTTCCTGCCTCCACCCTCGAATGTAGCGCGAGGTGGTCCCCGGTGTCCCGATCAAGGGACTTTCGGGCTACGCGGGCGCGCCGTGCGACGACGCGGCCTCCGGATGCGCCGCCAGGTAGTCGCGCAACGCTTGGCGTCCACGATGGATGCGGCTGCGCACGGTCCCCAGCTTCACGCCCAGCGTGGCGCCGATCTCCTCGTAGGACAGGCCTTCGATGTCACACAGAACCACGGCGGCACGGAACTCGGGCGGCAACGAATCCAGGGCCGCCTGCAGGTCGGGGCCCAACCGCGCGTCGTGGTAGATCTGCTCGGGGGTGGGCTCATCGGCGGGCACCCGGTCGTAATCCTCGGGCAGCGCCTCCATCCGGATGCGCGTGCGCCGCCGCACCATATCGAGGAACAGGTTGGTGGTGATGCGGTGCAGCCAGCCTTCGAACGTCCCGGGCTGGTAGTTCTGCACCGATCGGAAAACGCGGATGAAAGTCTCCTGCGTCAGATCCTCGGCATCGTGCTGGTTGCCAGAGAGCCGGTAGGCCAGCCGGTAGACGCGGTCGGCGTGCTGCCGAACCAGTTCGTCCCACGACGGCATGGTCGACTGGTCGCCGGTCGCGTCGAACACCGCAGTGCCCTGGAACTCCTCGGACGGCTCCACCCAGCCGTCGTCGGGGCACGCATGCACATGCGACATGGTGACGGGGCTTGCAAACGTGGTGCTGATGATCGAGTCCTCCAGATCGGGGCTGCCGGGCGGCAGTTCGTCAACGATTCCAACACCCAGCAGGCATTCGGTATTCCCGGTCCGCCGCGGTCCACGGTTCATAGCGATGACCCTCGCGCACCGGGGTATGTGCGTCATATGAACAAGCTGAGTGTCGCCTGAGAAACCATTTCGTGACCTGCGGGCGCCGAGGGTCGCCGCGGCCACCAGCCTGGCCCACCAGCCTGGCCCACCAGCCTGGCCCACCAGTCCATCCACATCGACGCGACGCGCCCCGGCCGCCCCTCAGTCATGATGATCGCTCCCCGAACAGGCGCGGCCGGGGCTGGCCAGCTATCCCCCGGTTATCCACAGTGGGCGTTTCATCCACAGTCTGGGCGTGGTGGGGTGTGGGTGTCGGCGGGTATCGCTAGGTTCGAAAGCATGTTCGATATGTCGCTGCCGGACGGCGCCGAGTTACGGGGCGCCGATGACGCGTCGGTGCTCGCCGCCATCGCCGTGTGTGCCCGCGCCGAAGCCGCCGCGGCCGCGCGCCGGCTAGCCGCCGTCGCCGAGTGGGTGGCCCGCCGCGCCGACGGCCCCACCGACTCCGCGCGCTGGTCGTGCGACAACTGGGACGCCATCGCCGCCGA
>CAIYOH010000212.1 GCA_903927745.1 uncultured Mycobacteriaceae bacterium
ACGTCGTCCTGGGTGACCGTCACCCAGTCGCTGTGGCCGATCGGCTCGCCGGTGACGGCGGCGAGGTCGGCGACGGAATCAAAGGTGCGCATGGGTTCATACCCTAGGCCCCCTAAGCCGTAGCGGCACACTAGGTGCATGCGGCTGCTGTTGATCGCCGACACCCACGTCCCGAACCGCGCCCGCGACCTTCCCGCGCAGGTGTGGGACGAGGTCGCGGCGGCGGACGTCGTCATCCACGCCGGCGACTGGGTGGCGCCCTCGTTGCTCGACGAACTCGAGGCGCGCGCGGCCCGCCTGATCGCGTGCTGGGGCAACAACGACGGTCCCGCGGTGCGGGCGCGGCTCCCCGAACGGGTCGACGTGACCCTCGGCGGCGTGCGTATCACCGTCGTACACGACACCGGCGCCGCCGCAGGCCGTGACGCCCGCATGTCGCGGCTATACCCGCAGACCGGGGTCCTGGTGTTCGGGCACAGCCACATCCCCTGGGATACGACGACCACAACCGGCCTGCGGCTGCTCAATCCCGGGTCGCCGACCGATCGTCGCCGACAACCCTTGTGCACCTACATGACCGCCCGGGCCTACGACGGCACGCTGTCCGAGGTCGTCCTGCACCCTGTTGCGCCGCAGGGCTTCCCAGAGTTCACGGCCGATTCCGCGCCGAGGCTCAATCGTTAGCGAACCGCGATCACACATCCCGGCCACGACGCACGGACTGCCCGCTACTGCCGTGTTTGACTGCGCAGGCGAACAGATTCGCCCGCGTGCAGCGGCAGCAACTTGGGATGGGTAGGGAGCGATGTCGTTCTTTGGCGAGATGCGAAAGGTGCGTGGCGCGGCGGCAGCCCTGCCGCGCCGACTGGCTGTCGCGGCGACGGGGGCGGCCCTGTTGGCGGGCCTGATGGGCGCCGTCGGTGACTCGGCCACCGCGGGGGCGTTCTCGCGGGCGGGGCTTCCCGTCGAATACCTGCAGGTGCCCTCGGCGTCGATGGGCCGGGACATCAAGGTCCAGTTCCAGGCCGGCGGAGAGCACGCGGTGTACCTACTCGATGGCCTGCGGGCACAGGACGACTACAGCGGCTGGGACATCAACACCCCGGCCTTCGAGGAGTACTACCAGTCCGGCCTGTCGGTGATCATGCCCGTCGGTGGCCAGTCCAGCTTCTACAGCAACTGGTACCAGCCCTCGCAGGGCAACGGCCAGAACTACACCTACAAGTGGGAGACGTTCCTGACCCAGGAGATGCCCGCCTGGTTGCAGGCGAACAAGAACATCTCGCCGGTCGGCAACGCAGCGGTCGGGTTGTCGATGTCGGGCGGTTCGGCGCTGATCCTGGCGGCGTACTACCCGCAGCAGTTCCCCTACGCCGCCGCGCTGTCGGGGTTCCTCAACCCGTCCGAGGGCTGGTGGCCGACGCTGATCGGTCTGGCGATGAACGACGCGGGCGGGTACAACGCCAACAGCATGTGGGGCCCGTCGAGCGACCCGGCGTGGAAGCGCAACGACCCGATGGTGCAGATTCCGCGGCTGGTGGCGAACAACACCCGGCTCTGGATCTACTGCGGCAATGGCGCCGCGAACGATCTCGGCGGTGACAACGTGCCGGCGAAGTTCCTGGAGACCATGACGCTGCGCACCAACCAGCAGTTCCAGAGCGCCTACGCCGCAACGGGTGGACGCAACGGCGTGTTCAACTTCCCGGCCAATGGGACCCACTCGTGGGCCTACTGGGACCAGCAGCTGGTCGCCATGAAGCCCGACATCCAGCAGGTGCTGCTGCGGCCCGGCCCAGCGGCCGCCTAGTTCTCCGGCTCGGCCGAAGGCTCTCTGTCGGCGGCGCGGGAAAACACGTGGCGATCCTGGTGCAGGTAGGTGTAGCCGGTAGTCACCGCGCACACGACCGTGGCGGCCACCAGCATGCCGGTCCCATTGGTGAACAGGCCGATGCAGCCGCCCACCGCGGCGCCGATGACAAAGCTGGCCAGCAACAGGAAGTGGCCGAGCCAGTCGGCCGCCCGCCCGCCGGCGATGTGGCGTTCGATGCCCTGGCCCATCTTGACCATCGTCCCCGTCACGTAGCTCAGCGGAATCGACACCTCACCATCCTTGACGAACGACGTGTTCAGGGTCCCATTAGCGAACGCCAACAGGACAATGGGCGCGAAGTCGAGGTATCTCTCCGACCATCCTTCGTCGTACACGTCGACCAGGGTGGCCGCCATCAACGAGAAGGTCGTGAGCACGGTCGGGCCGTGTGGATGGTCCACCCAGAAGTAGCGCCGGCACGCCGAGGCCACCACCACACCCGCGACGAACGCGACCATCAGCAGCCCGGCGCTCACGGCCTGCCACGACTGTCCGATGAAGAACCCCAGCACGGCGCGCTGGGCGTTGCCGGTCATGAACACGACGAAGTAGCCCACCGAGTAGAGGAACGAGATCGCCCCCAGCACGCCGGCCAACACGGCCAGGACCCACGACAACCGCGTCTCAGGGTTGAAGATCTCGCCCGCCACACATGCATGGTGTCAGACGCGAGCCCAGCTCACCCAGCGGCGGTGATCCGGGCGATCGACCGCAACGGAATCGGCAGCCAGTCCGGCCGGTGCCGGGCCTCATAGCCTGCCTCGTAGACGGCCTTGTCGAGTTCGTAGGCGGCCAGCACCCGGGCGGAGTCCCGCGGGTCGGTCCCCGACACGGCCGCGTACCCGTCGCAAAACGCGGCGCAATTACGCGTCACCCATTCGCGGGCGCGGGCCGCCCGTTGCTTGTCCGCCTTGTCCGGCTGGTCCGACTGTTCCGAGGCCTGGTCCACCAGAGGTGCGTAGGCGGCGTACTCGAGCGAGCGCAGCATCCCGGCCACGTCGCGCAGCGGCGAGTCCGGCGCCCGGCGGCCGCCGATCGGCTGACCCGGCTCGCCCTCGAAGTCGATCAGCAGCCAGCGCTCCGGGGTGCGCAGCACCTGCCCCAGATGGAGATCGCCGTGCACCCGCTGCGCGGTGATGGTCTCGCCCGCGAGCGCGCCGAACCGATCCTCGATGGCCGCGGCGTAGTCCCGGAGCTCGGGAACAGCCGTCGCAGCCGACGACAGTCGGGCCAGCATGGTGTCCACCGGGAACGGCGTCCGCACCGCGCCGAGTTGCTCGGCCAGCGTCGCGTGCACCGACGCGACCGCCTCGCCGAGCCGGGTGGCCTCGGCGGCGAAGTCGCCGCCGACTTCGTAGGCATACAGGTCGCCCTCCGCGAACAGGTCGCGGACGCTGGCACTCGCCATGGCCCAGCCTTCGGCGGCGTTGGACGCGAATTCGGTCACCATGCCCAACGGCCACACCTCACCAGCCGGCTCACCAGCCGCCAGAGCCAACTCGTAGCCGCCCAGCAGGCGGGCCACGTGCGGATTGCCGGCGCGGCCGAGCACCCGATTGAGCTCGATGTCGGGATTGACCCCGCCGCTGACCCGGCGAAACACCTTCAGGATCGCCCGGCGATCGAAGATCACGCTGGTGTTGCTCTGCTCGGCGTCGCAGACGTGCGCCATGGCCTCCAGCGGGAGGGCGGCATCGGCTTCCCTGGTGAAGGCCACCGTGGTGTCCGCCGAATCCCGCTCGGCCGAGGCGTCGATCAGTGACAGCAGGGATTGCGCCGCGCCGGCGTCGTACAGCGCGTCGACACCGGTCCGGCCGTCGGCGGCGCCGATCGTCGCGACCGTGCTGTACTCCGCCAGCGGCTCCGAATCCCACCCGACGATCACCTGATAGCGCTCGGATGGCCCATCGGTGTAGACAGCGTCGATCAGCACCAGGTCGAGACCCTGACGAAGCGGGACGACGACGCCGGCCTCGGCCGCCGCCAGCCGGCGGTTGCGCCCGGCGTACCAGCGCTGCTGCGGCAGCCACTCCGACCAGGGCAGCGCGGCCGGGTTCCCGGCGGGCCCCGTCACGGGTTCTCCTCCCGCGCGGGAGCCAGTTCGAACCAGTAGAAGCCGTGTCCCGGCAGGGTCAGCAGGTACGGCAGGTGGCCGATGCGGGGGAACTCCACATGCCCGGTCAACTCGACCGGGGTGCAGCCGCTCCAGTGCTGCAGATCCAGTTCGATGGGCTGCGGGAATCGCGACAGGTTATGGACGCACAGCACGACGTCGCGGGCGTCGCCGACCTGGCGGACGAACGCCAGCACCGACGGGTTGGAGCTGCCGAGTTCGGCGAACGTCCCGACGGCGAACGCCGCGTGGCGGCGACGCACCGAGAGCATCGTGCGCGTGAAGTTCAGCAGCGACGTCGAGGTGTCGCGCTGCGCCTCGACGTTGACGGCCTGGTAGCCGTAGACCGAGTCCTGAATGGGCGGCAGATAGAGCCGACCCGGATTGGCTTGGGAGAAACCGGCATTGCGGTCGGGGGTCCACTGCATGGGGGTGCGCACGCCGTCGCGGTCGCCCAGCCAGATCACGTCACCCATACCGATCTCGTCGCCGTAGTAGAGAACCGGCGAGCCCGGCAGGGACAGCAGCAGCGCGGTGAACAGTTCGATCTGATTGCGGTCGTTCTCCAGCAGCGAGGCCAGCCGGCGGCGGATGCCGACGTTGGCCTTCATCCGCGGATCCTTGGCGTACTCGGAGTACATGTAGTCACGCTCGTCGTCAGTGACCATCTCCAGCGTCAACTCATCGTGGTTGCGCAGGAAGATCCCCCACTGGGCCAGCTCCGGGATCTGCGGCGTCTGCGCCAGGATCTCGGAGACGGGGAACCGCGACTCGCGGCGCACCGCCATGAAGATGCGGGGCATCAGCGGAAAGTGGAACGCCATGTGGCATTCGTCGCCGCCGGTGCTGGGATCGCCGAAGTACTCCACCACGTCCGCCGGCCACTGGTTGGCCTCGGCCAGCAGCAGCCGGCCCGGGAACTCGTCGTCGACGACCTTGCGGACCCGCTTGAGGAACGCGTGCGTCTCGGGCAGGTTCTCGCAGTTGGTGCCCTCACGCTCGAACAGATACGGCACCGCGTCCAGGCGCAACCCGTCGATCCCGAGGCCCAGCCAGAAGCGGATGACGTCGATCATCGCCTCCTGCACGGCCGGGCAATCGTAGTTGAGGTCCGGCTGGTGGGAGAAGAACCGGTGCCAGTAGAACTGGCGGCGGACCGGATCGAACGTCCAATTCGACTCCTCGGTGTCGACGAAGATGATGCGGGCCTCCGCGTAGCGCTCGCTGGTGTCGCTCCACACGTAGTAGTCGCCGTACGGTCCGCCGGGGTCGCGGCGCGACTCCTGGAACCAGGGGTGTGCCTCCGAGGTGTGGTTCATCACCAGGTCGGTGATCACCCGGATTCCGCGCTGGTGCGCCGCGTCGAGGAGTGCCACGAAGTCGTCGACCGTGCCGAACTCCGGGAGCACCTTGTAGAAGTCGCGCACGTCATAGCCGCCGTCGCGCAGCGGCGAGTCGCAGAACGGCGGCAGCCAGATGCAGTCGATCCCCAGCCACTGCAGGTAGTCCAGGCGCGCCAGCAGGCCCCGCAGATCACCGGACCCGTCGGCGTTGGCGTCGAAGAACGCGCGGACCAGCACCTCGTAGAACACGGCGTGCTTGAACCAGATCGGATCGGCGGGCAGCGCGGCGGCCCGGGTGAAGTCCCCCACCTTGGGGTGCTCGACCACGCCGCCCTCGACGTGGCTACCCGCCGCCGGGTCGGGTTCTCGCACCACGCTCAGGCCGGCGGGCCCTCGGCCAGCGTCACGTTCTGCGTCATGTTGGCGCCGCCCACGGTGCGCACGGTCACGGGGATGGTGTCCCCGGGGTGGTGCGGGACGAGGACGTCGGTCATCGAGTTCGCGCCGTTGATCGGCGCGCCGTCGATCTGCATGACGATGTCGCCGGGCGAGATCCCGGCCTCGGCGGCCGGGCCGCCGGTGACCACTCGCTGGACCCGCGCTCCGCCACCGCTGTTGTCGGTGACGCCCAGGCCGAGGAAGGCCGTCGGCCCGATGTGGGTGGTCCGCGATGCGGTGCCGGACCTGATCTGGTTGGCGACTCCCATCGCGAAGCCGATCGGAATGGCG
>CAIYOH010000213.1 GCA_903927745.1 uncultured Mycobacteriaceae bacterium
CCTGAACGGGTGATTCCCGAGCGGCGCGCGTGATCTTCGCCAAGGGTCACGGCACCGAGAACGACTTCGTGCTGTTGCCCGACATCGACGCCGGGCTACGGCTCAGCCCGGCGCTGGTGGCCGCCCTGTGCGACCGGCGCCGTGGCGTGGGCGCCGACGGGGTGTTGCGCGTCACCACGGCGGGCGCCGCCCTGGCGGCCGGGGTGTTCGACCGCATGCCCGGCGGCCTGAGCGCGGGCGACTGGTTCATGGACTACCGCAACGCCGACGGCTCGGCCGCGCAGATGTGCGGCAACGGGGTCCGCGTCTTCGCGCACCACCTGCGCGCCAGCGGCCTGGAGACCCGCGACCACTTCGTGGTGGGCTCCCTTGCCGGCCCCCGGCCGGTCACCGTCCACAGCGCCGACGCCACCTGCGCCGACGTCACCGTCGACATGGGCAAGGCCACCGCCCTCGGGAGCGGGGGACCAGCCTTTGCAGCGACGGTCGGCGGCCGGCGGTTCGCCGGACTGGCTGTCGATGTCGGCAATCCCCACCTGGCGTGCATGGATCGCGATCTGACCGCCGAGACGCTGGCGGCCCTGGACGTGGCGGCGCCCGTGAGCTACGACCACGACCAGTTCCCGGACGGGGTCAACGTCGAAGTCCTCACGGCACCGGCCGACGGAGTGATCCGGATGCGCGTCCACGAGCGCGGTGTCGGCGAAACCCGTTCCTGCGGAACGGGAACCGTGGCCGCGGCGGTGGCTGCGCTGGCTGGGCTGGGCCCGGCAGAGGGCTCGAACACCGGGGCGCTCACGGTGCGGGTTCCCGGCGGTGACGTGGTCGTCACGGTCACCGAGGCCACCAGCTACCTGCGGGGGCCGTCGGTGCTTGTGGCCCACGGAGAGGTCAGCGGGGAATGGTGTCGGGCGCAGGAACGGTGAATCGCTCGCACGGGGCCGATTCAGCGTGCATCATGGCCCAATACCTATGACATACCCCGAGACGCACCCCAGCACCGGCGAACTCGCCCTCGACGACCGAGCCGCGCTGCGCCGCGTCGTCGGCCTGTCCACCGAACTCGCCGACGTCTCCGAAGTCGAATACCGGCAGCTGCGCCTAGAGCGGGTTGTCCTGGTGGGCGTGTGGACCGACGGTACCGCCGCCGACAGCGAGGCCAGCATGGCGGAACTGGCGGCGCTGGCCGAAACCGCCGGATCCCAGGTGCTCGACGCGCTCATCCAGCGGCGCGACAAACCCGACACCTCCACCTACATCGGTTCGGGCAAGGCTCAGGAGCTGCGCGAGGTGGTGCTGGCGACCGGCGCCGACACCGTGATCTGCGACGGCGAGCTGTCCCCGGCGCAGCTCACCGCCCTGGAACGGGCCGTCAAGGTGAAGGTGATCGACCGCACGGCGCTGATCCTGGACATCTTCGCCCAGCACGCCACCAGCCGGGAAGGCAAGGCGCAGGTGTCGCTGGCCCAGATGGAGTACATGCTGCCGCGGCTGCGGGGCTGGGGTGAGTCGATGTCCCGGCAGGCCGGCGGTCGCGCGGGCGGCAGCGGCGGGGGAGTGGGTCTGCGCGGTCCCGGTGAGACGAAGATCGAGACCGACCGTCGTCGCATCCGCGAACGCATGTCCCGGCTGCGCCGCGACATCAAGGACATGAAGCGGGTCCGCGACACCCAGCGCAGCCGCCGGCGCGGCAGCGACGCGCCGTCGGTTGCGATCGTCGGCTACACCAATGCCGGCAAATCCAGCCTGCTCAACGCGCTGACAGGGGCGGGAGTCCTCGTGGAGGACGCCTTGTTCGCCACGTTGGAGCCCACCACCAGGCGCGCGGAGTTCTGCCCCGATGCGGGCAGGTCCGGCCCCTTTTTCCTCACCGACACCGTCGGATTCGTCCGACACCTGCCCACCCAACTGGTCGAGGCGTTCCGCTCCACATTGGAGGAGGTGGTGGACGCCGATCTCCTGGTCCACGTGGTCGACGGCGCCGACGTCAACCCGCTGGCCCAGATCAGCGCGGTCCGTCGGGTGGTGTCCGACGTGCTCGCCGACCACCACGGTGATCCGCCGCCCGAGCTGCTGGTGGTCAACAAGATCGACGCCGCGGGCGGACTGGCCCTGGCCCAGCTTCGTCACGCCCTGCCCGGGGCCGTGTTCGTCTCCGCGCGCACCGGCGACGGCATCGACGCGCTGCGGCGCCGGATCGGTGAGCTCGTCGCCCCCTGCGACGCCGCCGTGGACGTGTTGATCCCCTATCACCGTGGTGACCTGGTGGCGCGAGTGCACGCCGATGGGCTGGTGCAGCGGGAGGAGCACAGTGCCGACGGGACCCGGATCACGGCGCGGGTCCCGGTGGCGCTCGCCGGCCAGCTGCGGGAATTCACCGCGCACTGAGTGCCCGCCGACCAACCGTCCGGTTGGTATATCGTAAAGGCGGCTTTTCACCCTTCCCCGGAGGTCAGTTATGAACGCCGCCATCAAGTACGAGCGGACCCTGTTCGAGCCCGAGCACGACCTGTTCCGCGAGTCCTACCGGGCTTTCCTCGACAAGCATGTCGCCCCGTACCACGACGAGTGGGAGAAGGCGAAGATCGTCGACCGCGGTGTCTGGCTCGAGGCGGGCAAGCAGGGTTTCCTGGGCATGGCGGTGCCCGAGGAGTACGGCGGCGGAGGTAACTCGGACTTCCGGTACAACACGATCATCACCGAGGAAACCAGCGCCGGGCGCTTCAACGGAGTCGGCTTCCCGCTGCACAACGACATCATTGCGCCCTACCTGCTGGATCTGACCACCGAGGAACAGAAGCAGCGCTGGCTGCCCCAGTTCTGCACCGGAGAGATGATCACCGCCATCGCGATGACGGAGCCGGGAACGGGCAGCGACCTTCAGGGCATCAAGACTCGCGCGGTCCGGCAGGGCGACCACTACGTGCTCAACGGGTCGAAGACCTTCATCACCAACGGAATCAACTCCGACCTGGTGATCGTGGTCGCCCAGACCGACGCCGACAAGGGTGCGCAGGGCTTCTCGCTGCTCGCCGTCGAGCGCGGCATGGAGGGCTTCGAACGCGGCCGGCACCTGGACAAGGTGGGGCTGGACGCCCAGGACACGGCTGAGTTGTCGTTCACCGATGTCAAGGTTCCCGCCGAAAACCTCCTGGGCGAGGAAGGCATGGGGTTCATCTACCTCATGCAGAACCTGCCCCAGGAACGGATCTCCATCGCCATCATGGCGGCGGCGGCCATGGAAAGCGCGCTCGAGGAAACTCTGAAGTACGTTGGCGAGCGTAAGGCTTTCGGCAAGTCGATCGCCAGTTTTCAGAACAGCCGCTTCCTGCTCGCCGAGTTGGCGACCGACGCCACCGTGGTTCGAATGATGGTCGACGAGTTCGTGCGCTTGCATCTGGAACACAAGCTGACCGCCGAACAGGCGGCCATGGCGAAGTGGTGGTGCACGGAAAAGCAGGTACACCTCATCGACCGCTGCCTGCAATTGCACGGTGGTTACGGCTACATGCGCGAATACCCCATCGCCCGCGCCTATCTTGACGCGCGGGTGCAGACGATTTACGGCGGCACCACCGAGATCATGAAAGAGATCATCGGCCGTAGCCTCGGGGTCTGAACGCGCACGGCCTCCTCAATTCAGACCATTTGCGGTGCCGGTCGAGTTACTGTTCGGCAATGGTGATGGGGTACCGTCGAATGGTGCCAACTGCATTTTCCGATGATGTTTTACCACGGTGCTCCGTGAGCCACCGGCCCGATTCGGGGCAGCGTAGCCACCGTGGGCCCGCATCATTTCGGCATCAAAGCGGCATCTCTTTTCGCACGATTGACAATGCGATGTCGCATTCGGTGTCGGCTGGCGTAACGATATGTGGACCTGGCGCGATAAAGCGGATCAAGAAGACTGCTCAATGGCGCCCGTGCGGCCGCCTATCGGGCGGCGCGATACAGGCGTGCCCGAACAACCGGGCTGCACCCGTCGGCTGGGAGGCTGAGTGAACCGGCACAGAGGTCGCGCGCGCACGATCCTCGGAACTGCGCTGGCCGCCATGGCAACGACCGTGGTCGTCGTTGGATTGCTGGCGCCCGCGGCGTCCGCGTCCCCGATCGGTGACGCGGAAGCCGCCATCATGGCCGCGTGGACGAAGGCCGGCGGCGACACGTCGCCGCTCGGCGCCAGGAAGGGTGACGTCTACGCCGTCGGCGACGGGTTCGCGCTGGAATTCGACAGCGGGAAGATGTACTACACCTCCGAC
>CAIYOH010000214.1 GCA_903927745.1 uncultured Mycobacteriaceae bacterium
AGCCACCCAGCCAGCCAATGTCACCTGGTGCCCGGCGTCGCCACTCCTGAGCGCACCGGCGGCGTGGCTACGCAGCACAAACACTTCCCTTCAGCCGGTTTTGGACGAGTGCTCAGTCTAGGGCAGGTACATTCGGGGCCATTAGGACCACTGCCACCACCGTTGCGCCCGTCGGTCCGGCACCTGGAATGGGAGCTGCCCAACGGCGTGATGGTCCACAAGGCCCGTGCTCACGGGCTCCCGACGCCGATTGGCGACGTTGCGGTCCCCCTTCCGGCAGCGGCAAGCGACAGCCCCGGTTAGTGTCTAACCTGACAACGTGAGGAGCGCGCGATGACGTTCAACGAAGGCATGCAGATCGACACCAGCTCCGCGTCGAGTTCCGGCGGGGGCGGCAGGGGTATGGCCCTCGGCGGCGGCATCGGCGGCCTGCTGATCGTCGTCCTGGCGCTGTTCTTGGGCGTCGACCCGGGCGGTGTGGTGACCCAGCAGCCGATGGACGTCGGCGGGGCCTCAGCGCCCGGCTTCGACCTGACCCAGTGCCGGACCGGGGCCGACGCGAACAAGTACGTGCAGTGCCGGGTCGTGGCCACCGGCAACTCGGTGGATGCAGTGTGGGGTCAGTTGATGCGGAACTACACCCGCCCGCGCTTGCAGCTGTTCAGCGGCCAAGTCAACACGGGCTGCGGGCCGGCCACCACCGCGGTGGGGCCGTTCTACTGCCCGGTCGACAAGACCGCATACTTTGACACCGACTTCTTCTCGGAACTGGTCGAACGATTCGGTTCCAGCGGCGGCCCCTTGGCGCAGGAGTACGTCGTCGCCCACGAATACGGCCATCACGTGCAGAACCTGCGGGGCATCCTGGGCCGGTCCCAGCAGGGGGCGCAAGGGTCGACGGGCAACGGAGTGCGCACTGAGCTACAGGCGGACTGCTACGCCGGCATCTGGGCGCACTACGCCGCCACCGTGAAGGAGGAGAGCACCGGTGTGCCGTACCTGAACCCGCTGAGCGACAAGGACATCGCCGACGCCTTGTCGGCTGCGGCATCGGTGGGCGACGACCACATCCAGAAAGAGTCCACCGGGCGGGTCAACCCCGAGTCGTGGACCCACGGCTCGTCCGAGCAGCGCCAGCACTGGTTCACCGTTGGCTACCAAACCGGTGACCCGAACAAGTGCGACACCTTCTCAGCACGCAACCTCAACTGACCACGGACGCGTCGCGCAGGAGCTACCAGCGCCGCGTCGAGCACGTCACCCCGGTAGTGGCGCTCTGGGTCACCACCACCTCGCCATCCACGGCGATCTGGCACTGGATCTGGGGAACGTTGCCTGAATCGCAGTCGGGCCAGTGACACCCGCCGCTGGCCGAGACGATGGCCCACACAATCGGGTTCGTCAGCGTGGTGGTGTACACCTGTGGCTGCCCCGCGGCCAGCGCCGCCTGCACGCTGGTCATGTACTGCGACGAGTCGGAGTCGTACGCCGCCTGGCTGGGCGGGTCGCTGCTCATGTACCGGACATTGCCGGTCAGGTTGCCGGTGGCCGTGACCGTGTAGGTCACCTGCTGGCCGGTCGCCGGGTCCGCGAGCGAGGCCGCCGGCACGAACGCCGCCCCCAGGACCGCCACACAGGTCGCCGCGCACCCGGCCCGGAAGGCCCGGCCGCTGAGTTTCCCCACGTCCGTCATGGTGAAAACGCTACCGGATTCGTCCCCGGGGAGCGGGTGTTCACCGGTCGGCAAACCGGCGCGGGTAAGAAGGGGGCATGAGCGACCGATCAGCCACCGGCATCAGCCGCCGCCGGTTATTGACGACGAGCGCCATCTCGGCCGCGCTCGGGGCGGGCGTCGGCGGCGGGGCCGTGCTGGCAGGCAGGGCACCGTGGTCGCACCACCAGGCACCGGCCTTCTGGCGGCAACCGGACCGCGACGGAGCGCCCCCGGTGGCCGGCCTGCACCTGCAATTCGGCCACGACGCCGGCACCGAGGTGACGGTGTCCTGGCACACCCTCGACGCCGTCCGCAACCCTCGCGTCATGCTGGGCACCCCGACGTCCGGCTTTGGGCGCGTGGTGG
>CAIYOH010000215.1 GCA_903927745.1 uncultured Mycobacteriaceae bacterium
CCCATTCGCCGGTCATCAGCAGCGCCGCGGCCCCGACGACCACAATGAACGCGCCCAGCACGGTGTCGGCGCGCTCGTAGCTCATGAAGCGGGGGGTGATGCGTTTGTCGACAACGTTGGACTGCTGGAAGAAGAGCTGCCAGGGAGCCACGGTGGTGCCGACGATCGCGATGATCAGCAGCACCGCATCCGAGCTGACTCCGCCCGAGATACTGGGGACGACAAAGGATGTCGCCGCCTCGGCCCACCGCGGATGTGACATCAGCACCATCGGGATCTGCAGCAGGGACACGGCGATGAACACGAACATGGCCCGTTCCCACCGGCGGAAGCTGCCACTGGCCATGATCGCGACCAGCGCCACCGCCGAGATCGGCACCACGATGTATTTGGAGACGCCGATGTAGTCGGCCGCCAGCGAGACGCCGATGAACTCGGTGACGATCGTCAGGAAGTTAAGCAGGAACAGGTCGCCCACGGAGAACCAGCCCCAGCCGCGGCCGAAGCGCTCGTTGATCAACCGGGCGTGGCCCACCCCGGTGACCGCGCCGAGCCGCACCACCATCTCCTGGTTGACGATCAGCACCGGGATCAGCAGCAGGAGCACCCACAACAGGGAGTACCCGTAGTTCTGGCCCGCCTGAGCGTAGGTGGCCACGCCGCCCGCGTCGTTGTCGCCGACCATGACGATGATCCCCGGGCCCATGATGGCCAGCAGCGTCAGTAGCCGGGTTTTCCACGTGCGGGGGCGGTCCGTCTCGCCGACACTGATGCGCCCGAACGCGCCCTCGATGTCGCCCAGGTGGGCGCTGTCGAGCACCGCGGTGCGCTGGGGCGTCGGCGCCGCGGGGTGGATGCCTTCCTCGTCGGCGCCCGAGCTCACGGGGACTCGTCTCGGAGTTCACGCACCGGGCGGGGCGCCGGTTCGCGCCGGCGCCAGTCCTCGGGAATGGTCGCCTCCAGGATGTCGTCGACGGTGACCACCCCGAGCACCCGGTCCTGCTCGTCGATGACGGGCACCGAGTACAGGTTGAAGTCGGCCATCAGCAGCGCGACGTCGGCGAGATCGGCGTCAGCGCTGACGCAGACCGGATCGTCGTCCATCAGTGCGCCGACGAGCTGGCCGGGTTCGGCCTGCAGCAGGGCGATCACCGACACCACACCGGCGAGGCGCTCGTCGGCGTCGCGGACGTGGACCTTGATCAGCGCCTCGGGCTGGACGCTGTGGGCGGCCGCGATCATCGCCAGCGCGGAGCCCGCGGTGTCGGTGGTGGAGCAGGCGACGAAGTCGACGTTCATCAGCCCGCCGGCGCTGTCGGGGTTGAAACCCATCAGCGTGATCACCTTGGTCCGCTGCGGCCCGGGCATCAGGTCCAGCACGCGGCGGCGCCGCGATTGGCGCAGGTCGGCGATCGCATCGGCGGCGTCGTCGGCGCGCATGCGACTGAGCAGGGCGGCCACCTCGTGGTCGGGCATGTCGTTGAGCAGCCGGCTGGCCTTTTCGGGGTCCAGTTCCTCGAAGACGTCGGCCTCCAACTCCGGGTCGCTGTGGACCCGGTCGAGGATCTCCCCGCCCTCGGCCTTGTCCGCGTCTTCGAGGAGGTCGGCGATCTCGGCGGCCTTGAACTCGCCGAACCGGTCCGACAGGCGCCGCTCGGCGTCGGAACGGGCGTCACCGATCAGTGGTTCGAATGCCTTCCAGTCGCGGGCCGCCTGTCCGCCGGAGCGTTTGATCAGTCCGAAGAACCTCGCCGGGCGTCGGGTGTCGAGGCGCGCCAGCACCCATCCCGCCCCGGTGTCCTCGAGTTCGGCGTCGTAGGCCCGTACCAGTTCGACCGCGGCCACATCGATCAAACGGTGGCCCAGCACGTCGGCGCGTAGCAACACCTCGTGGTCGCGGCGTTCGAAGCCGCGTAGGTCAATTTTGTTCTTCGCCAGAATGATTCGTCCGGGTGTGAACTCCTCGATGGATTTACGGCCGACGAACACCTGCCGTCCGCCGACCCCGGCGACGATCCCGGTGACGAGCGGATAGTCCGGGGCGTCGCGAAGGCGCACGATCACGTCCTCGACGCGTCCGACTGCCTCGGCGGAGCCGGCCACGACCGGCGCGCGCAGCAACTGCGACAGATAGATCACCGGCAGTCCGCCGTCGAGCCCGGCCGGCTTGTCTGTTGTGCCCATGGGCCTATTCTCTACGCCGCTGGGCGGCAGGGAGCGTGGGATGGCGCGTCGAGCCCCTACTGCGTGTCGACGTTGCCGGCAATCTGCTCGGCGACGTCGACGGCCACGTTCCCAGGGTCCTTGCGGTACGCCGCGGTGTCGATCACGACGTTGTTCCGGACGGTCAGTGCGCGCTGACAGCTCTGGGTCATGGACTGCGCCCCGGAGCCCAGGCTCAGGTCCACGATGGTGCTCAACACCCCGGTGGCGTTGGACACCGCCCCCACCTTCCAGGTGAGCTTGGCGGAGTCTCCTTCGCCGCCGGCGGTGTCCTGACGGTTGGCGCAGGCAGACCAGTGCCGCGACGAGGCGGTGAAGAAGGCGTTCGCCTGGTCTGCCGAGGGGAACAGCACCACAGCCTGGATCACCTTCGGCGTCGGGTCGTCCGAACCGGACTGGCGCGGCGCGACTACGGACTCGCCGCGCACCGCGGTGTTCCCGCTGCCCTTGTAGACGGCCTCCTCGGCGGCGCCCATGATGAACAGGCACTCGTCGGGGAATTTGTAGGTCGCGGGGAAGACATCGGCGGGGCTGTCGGTATTCGGGTGGTCGATCGGCTTGTCGACCGTTGTTCCGGTCACCCCGAGCGCGCTGTCGATCTGGGCGGGCTTGAGCAGGAGACCGGCAAGAGCGCCCTCCGCGAGGGGAGGTTTCGACGTGGTCGCGCTCGTGGTCGACGCCGCGTGTTGGCCGCCACCGCAGCCCGCGATTGACAGCCCGATGGCGGTGACGGCGGCGATGGCGGCGTAGCCGGAGGCGGAGGAGAAGAAGAAGGCGGAAGCGGAGGCGGGAGCCAATGACGATGACGGTTGGCGCATGAACAGCGCCTCTCTGCTGGAGCCCGACTCCTCACGCGTTCGGCGATCCGCACGCGTCGGAACCCGGTTAGCCGGAGTCTATCCCTGCGTGTCGCCGGCCGGTTGTGCAGCCTGGCTTCTGGCCAGCGCGACCGTCGCCGCGATCATGACCGCCACCGATACGCCGATCGTGACCAAGCCGGGCGTGGTGGTGTCCAGCGCCTCACCCAGCACGGCGATACCGAGGACCGAGCCGACGATCGGCTCGGCCACGCTCACCGCGGGCAGCGATGCGGTCATCGGCCCGGCCCGAAATGCGGACTGCTCCCACGCTGTGGCGGCGACCCCCACCACCATCCATGCATAGAGCTCCGGGATGCGCAGCACGGCGACGATGCCGTTGCCGAGCTGGTCGACCACTCCTTTGGTGAGCACCGCGAACAACCCCCACAGCGAGCCGGCCACGGCGCCGAGCAGCAGGGCGCTCACCGAGCCCGAGAAGATGCGCGCGCCGACGACGCAGAGGACCAGCACGGGGCCGAGGACTGCGGCGACGACGGTCCACGTGCGCAGGGAGCCGCGGGGTGTTCCGGCCGTCGGGTCGCCGACCGTGACCACGACTAAGACGGCAGCGGCGAGCAGGACGGCCCACATCGTCTGCCAGCCGGTGATTCTGGTGTGGTTCAGCCGCGCATTGATGACCAGCGCGAACAGCAGGGACGTCACCAGCAGCGCCTGGACCAGCACCACCGAGCCCAGCCCGAGCGCTGCGGCCTGCAGCCCGAACCCGGCGCCGGCTACCAGACTGCCCGCCCACCATTGCCGATCGCGCAGCAGCCGACGGAACAGGGCGACGGTGCCGACCTCTGTGGTCGTGACCTGCTGGGCGGACCGCTGTTGGAGGACGTCGCCGATGGCGACCATCAGGGCGGCCGCTTCGGCGAGCAGCGCGGCGATCTCGGTCGCCCTCACGAGGTCCTCCTCATCGCCTCATCCCGCACTGCCTCATGCGTGCCACCAGTCCTCGTCTTCTTAGGCACGACGTCTTCTCAGGCACGACGAAGGCCATCGCTCCGCCAGCGACTCCTGTGGCGGATGTGGCGGTCAGGGGAGCATCAGCTGTGGCGCCAGATTTTCAGCGCGGTGGTGATCATCGGAATCTGCAGGGGCAGCCGGGCCAGCGCGGCGATACGCATCGGCAACGGCTTGTCCCGCCACAGCCGGACCATGTTGAGGTTGGCCGGGAAGACCCCGAGGAACAACGCGACGGCCGCCAACGCGGCCGACCGGCGGGTGCGCCGGGGCACCAGCGCCGCCCCGATAGCGATCTCGGCGACGCCCGAGGCGTAGGTGTAGAACCGCGGGCTGCCGGGCAGCTCGGCGGGAATGATCGTGTCGAACGGTGTGGGAGCCAGGAAGTGGACGGCGCCGATTCCGATCAGCATCGCCGCCATCCGCTGCGCAGTGGTCTGGACGTGGGGGAGCGTGGTCATGGACCCGAACTTACGCCGTCACCATTGCCATACGGCGCTGGCTACACCGTATTTGCTACGATTCGCCGCGTCCGCCGCCCCCTTTCCAGGACGAGGTGCAAACATGCCAACACCGGTGATCGTCGGAGCCGTCCGGACACCTATCGGCCGCTCGTTCAAAGGGACGCTGGTCAATACCCCGCCCGAGACGCTGATCACGGCGGTGCTCCCAGAGGTGGTGCGCCGCTCAGGGCTCGACCCGTCGGCCATTGACGACATCATCGTCGCCGAATCGCTGTACGGCGGCGGTGATTTGGCACGGTACGCGGCCTCGGCGACCGGAATGGAGAACATTCCGGGCCAGTCGGTGAACCGGCACTGCGCAGGCAGCCTCACCGCGATCGGCAACGCCGCGGCCCAGATCGGCTCCGGGATGGAGCGCGTCCTCATTGCCGGGGGTGTGCAGTCGTTGTCGATGACGCCGCTGGTCAACTGGCGCATTCCCGGCCCCGAGTTGACGTTCGAAGAGCAGTGGATGCCGCCGACTCACCGTGAGACGCCCGACTCGCCCGCCCGGGACATGTCCATCACGGTGGGCTGGAACACCGCGCAGGCGGTCGGCATCACCCGCGAGGAGATGGACGCCTGGGCCGCGCGGTCACACCAGCGGGCCATCGCGGCCATCGACGCCGGCAAGTTCGTCGACGAGATCCTCACGCTGAAGATCACCCAGCCCGACGGCTCGGTGACCGAGTTCAGCGTCGACGAACAACCCCGCCGCGACACCACCGCCGAGAAGCTCGCGGGACTCAAGGTCCTGCACCCCGAGATCGAGGGATTCTCGATCACGGCGGGCAACAGCAGCGGCACCAACGACGCCGCCGCGGCCGTCGCGCTCGTCGACCGCGACTACGCCACCGCCGAGAACCTGAATGTCATGGCCGCGGTGAAAGCGTGGGCCTCCGTGGGCGTGCCGCCCAGGGACACCGGACTGGGGGCGGTCAAGGTCATCGGGAAGGTGCTGGCGCGCGCCGGTCTGTCGGTGGCCGACGTGGCGCTGTGGGAGATCAACGAGGCGTTCGCCTCCGTGCCGATCGCCGCGTGCCGCGAACACCACATCGACGAGGAGAAGGTGAACTTCTCCGGTAGCGGCTGCAGCCTCGGCCACCCGATCGCCGCCTCGGGTGCCCGCATGGTTACCACGCTCGTCTATGAACTGGTCCGCCGCGGCGGCGGGATCGGCGTCGCGGCCATGTGCGCGGGCGGCGGCCAAGGCGGCGCCATCGTCGTCGAAGTCTGACGTCGAAGTCTGAGATGAACGACGACGACCTGGCCGCACGACTCGCCAGTGACGCGGGTCGGCTGCTACTCGGGGTGCGCCAGGAATTCGCCGACGCCGAACCCGCCGAGCGGAAAGCGGCG
>CAIYOH010000216.1 GCA_903927745.1 uncultured Mycobacteriaceae bacterium
CCACCATGACTCGCGAACTTATTCAGCAGGTCGCCGACGAGGCGATCGGCACCAGACAAGTGCCGTTGCCCGACGGCACTGTCTATGACATAGACGGAGAATGGCCGTCTATACAAATGTATCCGTCGCTGTCGGCGGCGCTCGGCGAAGAGATCACACCGGAGACGTCGGTTGACCGACTTCGCGGAATTGCCGATCGGCTTGGTCTTGAGATTCCCGACGGCCGAGGCTACGGCCATGGCAAGCTCGTCGAGGAACTGTGGGAGCACGCCGTCGGTAACGCCCTGACCGCGCCGACCTTCGTGCGGGATTTCCCGGTCGAGACAACGCCGTTGACTCGCCAGCACCGCAGCACCCCCGGCGTCACCGAGAAGTGGGACCTCTACGTACGCGGTGTCGAACTGGCCACCGGGTACTCCGAACTCAATGATCCGGTCGTGCAGCGGGAGAGGTTCGCCGCGCAGGCCCGCGCGGCGGCCGCCGGCGACGACGAGGCCATGCCGCTCGACGAAGATTTTCTGGTCGCCCTCGAGTATGGGATGCCGCCGTGCACCGGAACCGGAATGGGTATCGATCGGTTGTTGATGTGTTTGACCGGGCTGTCAATTCGCGAGACCGTTTTGTTCCCGATTGTTCGACCGCAGTTGTAGCCGACCGGATTGATTATGCCGCGTTCTTGTGGCAGATTGTTCTCGGGAGGTACATGCCCGGGGAGGCCTTTACGGACTGCTCAGCAACTGCTCACGACGAAATGCGAGGATTAGGTAATGGCGAAAAAAGTGACCGTCACCTTGATCGATGATTTTGACGGTTCAGGCGCCGCCGACGAAACGGTGGAATTCGGGCTCGACGGCGTGGCATATGAGATTGATCTCTCGTCCAAGAACGCCGCGAAACTGCGCAATGATTTGAAGCATTGGGTGGCGGCCGGGCGCCGGGTCGGCGGCAAGCGGCGCGGGCGTGGGGGGGCCGGACGCGGCCGCGGCAGCATCGACCGTGAGCAGAGCGCCGCGATCAGGGAATGGGCGCGTCGCAACGGACACAACGTGTCCACCCGAGGCCGGATCCCGGCTGAGGTCATCGACGCATTCCACGCGGCGACCTGATCAGATTTCGTACGGTGACCGGCGTCCCGGGCCTGCATGGCCGGGGCGCCGGTGCCCGTGTGAGGCCATAGACGCTGCGGAGACGTTTCGCCAGAGGCACCGGAGGGACGGTTCGCCACAGGCGAAAAGATCACCGGGGAGACGGGGTAACGAATGGGCGGTCCGCCTCGTTTCCACCAGTACGGATCCGGTATCGCAGGGGCCCACCACGACGGTGGGGAACGGTGAGTTAGGCCCGCTGGCGTTGCGACCATTACAGTGGAGACTAGGTATGCGATCCCGGTCCGGGGGCCGGCCCCTGTGCCGATCCGCTGCTGGGAGTGACGAAGTGCCGATGGTGAGAAAGAGCAGGTAACCACCGATGTTTGAAAGATTCACCGACCGTGCCCGCAGGGTTGTCGTCCTGGCGCAAGAAGAGGCCCGGATGCTCAACCACAACTACATCGGCACCGAGCACATCTTGCTGGGCCTCATCCGCGAGGGCGAGGGCGTGGCCGCCCAGGTGCTGGTCAAGCTGGGCGCCGAGTTGACGCGAGTGCGCCAGCAGGTGATCCAGCTGCTGAGCGGCTACCAGGGCAAGGAGGCGGCAGAAGCCGGCACCGCGGGTCGCGGTGGCGAGTCGGGCAGCCCGTCCACCTCACTGGTGCTCGACCAGTTCGGCC
>CAIYOH010000217.1 GCA_903927745.1 uncultured Mycobacteriaceae bacterium
CCCATAAGGCCCCGCCAACTCCGGCGATGTCTACGTCGCCAACAACTACGGCAACACCGGCACCTCGGTGTCGGTGATCAGCCCCAGCGGCACTGTGATCGCCACCATCACCGTCGGCTCCGGCCCGTACGGGGTGGCGGTCGCCCCGTAGCGGCGGGTGGCGCCGCGCCCACAGGCGGACCGCGATCGCCGGTCGATTCCCTAGACTCCACGTTTGTGATGAGTCGAGAGCCTTGACCCATGCCGGTCTTGGACGACGCCCCCCAGTTCTTCCGCGCCGAGACGGTGCAGGATCCCTACCCGCTGTACCGCCGGATGCGGGAGGAAGCGCCGGTGCACCGCATCGGGGACTCGGCGTTCTACGCCGTCTGCGGCTGGGACGCGGTGCAGGAGGCCGTCGACCGGGTGCAGGATTTCTCGTCGAACCTCACCGCAACCATGGTGTTCGGTACCGACGGCACCGTCCGTCCATTCACGATGGGCGCGCCGGGAGCCTCCTCCCACGCGCTGGCCACCGCGGACGACCCGGCCCACGCGGCACACCGCCGGATGCTGCTGCCGCACCTCTCGGCCAAGCGGGTGCGGATCATCGAGGACTTCGCCGCGGCGACGGCCGAACGCCTGTGGGACGAGCACCTCAGTGGCGGGCACATCGAATGGATGGGCGCCGTCGCCAATCGGCTGCCGATGATGGTGGTCGTCCGGCTCCTGGGCCTACCCGATGCCGACGTCGACGACCTCATCCGGCTCGGCTACGCCACGACAACGCTGCTCGACGGGATCGTCACCACCGATCAGCTCGACGTGGCCCGGGCGGCGGTGATCGAATTGGCCGGCTACGTGATGGCGCATTTCGAGGAGGCGAACGCGGGCGGCGAGCCGGGCTTGATCGCCGATCTGGCTGCACGCTACGAATCTGGCGAGCTGGAGCAGATGCCGGCGTTGGAGATCATGCTGACGCTGTTCGGCGCCGGCGGCGAATCAACCGCGTCGCTGCTGGGCAGCGCGGCATGGATTCTCGCTGAGCGCGACGAGATTCAACAGCTGCTTCGCGACAACCCCAGCCTCCTGGGTGCGTTCATCGAAGAGGTGTTGCGCTACGAGTCGCCGTTTCGTGGCCACTACCGGCACGTGTGGCGCGACACGACGCTGGCCGGGGTCGAGGTGCCGGCCGATGCGCACCTACTGTTGCTGTGGGGAGCGGCCAACCGCGATCCAGCACAGTTCGACGGGCCCGACGAATTCCGTCTCGACCGCAGCGCCGGCAAGAGCCACATCGCCTTCGGCAAAGGCGTGCACTTTTGCGTCGGCGCCGCGCTCGCACGGCTCGAGGCCAGACTCGTGTTGCGCATGCTGCTGGACCGCACAACCTGGATCGAGGCGGCGGACGTTGGGCAATGGCTGCCCAGCATCCTCGTCCGCCGCCGCGAACACCTACGGCTGGCGGTGAGCTGAGGACCTAGCTCGCTCAGCTCACCCCGTTGACGCTGGCGGAGAACGAAGTGACCGCCGCGCCGGGAATGGCAGTCCAAGGCTCGTAACCGGCTTGGATGCTTGTCATGACCCACGTGTTGTTGATCGCCGGGTTCAAGGTTTCGGTATTGGCGATGAACGGCAGCAGGTTGAGATTGGTCTCCGTGGGAGTCGGCGTGGTCGCGACGTACGAGACGACGTTGTTCTGACCGTTGTTACCTTGCCAGACCGTGAAGTTCTGACCGTCAATCGTGTTGGTACCGACGACGGATCCGACCGGCTGAACTGGGCCCGTGTGGTTGAACCAGATCATGATCTCCTGCTGGTTGACACCGGCCGTCGGCGTGGGGTTCAACCAGATGTCGTTGGAGGCGTCGTAGGTACCGCTTGTGGGGAAGGTGTAGTTGATGCTCTCGGTGGCGCTCGTGATCTGGCCCAGCTGCAAGGGCAGCGGGCTGCCAGTCGACGCGGTGCCGTAATGCGTGCCGAGGTAGATCGACGGATATCCCAGCGGGGCACCGTTGGTGGGGGCCGACCCAATTTCGGTAGTGACGACGAACCCGTTGTTGGTGGCCGTGATCGCCTGGTTGCCCCCGTTGTTCCACGCGTCGTTCTGCACTACGTAGTTCCCGGCGGGACTCGACACGTTGAGTGTCTGATATTGCCCACTCAGAAGCGTTCCGCCGGTGGGCGTGCCGCCGGTGGTCGTGCCGCCCGTGGTGCCGCCGGTGGTGCCCCCGCCGGTCGTGCCTCCCGTGGTGCCGCCGGTGGTGCCTCCCGTGGTGCCCCCGGTGGTGGTGCCCCCGGTGGGAGTGCCCGCGATGGCGGTTGCCGTCACCAGCGCGTGCGTCGGAGCCGAATAGGCCCCGTTCAGCGCGGCTTGGAAACCGACGGTGACCGAACTGCCGGGCGCGATCGTGGCGTCATAGCTGACGGGCGTCAGCGTGTACTGCGAGCCCGACTGGGCAACTTGTGTGCTCCATTGACTCGTGATGGATTCATTTGAGGGCAGGGTCATCTGGACCTGCCAATTGGTCAGCGGAGTCGTACCCGTGTTGGTGATCGTGTAGTTGCCGACGAATCCGTTGTTCCACTGAGAGGTTGTCGCATACGACGCCGTGACCCCGGTCCCGACGGCGCTCGCGCCGCCGCCGGTGGTGCCACCGGTCGTGCCGCCGGTGGTACCGCCGGTCGTGCCGCCGGTCGTGCCGCCGGTGGTGCCGCCGGTCGTGCCGCCGGTCGTGCCGCCCGTGGTGCCACCCGTCGTGCCGCCGGTGGTGCCGCCGGTC
>CAIYOH010000218.1 GCA_903927745.1 uncultured Mycobacteriaceae bacterium
GCACCAGGTCCACCAGCTCGGGCCCGGTGAGCGCCACCGCCGGCAGCGCCCGGGTACCCATGATCACCGGGTGCACAAACTCGACGGCGATGTGCTGCGCGTGCGGTTCGGCGCCGGGCGCGATCGCCCACATCGTGGCGCCCGCGGCGAAACGCTTGGCCAGCGTGAACGCCGTCGCCGCCAGGTCCTGCGCCGAGTCGGCGCTCAGCCCGCGGTCGAGCGGGGTGGTCGTCATCGGCCTGCCTCCTCCCGCGCGATCAGCATCGAGATCGCCGCCTGGCCCAGCGCCAGACCGCCGTCGTTCGGCGGAACAGTGCGGTGGGTCAGCACCTCGAACCCGTTCTTTTCCAGCCGGTTCCGGCACGCATGCAGCAACAGTACGTTCTGGAACACCCCGCCGGTGAGGCCGACGAGCCGCACCCCGCCCGCCACCTGGTTCACGACGGCGGCGACGGCGTCGGCCACCGCGTGGTGGAACGCCGCCGCCAGCGCCGCGGCCGGGGTCCCGGCATACAGCGCTGACACCAGGGTCTGCACCGTCGTGGCCGGGTCGATCACCCCGTCGGCGCGCACCGTCAGCGGCAGCGACGGCACCAGCCCGCCGTTACCGTCGACGGTGTCGGCCAGCGCTTCGAGTTCGATGGCGGCCTGGCCTTCGTAGTCGATCCGGTGGCGCACATCCAACAGCGATGCGACCGCGTCGAACAGTCGGCCCATGCTCGAACACGGGGTGCACCCCGTGCCGCTCTCCAGTTGCGAACGGGTGAGCCGCAATTCGTCGGCACTCACCGCGCGGACCGGGGCAAGGTCGGGGGTCCAGTCGATGCCCGCCATCCACAACTGCGACAGCGCCATCCGCCAGGGGTTGCGCACCGCGGCGTCCCCGCCCGGCAAGGGCACCGGCAGCAGGTGCCCGGCGCGCGTGAACCGGTGGCTGTCGGCGCCGAGTGTCAGTATCTCCCCGCCCCAGATCGTGTCGTCGCAGCCGTAGCCGGTGCCGTCAAACGACACCCCCACGATCGGATCGCCGAGCCGGCCGCGCTCGGCGAGCAGCGAGACCAGGTGCGCGTGGTGGTGCTGCACCAGATCCAACGGCCGGTCGTCGGCGTGGCGCTCCGCCCAGGTCCGGGTGTGATAGTTCGGGTGCATATCGGCTGCCAACCGCGCCGGCCTGCCGCGGATTCCGCTGAGCTGGCCCACGGCGCGCTCGAACGCGCTTAGCGTCTCCCAGGTGCCCATGTCCCCGACGTGCGCGGACATGTAGGCGCGCGGCCCGTCGGTCAGGCAGAAGGTGTTCTTCAACTCGCCGCCGACAGCGAGCACGCCCGCCGGCCCCTCGATCCCCAGCTCGACGGGCAGCGGAGCATAGCCGCGCGACCGCCGGATCGGCAGTTCGTGCGCTCCCGAGGGGTCGTCGATGACGCGCACCACCGAGTCGTCGCACGGCACGTGAATCGGTCGGTCGTGGTCGAGGACCGCGTCGCAGAGCCCAGAAAGCCGTTGTGCAGCATCCTCGTCGGTGAAGCAGATGGGCTCGTCGGAGCGGTTGGCGCTGGTGAGTACGAGCGCGTCGGGTGCGTGCTGCGTATGCCCGGGCACCGGGGCGAGCAGCAGGTGGTGGATCGGGGTGTACGGCAGCATCAGACCAATCAACGGGCTGCCGGGCGCGACGCCGTCGGCGACGGGTGCGGTGTCGCCCGGCGGCAGCCGCCGCAGCAACACGACCGGGCGGGCGGGACTGCGCAGCACCGCGGCCTCGGCGTCGCCGATGTGGGCGTAGCGGCGGGCGACGTCGAGGTCGCGCACAAGCACGGCGAACGGCTTGCCGCCGCGGGACTTTCGGGACCGCACCGCGGCGACGGCGGCGTCGTCGTCGACGGCGCAGGCCAGGTGGTAGCCCCCGATGCCCTTGATGGCGACGACGGCACCTGCGGCCAGGGCGCGCTGCGCAGCGGCCAACGCGGCGTCCGAGCCGGTGACCCGGCCGTCCGGCGACGAAAACCCCGGCGACGAAAACCCCGGCGACGAAAACCACAGGGCCGGGCCGCACTCCGGGCAGGCGATCGGCTGGGCGTGAAACCGCCGGTCTGCCGGGTCGTGGTACTCGGCGGCGCAGCGCTCGCACAGTGCGAACCGCGCCATGGTGGTGGCCGGCCGGTCGTAGGGCAATTCGCGGATGATGGTGAACCGTGGCCCGCAGTTGGTGCAGGTGATGAACGGGTGCCGGTGGCGGCGGTCGCGCGGGTCGAACAACTCGGCGACGCAGTCGGCGCAGACGGCGACGTCGGGCGGGATCGGGGCGGCGGCGCCGGCAGCGGTCCGGCTCGCCACGATCCGGAACCTGCGGTCGCCGGCGCGCTCCGCCGGCACGTCGACAGCGTGCACCGCGCTGATCCGCGCAAGCGGCGGGGCGTCGTCGCCCAGTCTGCGGGTGAATTCGGCCACGCGCGCGGGGTCGCCCTGGACCTCAACGAACACGGCCCCCGAGTCGTTGCCGACGAACCCGGCCAGGCCCATCTCGCCCGCAATCCGGTGCACGAACGGGCGAAAGCCCACCCCCTGGACGACACCGGTCACGGTGATCCGCTGCCGGACCTCCGCGGGCGCCGCGACACGCTCGTCGAATTGCCCGGGTGGCATCTCAGCCCACCACGCCCAGCAACGCGTTCTCCACCACCTCGGGCAGCGCCGGGTGGATCCAGTACTGACCGCGCGCCATCTGCCGCGCGGTCAGCCCGAAGCTCATTCCCTGCACCAGGGTTTGGACGATCGACGACGCCTGGTAGCCCATGATGTGGGCGCCCAGCAGCAGTCCGGTGTCGCGGTCGGCGATGAGCTTGACGATCCCAGTGGTGTCCTCCATGGCCCACCCGTAGGCGACGCCGCCGTAGTCCTGGATCTTCACCGAGACGGTGAAACCCGCTGCGCGAGCCTGGTCTTCGGTCAGTCCGACGGTGGCCAACTGGGGGTCGGTGAACACCGCGGCCGGCACGAAGCGGTGGTCGGTGCGGGTCATTGATGCGGTGTCGTCCCAGTCGCACAGCAGGTTGTGCTGGACCACGCGGGCCTCGTGGTTGGCGACGTGCTTGAGCTGATACGGCGACGAGACGTCGCCGAGCGCGAACACCCCTCGCGCGGAGGTCCGCTGGTACTCGTCGACCACGACCCGGCCGTTGGCGACGTCGACACCTGCCTGCTCGGCGTCGAGCAAGTCGGCGTTGGGTGTCCTGCCTGTCGCGACCAGCAGCAGGTCGGCGTCCAGCGTGCTGCCGTCGTCGAGGTCGAGGGCGACCCCGCGGCCGCTGTCGCGCCCGCCCGTCACGGTCCGGTGTGTGCGCAGGTCCCACTTCTGGGCTGCGACGCGGGTGAATCGCTCGCTGATGGTCTCGTCGTAGCTCCGCAACAGTCGCTCGCCCCGGATCACCAGCGTGACCCGCGACCCGAGTGCGGAGAAGACATGCGCGAATTCGGTTGCGATGAAGCCGCTTCCGGAGATCACGATGTGCTCGGGCAGCTCGGGGATCCGCATGACGGTGTCGCTGGTGTGATACGTGACACCGGACGCCACGATGGCCGGCGGGACGGATGGACGGGAGCCGGCAGCGATCACCACCGTGTCGCTGGTGAATTCCTCTCCGGCGTCGGTCCGCAACAGATAGCGTCCGTCGGACTGCACGGGCCCGAACCGGGTGTGCCGGTCGTAGACGTCGACGTCGGGCGCCGAGCGGCGGTACTGTTCGCCGCCGGCCGAGATCGGGTCGATGCGCCCGAACACGCGGGAGACGACGTCGTCCCAGCGCACCCCGTCGATGTGTGCGTCGACGCCGAACCGCGCGGCGTGGCGGATGGTGGAGGCGACCTCGGCGGCGTAGACGAACATCTTGGTCGGGATGCACCCCACATTGAGGCAGGTACCCCCGAAGGAGCCTTGCTCGCAGATCGCGGCCCGCTTTCCGGCGAAGCGCTCGTCGAGAATGCTGTTGCCCGAACCGGTTCCGATGATTGCCAGGTCGTAGGTTTCCATACCGCGTCTTACCCCTTCTCCGAGATCGCCGGTGCGCTCGGGGCGCCCGTGTCGTCCGCGGACAGATAGTGATTCAGCCACAGGTCCAACTGTCGGTAGGCCTCCCGGCGCGGCTCCGCGCGCGACAGGAACACGTCGTGCTTGGCGTCGGGGACCTTGACGTCGGTGGTCCGACTGCCGATGTGGCCGGCCCGCTTGGCGATCTGGGCGACGTCGAGCACGGCGTCTCCGCAGTGCATCGACTCCGGGTCGTCGCTTTCGGGAACGGTGCGGTCCGACCGCAGGATCAGGCTCGGCACCCCGACCTCGAGCCCGCGGCGCACCCGGGCGTGGCCGCGACGCACCGCATTGAGCCAGCCGAATGTGACCGGGAAGCCACCTACCGGCTTCCATCGCAGGTCGTAGTCGAACTCGCCGCCGAAGTCGCGGTGCAGGGTGGTGCCGTAGCCGCCGCCCGTGGTGGGCGATCGGGCCACGCCCGTAGCCCGCACCCGCGACAGGCCCGCGATCAGCGCCGAGGTGACCGGCAGGCGCAGCACCGCCGGCCCGGGCAGGTCCAGGAACGGGCTGTTGAGCAACAGGGCGCCCACGCGGGCTCGGGCCGACGCGCCGCGGCGGCGCAACCGGTCCAGCCACAGCGACACGATGAGTCCGCCGGCGGAGTGGCCGTACACAAGGATCCGGGCCCCGCCGGTTTCCTCGGCGATCACCGCGCACGCCTGGTCAAGTTCGGCGTCGTAGCGGGCCAGGTCGGTGGTGAAGTGGGGCGTCTGTCCGTCGCGGCGGGACCGACCGCACTTGTGCAGGTCCAGCGCATAGAAAGCGAACCCCCGGCCGGCGAAGTGGTCGGCCAGCGCGGTGTGGAAGAAATAGTCGGTGTAGCCGTGGACCGCGAGAACAGCGTGGCCGGCGTGGCCGGCGCGGTCACCCTGGGCCGCCGGGGGACTGCCGCGCCGGACCAGGGTGGACACGAGGTCGCCCTCGCCCGCCGGATCGGGCCCCAGCGGGATCGGGCGCTGCCAGTAGCCGGGCAGGATGTCGGGCACCCAGCGGGTCACCAGGTCAGCCTAGAGGCAGCGCGTTCGGCGCGGGATAACCTGGGACGGTGTCACTACCAGGCGGTCGGGCTGAGACCACGCGCTCGGACGTCGTCCTGGTGGGCGCGGGCATCATGAGCGCCACCCTGGGGGCGTTGCTGCGGCGGCTGCAGCCCGACTGGTCGATGACGGTCATCGAGCGCCTCGACGCCGTCGGCGCAGAGAGCAGCGGCCCCTGGAACAACGCCGGCACCGGGCACTCCGCCCTGTGCGAGCTGAACTACACCCCGCAACGCCCCGACGGCTCGATCGACATCGCCAAGGCGGTGCGCATCAACGAGCAGTTCCAGGTGAGCAGGCAGTTCTGGGCGTACGCCGTCGAGAACGGCATCCTTTCCGACGACACTTTCGTGACCCCGATGCCGCACGTGAGCGTCGTGTGCGGAGCCCAGCGCGTCGACTACCTGCGGCGGCGGCAGCGGGCGCTGGCGGGCAACCCGCTGTTCGCCGGCATCGAGCTGATCGAGGACCCCGACGAGTTCGCCCGACGGCTGCCGCTGATGGCCGCCGGTCGCGACTTCTCCGAGCCGACTGCGCTCAACTGGGCCGCCCACGGCACCGATGTCGACTTCGGGGCCCTGTCCCGGCAGCTGCTCGACTACTGCGTCCGCACCGGCGCCACCGCGCTGTTCGGCCACGAGGTGCGCAACCTCACCCGGCAACCCGACGGCACCTGGACGCTGCTCGTCACCGACCGCCGCACCCGCCAACGCCGCCGGATCAACGCCCGCTTCGTGTTCGTGGGGGCCGGGGGCGCTGCGTTGCCGCTGCTGCAGAAGTCGGGCATCGCCGACGTCCGCGGCGTCGCCGGCTTCCCGATCGGCGGCCGGTTCCTACGCGCCGCCAACCCTGCGCTGACCGCCGCGCACCGCGCCAAGGTGTACGGCGCTCCCGCCCCGGGAGCGCCGCCGCTGGGGGCGCTGCATCTGGACCTGCGCGTCGTCGAGGGCCGGGAGTGGCTGGTCTTCGGGCCCTACGCCGGCTGGTCGCCGAAGTTCCTCAAGCACGGCCGCGCCACCGATCTGCCGCGTTCGGTCACGCCGGGCAACGTGGTGTCGATGCTCGGCGTCGGGGCCGGCGAGGCGACGTTGGTCCGCTACCTGCTCGGCCAATTGCGGCTCTCCCCGGCCGATCGGATGCGCATCCTGCGCGAATTCGCCCCCGGAGCGGTCGATTCCGACTGGGAGTTGATGATCGCCGGCCAGCGCGTCCAGGTGATCCGCCGGGACAAGCGCAAACGCGGGGTACTCGACTTCGGCACCACCGTGCTGGCGTCCGCCGACGGCAGCATCGCCGGGCTGCTCGGCGCCTCACCGGGCGCGTCGACCTCCGTGGCGGCCATGCTCGACGTCCTCACACGGTGCTTCCCCGACAGCTACCCGCGCTGGCTGCCCACGCTCACGGAGATGGTGCCCTCGCTGGGGACCGAATTGTCCTGCGAGCCTGCGCTGTTCGACGAGGTGTGGTCCTGGGGCAGCCGGGCCTTGCGGCTGGACGCCGCGTGACCGGGGCGGTGGGCATGGCGCCCTATCCGTTCAGTGCGATCGTCGGGCACGATCAATTACGGCTCGCCCTGCTGCTGTGCGCGGTACGCCCGGAGATCGGCGGAGTGCTCATCCGCGGCGAGAAGGGCACCGCCAAGTCGACGGCCGTGCGCGGGCTCGCCGGGCTGCTGGCCGCTGCAACCGGGGGCGCAACCGGTGGGGCGCTGGTCGAAATGCCCCTCGGGGCAACCGAAGACCGCGTGATCGGCTCACTGGACTTGCAGCGGGTGCTGCGCGACGGTGAGCACGCGTTCTCGCCGGGACTGCTGGCCCGCGCACACCGCGGCGTGCTCTATGTCGACGAGGTCAACCTGCTGCCCGATCACCTGGTCGACGTGCTGCTTGACGCCGCGGCGATGGGACGGGTGCACGTCGAACGCGACGGCATCTCGCATTCGCACGAGGCCCGGTTCGTGTTGATCGGCACCATGAACCCTGAGGAGGGCGAACTGCGCCCGCAGTTGTTGGACCGGTTCGGCCTCGCCGTCGACGTGCGGGCGTCGCGCGAGGTCGACGTGCGCGCGGAGGTGATCCGGCGGCGGATGGCCTACGAGGCGGACCCCGACGGTTTCGCCGCGCGGCACACCGACGCCGACGCCGACCTTGCCCGCCGGATCGCCGCCGCGCGCGCCCTGGTCGATGACGTGGTGCTGCCCGACGGGGAAGTGCGCCGCATCGCGGCGCTGTGCGCGGCGTTCGACGTCGACGGCATGCGAGCCGACCTGGTGATGGCCCGCACGGCGACCGCGCACGCCGCCTGGCGCGGGTCGGCGACCGTCGAGGAGCAAGACATTCGTGCGGCCGCCGAGCTGACGCTGCCGCATCGGCGCCGCCGCGACCCGTTCGACGATCCTGGCATCGACGCAGATGAGCTTGACCGGGCGCTGGCCGACGCTGGCGAGGAACCCGAGCCAGACCCCCAGCCCGACCCGCCGGGTGGTGGCGAGGCGACCGGCGATTCGGGCCGCCACGAGACGTCGCCCCCCGCGGCAACAAAACCCCGGCCGCCGCAACCCAGCGCCCCGCCGTCGAGGACGTTCCGCGCCCGAGCGCTGGAGGTTCCCGGCGTGGGGCAGGGGGCGCCGGGACGGCGTTCACGGGCCCGCAACGGCGCGGGCAGCGTGGTGGCGGCCTCCGACGGCGATGCCGCGGTGCCGGGCGTGCGGGGACTGCACCTGTTCGCGACGCTCCTGTCGGCCGCGGAGCGGCGCGTGGCCGGGCCGTTGCGCCCGGCGCCCGAGGACGTCCGCTGGGCGGTGCGCGAGGGACGCGAGGGCAACTTGGTGATCTTCGTCGTCGACGCCTCCGGGTCGATGGCCGCCCGCGATCGCATGGCTGCTGTCGGCGGCGCGGCGATGTCGTTGCTGCGCGACGCGTACCAGCGCCGCGATAAGGTCGCGGTGATCACCTTTCGGCAGGACTCGGCCCGGCTGCTGCTGCCGCCGACGTCGTCGGCGTACATCGCCGGCCGCCGCCTGGCCCGCTTCGACACCGGCGGCACGACCCCGCTCGCCGAGGGCCTGCTGGCGGCGCGAGAGCTGATCGTCCGGGAGAAGACCCGCGACCGCACCCGGCGGCCCCTGGTGGTGGTTCTCACCGACGGCCGCGCGACCGGCGGGCTGGATCCGTTGGGCCGCAGCGCAATCGCGGCGGCCCGGCTTGCCGCCGAGGGCGCCACCGCCGTGGTCGTGGACTGTGAGAACTCCTATGTGCGGCTGGGTTTGGCCACAGAGCTGGCCCGCCAGCTCTGTGCCCCGGCCGTCCGGCTGGAGCACCTGCACGCCGACCAGCTGGCCCGCGCCGTGCGCGGCGCGGCCTGAGGACGCGGGAGAGACCATGCCGCAGGGAAATCCGCTGCGCGTTCCCGACGACGGGCTGACCACGCGGGCACGGCGCAACGCGCCGTTGTTGGCAGTGCACACCGGCGAGGGTAAGGGCAAGTCGACGGCCGCGCTGGGCATGGCGTTGCGCGCTTGGAACGCGGGCCTGGACGTCGCGGTGTTCCAATTCGTCAAGAGCGCGAAGTGGAAGGTTGGCGAGGAAGCCGCCTTCGCCCACCTCGGTCGACTGCACGACGAGCACGGTGTCGGCGGTGCCGTCGAATGGCACAAGATGGGCGCGGGCTGGTCCTGGACCCGCAGTTCTCAGAAGCCCGGCAGCGAATTCGACCAGGCGGGCGTCGCCGCGGACGGATGGGCGGAGATCGCGCGCCGGCTGTCGGCGCAGCGTCACGGCTTCTACGTGCTCGACGAGTTCACCTATCCGCTCGCGTGGGGGTGGGTCGATGTCGACGAGGTCGTGGACACGCTACTGGCGCGGATCGGGCAGCAGCACGTGGTCATCACCGGGCGGGATGCCCCGGCGCGGTTGATCGAGGCCGCCGACTTGGTGACGGAGATGGCCAAGGTCAAGCACCCGATGGACGCCGGGCGCAAGGGCCAAAGGGGCATCGAGTGGTGAGGGCTTGGGAAGGCGTGGTGAGCACGTGGTGAGCGTGCCCGCGGTCGTCGTCGCCGCACCCTCGTCCGGCAGCGGAAAAACCACCGTCGCAACGGGTCTGATCGGCGCGCTGGCGCAGGCAGGCCATTCCGTCGCACCGTTCAAGGTAGGCCCGGACTTCATCGACCCCGGCTACCACGGCTTGGCCGCGGGACGGCCGGGCCGCAACCTCGACCCGGTCCTGGTGGGTGAGTCGCTGATCGGTCCGCTGTATGCCCACGGCGCCGCCGGCGCCGACATCGCAGTGATCGAGGGCGTGATGGGCCTTTTCGACGGGCGCATCACTCCGGGCGCTCGGCTACCGGCGACTGGCTCCACGGCCCACGTCGCGGGCCTGGTGGGCGCCCCCGTGCTGCTGGTGGTCGACGCGCGCGGTCAGAGCCACAGCGTCGGAGCGCTGCTGCACGGATTCGCCACTTTCGACGCCGCCACCCGGATCGCCGGCGTCATCCTCAACCGGGTCGGGTCCGACCGGCACGAGCAGGTGCTGCGCCAGGGATGCGAGCAGGCCGGTGTTCCCGTACTGGGCGCGATCCCTCGTAACACCGAATTAGAGCTTCCATCAAGGTATCTGGGCCTGGTCACCGCCGTGGAGTACGGACGGCGGGCGCGCGCGGCGATCGAGGCAATGACTCACCTGGTTGCCCGCCACGTCGACGTGGCCGCTGTTGCCGCCATCGCTGCGACCGCCGCGAGCCGCGTCGCCGGTCCGGCGTGGGACCCCATCACGGCGACAGGGGCAGCGACGGGACAGGCGCCCGGTGGGCGCGCGACGGTCGCGGTGGCGACCGGCAAGGCCTTCAGCTTCGGCTACGCCGAGCACGCCGAGTTACTCAAGGCCGCTGGCGCGGACGTGGCGGAGTTCGACCCGCTCACCGACGCCCTGCCCGACGGCGCAGATGCCGTTCTGCTGCCCGGCGGTTTCCCCGAACAGTTCACCGCCGAACTCACCGCCAACGCCGGTGTCCGCCGTCAGATCAATGAACTGGCCGCGCGCGGGGCGCCGGTGCACGCTGAATGCGGCGGGTTGATCTATCTCATGTCCGACCTCGACGGGCACCCGATGTGCGGCGTGCTGGCGGGCTCGGCGCGGTTCACTCCGCACCTCACGCTCGGTTACCGCGACGCCGTCGCCGCCAGCGATTCGCCACTGTACGCCGCGGGCCGGCGGGCGGTAGGGCACGAATTCCACCGCACCGCTGTCACATTCGACGATAGCTACCAATGCGCGTGGCTGTATCCGGGCAGCGCCGTGGGGAACGCAAAGGGGGACGGTGCCGTACGCGGCGGTGTGCACGCCTCCTACCTGCACACCCATCCCGCCGCGGCGCCCGAGGCAGTGGTGCGTTTCGTCACCCACGCCGCGAGCCGCCCGTCCGTCACGAAGGCTGACCGGTGACCGAGAGCGCCTACCTGGTCGGGTTGCGCCTCGCCGGGAAGAAGGTCGTCATCGTCGGTGGCGGAACAGTCGCCCAACGCCGCCTGCCGCTGCTGATCGCCACCGGCGCGTGCGTCCATGTCGTCACCCGCGCCGCCACCCCCGCCGTCGAGGCGATGAGCGGAATCACGTTGTCGCTGCGCGACTATCGCGACGGCGACCTCGAAGGAGCCTGGTATGCGATTGCCGCCACCGACGACCCCCGGGTGAATGCCGCGGTGGTCGAGGAGGCCGAACAGCGCCACCTGTTCTGTGTCCGCGCCGACGTCGCGGTGGGGGGTACGGCGGTCACCCCGGCTTCGTTCACCTACGCGGGGTTGGCGGTGGGGGTGCTCGCCGGCGGCGAGCACCGTCGCTCGGCGGCGATCCGGTCGGCCATCCGTGAGGCGTTGCAGACGGGGGTCATCACCCCGGAGGGCGCGTCCGGCTCGGAGGGTTCGGACGCCGTTCGCGGAGGGGTGGCGCTGGTGGGCGGCGGGCCCGGCGACCCCGAATTGATCACGGTGCGGGGCCGTCGGCTACTCGCCCAGGCGGACGTGGTGATCGCCGACCGGCTCGCGCCGCCCGAATTGCTCGCCGAGCTGCCGCCGCACGTCGAGGTCATCGACGCCGCCAAGATCCCGTACGGCCGGGCCATGGCTCAGGACGCCATCAACGACGTCATGATCGCGCGTGCCCGATCCGGAAACTTCGTCGTCCGCCTCAAAGGTGGGGATCCGTTCGTCTTCGCCCGCGGGTATGAGGAGGTGTTGGCGTGCGTGGACGCCGGCATCCCGGTGACGGTGGTGCCGGGTGTGACAAGTGCCATAGGCGTGCCCGCCCTGGCCGGCGTCCCGGTCACTCACAGGGCGATGAACCACGACTTTGTCGTGGTCAGCGGGCATCTGGCGCCCGACCATCCCGAATCGTTAGTGAATTGGAATGCAGTGGCGGCGATGACCGGCACCATCGTTTTGCTGATGGCGGTGGAACGCATCGAACTCTTCGTCGACATCCTGATAACAGGCGGCCGACCTGGGGATACCCCGGTTCTGGTGGTCCAGGATGGAACCACGTCCGCCCAACAGACGGTATGGGCCACCCTGGACGAC
>CAIYOH010000219.1 GCA_903927745.1 uncultured Mycobacteriaceae bacterium
CCACCCGAATTGCCCTGTTCCACATCGGCTCTGATGGTGTACACGTCGCGGGTCACCGGTGCCGGATCCCGGTAGATGTCGGGGCCGCTGAGTCTGATCACCTGGCGGATCCTGGCCGGAGTCGCGGTGAAATTGCCGCCGCCGGGATAGCCCAGCACCACGACACTGGTACCCGATCTCGCCTGGCTCTGGGCGAAGGCCAGCGCCGACGGCGGCAGGTTCGGCACGGCGAGGATCGCGATGTCCACCTCCGGGTCGTAGGACACCACGGTGGCGTCGAGCGGTTTGCCGCTGGCATAGATCTGGACGCTGTTCGACCCGGCCACCACGTGCGCGTTCGTCATCACACGGTCCCGGTCTATCACAAATCCAGTGCCCTCCAAGACCTTCTGGCAGCTGGGCGCCAGGCTGCGAACCTTCACGACGCTGGGCGCAACGGCCAGCACCACCGGGTTGTCCACCAGGGCGGGGTCGGGTGACGCCACCGGGATCACCGGGGTGCGGCTGAACGGCTCCAGGACGGCGGGCAACCCCGACGTATTGAGCAGCGCCGACAGCCGCTTGGGCACCGCCTTGAGCCCCGCGGGCGCGATATCGTTGACCCGCGCCAGCACCCGTGATCCCCTGACCGCGGACGCGAGTTCGGGTTGCTCATGGGACTGCGTCAGCGGTGTCGCCAGCAGCCAGGCGGCGGTGAGCACTACGACGAGCTGAAGCCCCACCCCGATCATCGAGTCGACGGTCCGGACGGTGCGGCTGCGGATCGCGCCGCGGACGGCACGTCCCAGCACCACCCCGGACACCTCACCGACGACAACCAGGGCGAGGATCAAGAACAGCGCCGTGAACAGTTTGGCGCGGGGCGCGGCGATGTGGGTCACCAGGTGCGGTGCCAGCAGCACGCCGGCGATCGCGCCGAGCACCACGCCCACCAACGACAACACCGAGCCCAGCGCGCCGGACCGCCAGCCGGAGATGGCCGCGATAAAAGCCACGGCGAGGACGGCGACATCCAGCCACTGCGACGGGGTCATCGAGTTGATGTTCATCCGAGCGCACCGCCCTGCGCCCCGACCAGCGCCATCGCCGTGTCGAGCTCGCGCTCGTCGGTGGTGTCCCACGGCTCGGCCCAGCCCGCGACGTCGAGGACAGCGGAGATCACCTGGCCGGTGAAGCCCCACACCAGCATCTCGTTCAGCAGGAAGGCCGGACCGGCCCAGCGGTTCCCCAGGTCACCTCGATACACCATCAGCCGATTCGCCGGATTGATGAAGGCCCGCAGCGGAATTCGCGTCACGATCGCCGTCTCGGCGGGATTGACGACGGTCACCGGGCCGGGATCGGGCGAGTAGGCCAGCACCGGGACGACGTGGAATCGCGATGGTGGAATGAACGTCCGTTCCATGGTGGCCAGGGGGTGCAGCCGGGACACGTCGATGCCGGTTTCCTCGCGCGCTTCGCGCAGGGCGGTGGCCACCGGACCCCGGTCGGCAGGATCCGAGACGCCGCCGGGAAAGGCCGCCTGGCCGGCGTGGTGACGCAACGTCGAGGCCCGCACGGTGACCAGCAGGTCGGCGCCGTCGGGGACGCCACCCGCCGGCCCGTTCTCCGGCCCGGAGACCAACACCAGGACGGCGGCGTCACGGTTGTCGGCTCGCGACCGCGCCCCGGCCTCGGCCGTGGTCACCATCGCCACCACGTCGGCGGGCAGCCGGCGCCGGTACGCGTCGGGGATCGTGGCGATGTTGTCGACCAGGGGCCGCAGCCAGGGCGGGCAGGCGTCGGGCCCACACGCCAGGGTCGCCGGCGGGTGCGCGGTACCCCCAGCACTCACCCCGCGCCTCCTCGATACCTACTTATAGGGCGTTATACGGCCTCAGCCGGCGGCGTTTCCGATCGCGTCCGCGATCTCGTCGGCCGTCGCGAACGCTCGCACCATCGTCGTCGCCACGCTACCGTCTGGCCGCACCACCACGGTTGCGGGCATCACATTGGGCACACCCAGGGCGGCCGCGACCCGGCGGCGGCCGTCCTGGAAGGTCGGGAGACGAACACCCAGCTCGGCCAGCCGCAGCAACGCCGCCGTCTCGTTCTCATCCTGGTGCACCGTCAGGACCGTCACCCGGGCACCGACCCGTCGTTGGTACTCGGCCAACGCCGGTAATTCGGCTGCGCACGGCGCGCACCAGTACGCCCAGAAATTCAGGACGACCCGGCGCCCGGCGAGCGCGCGACCGACGTCGACGACCGAGCCGTCGGCCGCACAGTCCACCGTCACCCCGCGCAGGGAGGATGGCCCCGGACCGTCGGCACCCGAACCGACACCGGCCGGACACGGTTCGAGGCCGGCCCGCTCGCGGGGGCCCGCCAGCGCGGCCGGTGTATCGGCGTCCCGGTGTTCTCGCTCGGCCATAGCCCCGGCCCCGGTTGCCCGAATCGGCGCCGGTTCGTCGCGCAACTGCGCCACCAGCGCCACCGTCAGCGCCACCACCGCCGCGAGGATCGCCACCGTCCAGCGCGTTGTCCGGGTCACGGGCGTGTTTACAGGCCGGCCAGGGCGAGCAGGTGACCGGTCTCCGGGCCACGCACGAGGGGCGCGGCGAGCGCCGGCTCCGTGGGACCCAGCCCGAAGGAGGGGCAGTCCTTGGCGATCAGGCAGACACCGCACGCGGGTTTACGGGCGTGGCACACGCGGCGGCCGTGGAAGATCACGCGATGACTCAAGTCGGTCCATTCACGGCGTTCGATCAACCCGGCGACCGCGTGCTCGACCTTGACCGGGTCCTCCTCGGCGGTCCACCGCCACCTCCGGACCAGCCGCCCGAAGTGGGTGTCGACGGTGATGCCGGGGACGCCGAAGGCGTTGCCCAGGATGACGTTGGCGGTCTTACGGCCGACGCCGGGCAACGTCACCAAGTCGGCCATGGTCGAGGGCAACTCGCCATCGAACCGTTCGACCAACTCCCGCCCGAGGCTGATCAGCGACGCGGCCTTGTTCCGGAAAAAACCGGTCGCATGGACCATCTCCTCGAGTTCCGCCCGATCGGCCTGCGCGTAGTCCAGCGCGGTCCGGTAGCGCGCGAACACCGCGGGCGTCGTCAGGTTGACGCGCTTGTCGGTGCTCTGCGCCGACAGAATCGTGGCCACCGCCAGCTCCAGCGGCGTCGTGAAGTCGAGCTCGCAGTGAGCGTGCGGAAAAGCCTGCGCCAGGCTCCGGTTCATTCGCCGGGCGCGCCGCACCAGCCCCGTTCGGGATTCCTGCGCTGCCACCTGCGACAGAGTACTGATTTCGTGACCTTCGCGAGACCCCGTTTCGATGCAACGCCATGTTTACTCTCCTGGTGTCATGTTTCCTGGTCGCCTGCGTGCCGGGGCTGCTGATGATGGCGGCCCTGGGTCTGGGGCGATTGGAGAGAGGCCTCGGCGATCGCCCCGTCACCGCGATAGCCCCGGGTGCCTCTGTGGTCCACGCGGAGACCGTCGATGTGCACACCCTGGCCAGAGGGGGCGTCCAAGAGGCGCTGGAGTACCTGGATCAGCGTCAAGCGCAGCGGCTGTCGGGCGTCGCATCTGGTGGCCGGCACGCGCTACCGACGCACGCCGCGCCGCTATTCGCGGTGGATCTGCCGGTCAGTGCCGGGCGCGCGAGTCAGCACGTTAAGCTGAGATAACGCAGAAATCCTTTAAGTCGAAAGAGTGAAGAGGCGACAACGTGGACGAGATCCTGGCAAGGGCAGGAATCTTCCAGGGGGTTGAGCCCAGCGCGGCCACCGCACTGACCAACCAGCTGCACCCCGTCGATTTCCCGCGGGGGCACACCATTTTTGCCGAAGGGGAGCCGGGCGACCGCCTCTTCATCATCCTCTCGGGCAAGGTGAAGATCGGCCGCCGCTCACCGGACGGCCGGGAGAACCTGCTGACGATCATGGGCCCTTCAGACATGTTCGGCGAACTGTCCATCTTCGACCCGGGCCCGCGGACGTCGAGCGCGACAACCATCACCGACGTTCGCGCGGTGTCGATGGACCGTGAAGCGCTCAAGGCGTGGATCGCCGATCGGCCCGAGATCGCCGAGCAGCTGCTTCGGGTACTCGCCCGGCGGCTGCGCCGGACCAACAACAACCTTGCGGACCTGATCTTCACCGACGTGCCGGGGCGGGTCGCCAAGCAATTGCTGCAGCTGGCCCAGCGTTTCGGCACCCAGGAGGGTGGCGCGATGCGGGTGACCCACGACTTGACCCAGGAGGAGATCGCGCAATTGGTGGGCGCGTCGCGCGAGACCGTGAACAAGGCGCTCGCCGACTTCGCCCACCGCGGCTGGATCCGCCTGGAGGGCAAGAGCGTGCTGATCTCGGACTCCGAACGCCTGGCCCGCCGAGCCC
>CAIYOH010000220.1 GCA_903927745.1 uncultured Mycobacteriaceae bacterium
CACGGGGGCGAAGGTGTCGCCGGTGACCCAGCCGGCCCAGATGAGGTCCCACAGCGCGGCTTTGAGGGCCGCGTCGGTGACGCCGTCGCGGGCGAGTTGGCGGAAGAAGTAGGCGCCGCCGCCGGCCAGGGTGTCCAGAATCGCGCGGTGGGCGTCGGTCATATCCAGGGCGCCCGGAGTGGGCAGCGTAATCGGGGCGGTGTCGGCGAGGTGCAGCGCGATCCAGCCGTCGCTGCCCGAGATCGACCCGGCGCCCGACCAGGTGACCTCCCCGCTGGCCAGCAGTTCGTCGAGCATCGCGGGGGCGTAGTCGCGCACCCGCGCGGCCAGGATCAGCGGTTCGATCGCCGAGGCGGGCATCCGCACCCCGGCCAATTGGTCGATCACCGATATCAGCCCGTCGGCGCCGGTGCGCTCCGGCCGGTCACCCACCCCGTGCCAGGCCGGTAGGAACCGCCCGTAGGCGGCGGTGCTCACGGGTTCCACCTGCGCGCGCAGCGCCGCCAGGCAGCGGCGCCGCAGGATGCGCAGCACCTCGGCGTCGCACCATTGATCGGTGTCGGGGGCGGCGACGAAGTCGCCGCGCACCAGCCGCCCGCCGGGTGCGCCCGAGCCAGCGAGCCGCCCCAGCACGTCGGCGGTGACCCGCAGCCCGAGGCCGAAGCGGGCGGCGGCTTCGGCGGTGGTGAACGGGGTGCGGGTGCGGGCGTAGCGGCCGAGCAGCTCGCCCAGCGGGTCGGTGACGTCGTCGGTGAAGGCCGCCGGAACGCCGGGCGGCACGGCCACGCCCAGCCCGTCGCGCAGCCGGCCGATGTCTTCGATGGCCACCCACCAGCTGCGCCCGGCGAACGACACCGTCAGTGCGCGCCGCGCGGCGCGCAGGCCTTCCAGCCAGCCGCCGGGGTCGTCGACGCCCGTGCGGGCGGCGACTTCGTCGGCGGTCAGCGGGCCCAGTAGCCGCAGCAGGTCGGCGACGGCCTCGGCGTCGCGGGCGGCCCGGTCGGGGGTGAGGTGCTGCAGCTGGCGGCCGGTGTCGGCGACGATCTGCGGGTCGAGCAGTTCGCGCAGCTCCACCCGGCCGAGCAGTTCGGCCAGCAGGGTGGGGTCGAGGGACAGCGCGGCGGCGCGGCGTTCGGCCAGCGGTGAGTCGCCCTCGTACATGAATGCCCCGACGTAGCCGAACAGCAGCGACGCCGCGAACGGCGACGGCCGCTGCGTCTCGACCTCGAGGACCCGGATGCGGCGCTGGGCGATGCCGTCCATCAGCGCCGCCAGGGCGGGCACGTCGTAGACGTCCTGGAGGCATTCGCGGACGGTTTCCAGCACGATCGGGAAGTCGGGGTACGTGCGGGCCACGTCGAGCAGTTGGGCGGCGCGCTGGCGTTGCTGCCACAGCGGGGAGCGGCGCCCGGGGTGGCGGCGCGGCAGCAGCAGGGCGCGGGCCGCGCATTCGCGGAAGCGGGCCGCGAACAGCGCCGAGCCGCCCACCTCGGCGGTGACGAGGGGGTCGATCTCGTCGGCGTCGAAGACGAACAGCTCGGCACCGGCGGGGGCGTCGGCGCCGCTGTCGGTGACGGTGTCGGGCAGGCGCACCACGATGCCGTCGTCGCTGGCGGTGGGTTTCTCGTCGATTCCGTAGCGCTCCCGCAGCCGCCGGCCGACAGCCAGCGCCAGTGGCCCGTGCACCCGCAGCCCATAGGGGGAGTGCAGGATCACCCGCCAGTCGCCCAGTTCGTCGCGAAACCGCTCGACGAGCAGCGTGGTGTCGGTGGGCACCACGCCTGTGGCGGTGCGCTGTTCGTCGATCAGGCGCCACAGGTTGTCGGTGGCGTAGGCGTCGAAACCAACAGCGGCGCAGCGCTTGTCGAACGTGGCGCGGTTCAGGCCGGCCAGTTCGCCGACGAGCGCGCCCTGCGCGGCGCCCAGTTCGACGGGGCGGCCGGCGTCGTCGCCGCGCCAGAACGGCAACCGGGCGGGCTGGCCGGGTGCGGGCACCACCAGCACCCGGTCGTGGGTGATCTCGGTGATCCGCCAGCTGGTGGCGCCCAGGGCGATGACGTCGCCGGGGCGCGACTCGTAGACCATCTCCTCGTCGAGTTCCCCGACCCGGGAACGCTTCTCGGAGTCCTCGGCTCCCGACGCGAGCCAGACGGTGAATAATCCGCGGTCGGGGATGGCGCCGCCGGAGGTGACGGCCAGGCGTTGCGCGCCGGGCCGGGCGCTCAGCGTGCCTCCGCCGGCGCCGTCGCGCTGGAACACCAGCCGCGGCCGCAACTCGGCGAACGCCGTCGACGGGTATTTGCCGCTGAGCAGGTCCAGGGTGGCGTCGTAGACGCTGCGCGGCAGGGCGGCGAACGGGGCGCTGCGGCGCACGGTGTCGAACCAACCGTCGGCGTCCAGCGGGTCGAGGGCGGCCGCGGCGACGGTGTGCTGGGCGAGGATGTCCAGGGGGTTGGCCGGCACCCGCATGGTTTCGATCTGGCCGGTGAGCATACGTTCGGCGGTGACCGCGCAGCCGATCAGGTCGGTGCGGTGTTTGGGCATGAGCACGCCGTGGGAGACCTCGCCGACGTGATGGCCGGCGCGGCCGATGCGCTGCAGGCCGCTGGCCACCGACGGCGGCGCCTCGATCTGGATCACCAGGTCGACCCCGCCCATGTCGATGCCCAGTTCCAGGCTGGACGTGGCGACGACGGCTTTGAGCAGCCCGCGTTTGAGGTCGTCTTCGACGAGGGCGCGTTGCTGGGTGCTCACCGAGCCGTGGTGGGCGCGGGCCAGCACCGCCTGCTCGGGCCCGTGGCGTTCGGCGTGAATCTCGTTGAGGCGGGCCGTGAGTCGTTCGGCGAGGCGGCGCGAGTTGGCGAAGACGATGGTCGCGTGATGCGACTCGATGAGGTCGACCAGGCGGGCCTCGACGTCGGGCCAGATGCCGGCCTCGGCCAGGTTCGTCATGTCCGGCACGGGCACCTGCACGGTGAGGGCGATGGTCTTGGCCGACGCGGGTGCGACGATGGTGGTGGGCGCCTGCCCGGACAGGAACCGGGCGAGTTCTTCGGGTGGGCGCACGGTGGCCGAGAGGCCGATGCGCTGTGGGGGCGGGCCGCCCCGGCGGGTGCGGCACAGGTCCGCCAGCCGCTCCAGGGACAGGGCGAGGTGGGCGCCGCGCTTGCCGGTGGCCAGGGCGTGGATCTCGTCGACGATCACCGTCTGCACGCCGGCCAGGGTGTCGCGGGCGGCCGAGGTGAGCATGAGGAACAGCGACTCCGGGGTGGTGATGAGCACGTCGGGGGGGTGGGCGATGAGCTGGCGGCGCTGTGCGGGCGGGGTGTCCCCGGAGCGGACCCCGACGCTGATGGCCGGTGGCGCCAGGCCGCGGTGTTCGGCAATCCTGGTGATCCCGGCCAGCGGGGTGCGCAGGTTGCGTTCGACGTCGACGGCCAGCGCCTTAAGGGGAGAGACGTAGAGCACCCGGGTGCCGGGTGGCTGGTCATCGGTGGCTGCTGGCGGGGCCGGTGTGGCCAGGGTGTCCAGGGCCCACAGGAATGCGGCCAGGGTTTTGCCGGACCCGGTGGGTGCGATCACCAAAGTATGGTGGCCGTCGGCGATCGCGTCCCAGGCCTGTTCCTGCGCGGTGGTGGGCGCGGTGAAGGTGCTGCTGAACCATTCGCGGGTGACGGCGCTGAACCGGCCCAGCGGGTCGGGTGGCGGGGGGACTCGGCGGGGGCTCACCCGACCATGCTGCCCGCGGGCGGCGCCACGCGCTGCGGCGCCCCCGGGCGGGCGTCCCGACGGGTGTTCAGGCGATGGTGCCGTAGCGGGTGGCGAACACCTCGGCTTGCGCGGCGGCGGCCTGCTCGGGGGTGGCCAACGGCATGCCGATGGCCTCGAAGACGATTGCCGCCTCCTCGGTGGGATTACTGGCCGAGGCCACGCCCATGGCCTCGACGGCTTTGGGATGCGCCATCATGGAGTGGAGTAGGCTCGCCTGCCCCTTGAGCCGGGCCACGTCGGCCAGG